>NZ_CP094241.1:0-311329 GCF_022749495.1 Neisseria macacae ATCC 33926 | reverse complement strand
ATCAGGTTGCCGAAATGTTGGAAAAGTTGTTCGCTGACTTCGACGACGAGGCGGCTGCGGCTGTCGTAGAGGGTGCGGACGATGCCGGTGATGTCGAGGCGCGGGTTGATTGCCTGACGGATTTTGCGCACGGTGGCGATGAGGTCGGAGATGCCTTCGAGGGCATAGTATTCGCACAACATGGGGACGATGACGCCGTTGGCGGCGACGAGTCCGTTGAGCGTGAGCAGGGTCAGCGAAGGGGGGCAGTCGATGAGGACGAAGTCGTAGTCGTTTTCGACGGTTTGCAGGGCGTTTTTGAGGCGGATTTCGCGGGCGATTTCTTGCACCAGCTCGATTTCGGCACCGGCAAGCGCGCGGTTTGCGCCGAGTACGTCGTAGCTGCCGTCCCCGCTGCGGACGACGGCGGTTTTGATGTCGGTATCGCCCAATACGACTTGGTACACGCCTTCTTCGAGGCGGGCTTTGTCTATGCCGCTGCCTGTGGTGGCGTTGCCTTGCGGGTCGAGGTCGATGACGAGGACGCGTTTGCCTTTGGAGGCGAGCGATGCCGCGAGGTTGACGGTGGTGGTGGTTTTGCCGACGCCGCCTTTTTGGTTGGCGACGGCGAGGATTTGTGCGCTCATGTTTTTGCTGCTGTCGGATAGGTGAATGGCGGAATTTTAACGTTTTTTGCTTGAAATGGGTATAAGGTCGTCTGAAAAGGAGCTTCGGTGGAGAGAGGCATCTTTGTCGCATTTCTGCCTGCGTTTCGGTAAATTCTCTTTAAATCCAGACAAGGCGGGGTAATGCCGGCTGATTCAATGTGGGTTTTCTATATAATATGCCGTTTTTGTAACTGACCTAGAGATATATCATGAAAAAATCTTTCTTTGCCCTGATGCTTGCCGCTGTTTTGCCTGCTGCCAATGCGGCTTCTGTTACCGATCGGGATGTGCAGAGTTCGGCTTTGGCTGCCAAACAGGCTCGGTTGGAATCAGCACAGGCTCAGATGGAAACGGAACTGGCGCGGTTAGCTGCGGATCTGGCGCGTATTGAGGCTTTTATTGCCGCACAGGAGGCGCGTTCCGGCATGGGAGAGAATGAGCGGATAGCGGCTTTGGAAGCCCGTATCAGTAAATTGGAAAAACGCCTTGCCAAGTCAAAATAGTACAACCCGAATCGGGTTTATGTGTGCAGCGTCAAGCCGTTCCAGAAGTTGTTTGAGGCTTCGGGGAAAAACGAATGGGAAGCGCGCCGCGCCGTCCGCACTGTCTGCAATGCGGAAACTTCGGCGATGTTCTGCGAAGACTCTGCCATCCGTTGCGAAAAATACGAATAACGGGGTTTGAACACAAAGGTCGTCTGAAACGGAATCGGGTTTCAGACGACCTTTTTAACGGTATAGTTGATTAAATTTAAATCAGGACAAGGCGACGAAGCCGCAGACAGTACAGATAGTACGGAACCGATTCACTTGGTGCTTCAGCACCTTAGAGAATCGTTCTCTTTGAGCTAAGGCGAGGCAACGCCGTAATGGTTTAAAGTTAATCCACTATATTTTAAAGGCAAGTGGCGTTGTGTCATGCCGATAGCGGTATCGTTTCCTTTGAATTTGAACCAAGCCAGGCTGTATACTTTATGACTTGCCGCTACTCATACCACAACAAGGAAATCTATGGATTGCTGGGAAATTCTGCACATTGCGCCTACCGGTGACGAACGTGCCATCAGGCGCGCTTATGCGAAGCTGTTGAAATCGACACGTCCGGACGATGACGCGGAGGGATATCAGCGGCTGCGCGAGGCGTTTGATGAGGCTTTGGCGCGTGCGCCCTACATCGATGAGGAAGAGGACGCGGACGATTGGTCTTGGGATCATGCCGATAACGATGAGGCAGATATTTCAGACGACCCTGATGGACATACCGAATATGTTGACGGGGCGGCGGCATATGAGTCGACCCAAGCCTATCCGCACGATACATGGAAAGACGCAGAAACAGACCATATTGAAGAAACTGATGTTTCAGACGACCCCTACGGATATAGCGGCGCAACTGCCGAGGCTTATTCATACCATGGATACGATGGCGTAGATGCGGATTATATTTTGGCGGAAATCGGACGCATTCAAGATGAAGGGAAAAGTGAGGCGTTGGAACGCTCCTGGCCCGACATCCGCGCTTTATTGGACCGGCTGCCTTTGGGCGAATCGGAATATATTGCTTGGGAATTTTTGGATTTTCTGCGCGATCGGTATATTTCGAATATCATCGTATGGGCGCAATGGGCGTCTTATTTCCGCTGGCACGAGAGCCGCGAAGTCCTCCACCGTATGAACACGGACGAGCTGGAGTGGGTTTATGACTGCATCAATGCGGCGGAAGTTTTGTCTGACAACGCCAATGGCAAATTCCCGCTCCTGCACAGCTTGAACCGTCTGACTGAGCAAGGGCGCGATATGCGGGCAACGGTGAATGCGTTTTTCCTGAATACGACTTTACAGGAAGAAATATCGCCATCCGTACGCACAGCGCTGATGAGGCGAAAGACAAAACTGACGTCTGTTTTACAGAAAGCGCAATCATGGCGGCAGATGCGGATTGTGCTGCCGATTGTGGCGATATTCGTCGCCATGTTTACAGCGGCAGCCGATGACGCTTTATCCGCCTATATCGAGGCGTATTATTCGTTGGCCCTCGTCTCCACCCTCACGCTGGCGCTCTTGTGTTTCTTGGTCAATGTCTGCCGAAGCATATTTTTCACATGGCTGCCGTCTCTCTACAAACTCTTCACGGTGACTTTTGTGTTTAAAAAAGCGGCGATTGTGCGCGCGCTCGTATTGCCTGTCGTGATGACCGCCGTGTGCCTGACCCCGACCGGTTCGGTAATGTTCTTCCTGCTGACCGTACTCGCATGGATATATTCATGGTGTACCTTTTTCTCCTACATCAAAAGCGAACGGAGTATTGTCGGCGGCCTGACGGTCAATCTGTCCTTGATGTCCATGTTTCCGATAATCAATGTGATAAACAAACATTTGGAGCAAACGGCGGGCAACTCGGTATTGCTTATCCTGACGGCTTTGATGATATTGTTGTGGTTCAACGCCAATCTGTATCTGCGGTCGTTCCATCCCCATCTGTCAAAAAAACAGGCGCAATTCCTGCTGGCACCTTGTTCGCCCAACGCATCCTTCCCTATCAGAGCAGCCGCTTCATTCGCCTCCGCACTGGTTTGGATGCTGACGCTGCCGCAGCGGTGTGCCGACTATGCCGAACGGGATGATATTTGGACGCCTTTGGGTTTCGGCGTACTGGCATGTATGCTGACGCTTATCCTGCCGCTTGGCGGAAATCGGATGCTGTGGTTTTACCCGACCGCATTCGTACTCGGCTGGCTGGTGCTCGTTTTGAAACAAAATGCCTACCGCAGCCTGATGCGGGCATAAGCTAAAGGTCGTCTGAAAAGTTTTCAGACGACCTCAACTATACCGTACAACGCTGTTTTCATTTTTCTGCAACAGAATCATTCCATAAGGAATCCGCATGACTTTACCTGTTTTAGCCGTCACTTCGGGCGAACCTGCCGGCATCGGCCCCGATATCTGCTTGGATTTGGCGTTTGCCGATTTGCCGTGCCGCTGCATCGTGTTGGGCGACAAAAATCTGCTGCAAAGCCGTGCCGAACAATTAGGCAAAACCATCACCCTGCAAGATTTCGACCCGCAGGGCGGCAAGCCCGAACGCGGCATATTGGAAGTGTTGCACATTCCTTTAGACGCGCCCTGCCAAGCGGGCAAACTCCATCCCGCCAATGCCGCCTACGTCCTCAAACTGCTGGACACTGCCTATCAAGGCATTTCAGACGACCTCTTCGACGGCATGGTTACTGCGCCGCTGCACAAAGGCGTCATCAACGACGGACACGCCAGCGACCATTTCTTCAGCGGCCACACCGAATACCTCGCCGAAAAAAGCCAAACCGAACAAGTCGTCATGATGCTCGCGGGCGGCGGATTACGAGTGGCGCTCGTTACTACCCACCTTCCGCTCAAAGACATCGCTGCCGCCATTACCCGCCCGCTGGTCGAGTCCGTGACCCGCATCCTTCACGCCGACCTGCGCAACAAATTCGGCATCGCCCGCCCCCGCATCCTAGTGACCGGACTGAATCCGCACGCAGGCGAAAACGGCCATCTCGGCCATGAAGAAATCGACATCATCATCCCCGCGCTCAAGCAGCTGCGAAGCGAAGGCATAGACGCACGCGGCCCCTATCCCGCCGATACGGTGTTCCAGCCCTTTTTACTCAAAGACGCTGATACCGTTTTAGCGATGTATCACGACCAAGGGCTGCCCACGCTCAAATACGCGAGCTTCGGGCAAGGCGTCAACATCACGCTCGGGCTGCCCTTTATCCGCACCTCGGTCGATCACGGTACCGCCCTCGACCTTGCCGGAACGGGCAAAGCAGACTCAGGCAGCCTCATGACCGCCGTCGCTACCGCATTGGAAATGGCGCGCCATATCGACCCGCGTTCCTGAAATCGGATTTCGTTTATCACATAAGTTCTTGAAGCCCAAGGTCGTCTGAAAACCAGCAACGCCAGCCGAAACGATATGCGGTTTACCTGACAAACGAATCCACAAACTCGGCGCAGTCCTCGCTGTTGCACCTTGTTTTTAAAGTCTTCAAGTGCGCAAACAACTGCTTTTTCTCCTCGTTGCTCAGCTTATGCCCTTTGTCATCACGGACTTGGTTGTACTTAGGCGTATTTTTGACATCAAAACCACGGTTGATAAAGAAAACCGTTTCCTTGCCTGCCGCGTTGCGCACGGTCAGCATCATGCTGCCGCCGTCTGCCGCGATGGCGCATTTATCTTCAACGATGGCGGTGTAGTCGGTGTACATGGTTGCTCTCGGTTTGGCTTGGCTGTACGCCGTTTGACTCAATAAAACGGCGACAGCGATCGCAATAAAATGTTTCAACATCATTTGCTCCTTTTGCATTTTCAGAGTGCGCAGCCTGCCTGTGGTACGGCCTCTTCCGATTTCCGACTTCTATGCCGCATCCGACGATTCTTCATTTACCGCGTCCAGCAGCGGTATCAGCAGTTCTTCCACCAATCCTTGAAACAACGCCCCTTCCACCGGCTCAATGTCTTCGTTGCCGAACACTAAGGCAACTTCGGTATAGTCTTTTTGGCCTTTGCTGACTTTGTTGCCGTGATAGCTTTCCTTGGCTTTGTTCAGGGCATCTTCCCAGCTCTGTTTTTTGCCGTAGGCTTCGGCGGCGGCGAGGCTGGTTTTGGCGAAGAAAGGCAGCGGGCGCGTTTGTCCGAGGTTGAAGAACGTCAGCCATTTTTGCAGCATTTGTTGCGCGTGGCTGCTAGGGATTGCGGGATAAAGCGTCGTTTCTTCGGGCTGAACGATATAGGTTTGGTAGGTTTCGGTTTCAGACGACCCTACTGCGCAAAAGATTAAATGTTCGAGCAGGAGGGCGATGCGTTGCGGGGCGTTGGGTTTTCGGTCGAGGTAGAACACTTGGCCGCATTGGTACAGGTTGCCGAGGCTGCCTTGCAGGGTTTGCCCGTCGAACTGGATTTCATAGGCAAAGGGCGGCAGTTTGGGGCTTTGCAGCAATTCGCTGTCGATGCGTTTGGCGGCGGCTTGGAAATTCTGCTGCCACAATTTACCCAATTCACCGGCGGGTAACAGGCTTTCGGCGTCGAGGCGGACGGCGGTTTCTTGAAAGTCTTGGTTGTGGCGGCGGGCATCGAGGTAGGCGGCGGCGATTTTGTCGGCGCGTTGCGGCTCGAAGGGTTCGGCGGATTCCCATGCTTCGTCGCGGTAGGGTTCGCGCCAGCCCAAGGTTTGTTGCAGCCATGCTTTGACGGGATTTTTCCAGAAGCGGATGAAGTCGTCCTGCCAGACGGTCGGGACGGGGGTGTTTTCTTCGAGGGCTTCGCTGAAAAACGGACGCACCTGTTCGCGCGGGCGGTTGAGGGCTTCGGCGTAGTCCTGCCGCGTGCTGAAGAGGTCGTCTGAAATTTTGTCTGCGATGAAATAGCGGTGTGAGAACGGTTGCAGGGGATGTTGTTCGACCCAGTGTTCCGCCAGCTCTTTGCTGCGCCGTCCGGTCATGGCGGCGATGGTGTCGATGAGTTCGCTGACAAGGGCGGACGGGGCGAGTTCGTCGTCGTTGCGGATGCTGCGGCCGACGTAGGAAAGATAAAGGATGTCGCGCGCGCTGATGATGGCTTCGAGGAAGAGGTAGCGGTCGTCGTCGCGGCGGGCGCGGTCGCCTTTTTGCGGGTGTTTGGCAATCAGGTCGAACACGGCGGCTTTAGTGTTACGCGGGAAATCGCCGTCGTTCAGACCCAAGAGGCAGATGACTTTAAACGGCAGGCTCCTCATCGGCACCATGCTGCAAAAGGTGATGCCGCCGCGCAGGAAGCCCGCTTGGCTTTCGCTGCCCAAAAAGCGGCGGATGTGGCGGATAACGGTGTGTTGCGGCAAAGTGCCGCGAAAGCCTGCCAACTCGGTTTCTTCCTGCCATTTTGCCAACGCCTGCTCAAACTGCTGCAAGGCGTATTGGTCGTCGGCGTCGGGCAGGAATAATGACTGCACCAAATCGCGGCAGCGTTCCGTCCATTCCTCTGCCGTTGCGGGTTTGCGCCACTCGGCGGCAAGGCGGGACAGCGTGCGGATAAAGGCGGCAAAGCGGCCGAACACATCAAGGCGGTTGACGTCGCCGTGCCACGCGCTGACGTTTTGCCAGAGAGAGCTGCCGTCGTCGGGCAGCATCCAGCCCAACACGATGCGTTCCAACGCCTGCTGCCAAGTAAACAAATTGTCCGCTGCGCCGCGCATTGTTCCGTCCAACCCCCAATGCACGTTCAATTCGGCAATGGTGTCGTGCAGCAGCGGCAAATCGTCCGCCGTCAGCCCGAAACGGCGCAGCACCAAACCGCTTTCCAACAGCGGCAGCACTTTATCGACTTCAAACCGGCTTTCCAGCAAATCCAGCGTCTGCTCCAGCGCGTAAAGCAGCGGCTGGCGGCGGCTGAGTTTTACGTCCGACACCGAATACGGCAAAGCCTGCGCCCCGCCCTGCGCCTGCCCGAACACCGCCTCGATAAACGGGCTGTACGGTTCGATGTTCGGCGTCAAAACGGCAATATCGTGCGGCTGCCAGTCGGGATGTTCGTGCAGAATCCGCAACAGCTTGTCCTTCAAAATCTGCAATTCTCGCAGGGGGCTGTGTGCCGACACGATACGGACGGAGCCGTCGCCCAGCAAATCCGTGCGGCTGTGTTCAGACGGCATACGCAGGTTTTGAATATCGTTTTGCAGGCAGTGCAGCAGCGTGTCGTCTGAAACCTCTTCAAACACAGGCTGCTCCTCCAAGCCGATTTCCGTCAGAAAATCAAAAAAATCACGCCCCTGCTTGCCCAGCGATGCCAACAGCGGATGCCCCGTTTGCGACAAATCCGCATCGTCGCCGCCCTTCAACAGCTGCGCCGCCTCAATCACATTGCCCCAATACTGCCCGCTCGGATTGAGCGCGAACACAAACACATCGCAATGTTCCGAAATTTTCTGCAAAAGCTGCAAATACATCGGCGCCATCGTCGAAATGCCGAATACGAAAAACCGCTCGGGCAGGTGCGCCTTATCCAAAGACGACAGCAGCTTTTCCCACAGCTCCACACGATGCGGCGCAGATTGGTTGCCGTCGTCCAAATAGCGCCAAAGCTGCGCCTGCCAGACCTCGTCCTCGCCCAGCCCCAGAAGTTTGCCTTCCTGCCAGGCATCAATCCACTGCGGCCGGTACACCAGATACTGGTCGAAAATATCCGCCAACTGCCCCGCCAACTGATAATCCGCCGACTCGCCGCTGCCCAAATAGCTTTGCAAGACAGAGCGGACGTTTTCAAATTCAGAGGTCGTCTGAAAACGCTCGCTGCGGAACAAATCCAAAAGCCGCCAGCGCATCACCTCCGGCGAAAACGGACTGAGCGCGGGAATATCGGGAATCAGCTTCTGCATCAACTGCCACGTCAAACCCGCCGGCAGGCTGAATTGCAAATTCGCCGCTACCCCCAGTTCGCGCGCCAGATACACGCTCAAATAACGCCGCATCCCCTGACTCTGCACCACAATCTGTTCCGCCGCCAAAGCAGACTCAAGCGGCCTGACCCTTTGGATTCCGGCAAACAGGGCGGCTAGCGATTCGAGGCGGTTGGATTGGTAGAGGTAGAACATGGCGATTAAAAGCAAGAGGTTAAGAACGCAAGACAGATTATAAAGTCCCTTGATTTCTCTGCAAGCGCAACCATATAGCCGTCAACCCATCATTCAGAAAAACAGAGGAATTTATGCCGCAAACCGACATCAACCATGCTGATATCCGCACGCGTTTCATCTTTGACGATATGCCTGTGCGCGGTCTGCACGTCCGCCTTGAAAACGTGTGGGAACACATCGCCGGACAAAAACACTACCCTGCCGCCATCCGCCGGGCATTAGGCGAACTCCTCGCTGCAGGTGCGCTTCTCTCCAGCAACCTTAAAAACGAAGGCACGCTCATTGTCCAAGTACAGGGACAAGGTCGTCTGAAAATGCTTGTGGTCGAAGCCACATCAGACAACACCGTTCGCGCTACCGCCCGCTGGGATGAAACCGCCGACATCCATGATGACGAAAGCCTGACCGACCTTTTGGGCAGCAACAGCGTTTTCGTACTCACACATCAACCCAAAGATGCCGAACCTTGGCAAGGCGTTGTCCCGCTTGAAGGCGACAATATCGCCCAAATGCTCATGAACTATATCAAACGTTCCGAGCAACTCGATACCCACATCGTTCTCGCCGCTTCAGATCATGTCAGCGGAGGATTGCTGGTACAACGTCTGCCCGAAGAAGAACTAGACACCGAATCATGGGAACTCATCAACACACTGACCCAAACGCTGACACCGAAAGAGCTAACTGCCCTAGACGCACAACACGTTCTCTATCGGCTCTATCATGAAACCCCTCCCCGGGTTTTCGATCCCGAAAGTATCGAATTTGCCTGCACCTGCTCACACGGCAAAGTCAGCGATATGCTGCTTATGTTAGGCGGAGAAGAAGTTGGCGGTATTGTTGCAGAACAAGGCAGTATCCAAATCGATTGCGACTTTTGCCACACTAAATACGTATTTGACGAAACGGATGTCAACGCGCTATTTGGCGGGGACGTAGTCGGCATAGTGCGCCGGCAAGGCAGTCGTTTCCAATAACGAACCTTCTCACTGCGACACTAAGGCAGTATTGCAGCCCGCTATAGTGGATTAAAATAAAAATGAGACAAGGCGGCAACGCCCGCAGTGTACGGGTAGTACATAAGGGCGTTGGCAACGCCGTATCATTGCAATTTTAATCCACTATATATTTTCAGACGACCTTTCCACATATGCATCCTGATCTGACGGCCGAATGAAGCGGGACAGGCATGGCAGCCTTACCCGCCCGACACGAAGGCCGTCCGACTCCGGACTGGATTCGGACGGCCTTTTCATTACCGGGTCTGCAGCTGCGCACATTCCCTATTCGGGAGGGCGCACTCGGGTTTATTTTTTAGCGGCGGGGGTGGCGGCTTTGTTTTGAGCGGCCGGGGCGACGGTTGCTTCCGCCTTCAGTTTGGAGAAGATGCCCTCACCGATACCTTTGACGTTTTTCAACTCCTCGACCGATTTGAAGGCACCATGTTGTTGACGGTAGTCCACGATGGCTTTGGCTTTGGCAGGGCCGATACCGGGCAGGGCTTCCAACTCGGACGGGGAAGCGGTATTGATGTTGACGGCGGCCAGCGACAGCGAAGCGGTCAGCAGGGAGAGGGCGGCAAAGAGGAATTTTTTCATAAGAAGATACTCCATAGTTTGTGAATGCGGATGATGCCTGTGTGTGCGGCACCGTAAAATAGTTGGCTATCATATCCGTCTTACCGTTTCCTTTCAAACGATACCTGAAGATTTCTTAGTTTACTATCTCTTTATGTATTGATTCTACAACATCCCTATTTTACCCGCACCCTCCCTATCCGTCACATTTACCCGCTGCGCTATCGTCGCACCCGCCTATCTCCACTCGTGAGCAAGTAAGCCATAGCAAGAAGGCAAGGAACGGCACTGACGAGTTTCAAGTAAAGGTATGAATAAAATATGAGGTAAAAGTAAAAGCCCCCGACATCTGTCAGGGGCTTAGAATAGGTGTTTGGCAGTGACCTACTTTCGCATGGAAGAACCACACTATCATCGGCGCTGAGTCGTTTCACGGTCCTGTTCGGGATGGGAAGGCGTGGGACCAACTCGCTATGGCCGCCAAACTTAAACTGTACAAATCGGCAAAGCCTTAATCAATATATTCGGTGATGACTGAATCAGTCAGTAAGCTTTTTATTTGAAGTTCTTCAAATGATAGAGTCAAGCCTCACGAGCAATTAGTATGGGTTAGCTTCACGCGTTACCGCGCTTCCACACCCCACCTATCAACGTCCTGGTCTCGAACGACTCTTTAGTGCGGTTAAACCGCAAGGGAAGTCTCATCTTCAGGCGAGTTTCGCGCTTAGATGCTTTCAGCGCTTATCTCTTCCGAACTTAGCTACCCGGCTATGCAACTGGCGTTACAACCGGTACACCAGAGGTTCGTCCACTCCGGTCCTCTCGTACTAGGAGCAGCCCCCGTCAAACTTCCAACGCCCACTGCAGATAGGGACCAAACTGTCTCACGACGTTTTAAACCCAGCTCACGTACCACTTTAAATGGCGAACAGCCATACCCTTGGGACCGACTACAGCCCCAGGATGTGATGAGCCGACATCGAGGTGCCAAACTCCGCCGTCGATATGAACTCTTGGGCGGAATCAGCCTGTTATCCCCGGAGTACCTTTTATCCGTTGAGCGATGGCCCTTCCATACAGAACCACCGGATCACTATGTCCTGCTTTCGCACCTGCTCGACTTGTCGGTCTCGCAGTTAAGCTACCTTTTGCCATTGCACTATCAGTCCGATTTCCGACCGGACCTAGGTAACCTTCGAACTCCTCCGTTACTCTTTGGGAGGAGACCGCCCCAGTCAAACTGCCTACCATGCACGGTCCCCGACCCGGATTACGGGTCTGGGTTAGAACCTCAAAGACACCAGGGTGGTATTTCAAGGACGGCTCCACAGAGACTGGCGTCTCTGCTTCTAAGCCTCCCACCTATCCTACACAAGTGACTTCAAAGTCCAATGCAAAGCTACAGTAAAGGTTCACGGGGTCTTTCCGTCTAGCAGCGGGTAGATTGCATCTTCACAACCACTTCAACTTCGCTGAGTCTCGGGAGGAGACAGTGTGGCCATCGTTACGCCATTCGTGCGGGTCGGAACTTACCCGACAAGGAATTTCGCTACCTTAGGACCGTTATAGTTACGGCCGCCGTTTACTGGGGCTTCGATCCGATGCTCTCACATCTTCAATTAACCTTCCAGCACCGGGCAGGCGTCACACCCTATACGTCCACTTTCGTGTTAGCAGAGTGCTGTGTTTTTAATAAACAGTCGCAGCCACCTATTCTCTGCGACCCTCCGAGGCTTACGGAGCAAGTCCTTAACCTTAGAGGGCATACCTTCTCCCGAAGTTACGGTATCAATTTGCCGAGTTCCTTCTCCCGAGTTCTCTCAAGCGCCTTAGAATTCTCATCCTGCCCACCTGTGTCGGTTTGCGGTACGGTTCGATTCAAACTGAAGCTTAGTGGCTTTTCCTGGAAGCGTGGTATCGGTTACTTCATGTCCGTAGACACTCGTCGTCACTTCTCGGTGTTAAGAAGACCCGGATTTGCCTAAGTCTTCCACCTACCGGCTTAAACAAGCTATTCCAACAGCTTGCTAACCTAACCTTCTCCGTCCCCACATCGCATTTGAATCAAGTACAGGAATATTAACCTGTTTCCCATCGACTACGCATTTCTGCCTCACCTTAGGGGCCGACTCACCCTACGCCGATGAACGTTGCGTAGGAAACCTTGGGCTTTCGGCGAGCGGGCTTTTCACCCGCTTTATCGCTACTCATGTCAACATTCGCACTTCTGATACCTCCAGCACACTTTACAATGCACCTTCATCGGCCTACAGAACGCTCCCCTACCATGCCAGTAAACTGGCATCCGCAGCTTCGGTTATAGATTTGAGCCCCGTTACATCTTCCGCGCAGGACGACTCGACCAGTGAGCTATTACGCTTTCTTTAAATGATGGCTGCTTCTAAGCCAACATCCTGGCTGTCTGGGCCTTCCCACTTCGTTTACCACTTAATCTATCATTTGGGACCTTAGCTGGCGGTCTGGGTTGTTTCCCTCTTGACAACGGACGTTAGCACCCGCTGTCTGTCTCCCGAGGAACCACTTGATGGTATTCTTAGTTTGCCATGGGTTGGTAAGTTGCAATAACCCCCTAGCCATAACAGTGCTTTACCCCCATCAGTGTCTTGCTCGAGGCACTACCTAAATAGTTTTCGGGGAGAACCAGCTATCTCCGAGTTTGTTTAGCCTTTCACCCCTATCCACAGCTCATCCCCGCATTTTGCAACATGCGTGGGTTCGGTCCTCCAGTACCTGTTACGGCACCTTCAACCTGGCCATGGATAGATCACTCGGTTTCGGGTCTACACCCAGCAACTCTTCGCCCTATTAAGACTCGGTTTCCCTACGCCTCCCCTATTCGGTTAAGCTCGCTACTGAATGTAAGTCGTTGACCCATTATACAAAAGGTACGCAGTCACACCACATGGGTGCTCCCACTGTTTGTATGCATCAGGTTTCAGGTTCTATTTCACTCCCCTCCCGGGGTTCTTTTCGCCTTTCCCTCACGGTACTGGTTCACTATCGGTCGATGATGAGTATTTAGCCTTGGAGGATGGTCCCCCCATATTCAGACAGGATTTCACGTGTCCCGCCCTACTTTTCGTACGCTTAGTACCACCGTTGAGATTTCGAATACGGGACTATCACCCACTATGGTCAAGCTTCCCAGCTTGTTCTTCTATCTCGACAGTTATTACGTACAGGCTCCTCCGCGTTCGCTCGCCACTACTTGCGGAATCTCGGTTGATTTCTTTTCCTCCGGGTACTTAGATGGTTCAGTTCTCCGGGTTCGCTTCTCTAAGTCTATGTATTCAACTTAGGATACTGCACAGAATGCAGTGGGTTTCCCCATTCGGACATCGCGGGATCATAGCTTTATTGCCAGCTCCCCCACGCTTTTCGCAGGCTTACACGTCCTTCGTCGCCTATCATCGCCAAGGCATCCACCTGATGCACTTATTCACTTGACTCTATCATTTCAAGAACTTCTCTGACTTTGCCTGACACTCCGTTGACTAGAACATCAAACTTGAATTTCCTACTCTGATAAAGCTTACTGCTTGTTGTGTCTTAATCCCGCCTTTTGTCTTTCGGAATTAAGTCGATACAATCATCACCCAAATACTGTACCTGTTTTTCTTTTCCTATCCAGGAGACAACTGACCGTTTGCAATTGGTCAATCATCAAAAACAGACACATTGTCTTTGTTTGTTGATTTCGGCTTTCCAATTTGTTAAAGATCGATGCGTTCAATATTGCTATTTACTTCGCAAATCAAAATGAGCTGATTATTATAGCAGCCTTTCTTTTTCCGTCAAACTGATTCGTCAGCAGACTTCTCTTTAGAAAAAAAGAAAGCAGTTACACTGCCTTTTAACTCGCTTTGATTTGGAAAGTATTGGTGGAGGCAAACGGGATCGAACCGATGACCCCCTGCTTGCAAAGCAGGTGCTCTACCAACTGAGCTATGCCCCCGTTCTTGGTGGGTCTGGGAGGACTTGAACCTCCGACCCCACGCTTATCAAGCGTGTGCTCTAACCAGCTGAGCTACAAACCCGGATTCTCTTCTTAAGCGAACCTTGTCTTCACTCAAGCATTTTTCCGCATCTTCTACAGTTTACCGATAAGTGTGAATGCGACAACCTCTTCTTTCTCTAGAAAGGAGGTGATCCAGCCGCAGGTTCCCCTACGGCTACCTTGTTACGACTTCACCCCAGTCATGAAGCATACCGTGGTAAGCGGGCTCCTTGCGGTTACCCTACCTACTTCTGGTATCCCCCACTCCCATGGTGTGACGGGCGGTGTGTACAAGACCCGGGAACGTATTCACCGCAGTATGCTGACCTGCGATTACTAGCGATTCCGACTTCATGCACTCGAGTTGCAGAGTGCAATCCGGACTACGATCGGTTTTGTGAGATTGGCTCCACCTCGCGGCTTGGCTACCCTCTGTACCGACCATTGTATGACGTGTGAAGCCCTGGTCATAAGGGCCATGAGGACTTGACGTCATCCCCACCTTCCTCCGGCTTGTCACCGGCAGTCTCATTAGAGTGCCCAACTTAATGATGGCAACTAATGACAAGGGTTGCGCTCGTTGCGGGACTTAACCCAACATCTCACGACACGAGCTGACGACAGCCATGCAGCACCTGTGTTACGGCTCCCGAAGGCACCCCTCCGTCTCTGGAGGGTTCCGTACATGTCAAGACCAGGTAAGGTTCTTCGCGTTGCATCGAATTAATCCACATCATCCACCGCTTGTGCGGGTCCCCGTCAATTCCTTTGAGTTTTAATCTTGCGACCGTACTCCCCAGGCGGTCGATTTCACGCGTTAGCTTCGCTACTAAGCAGTCATGCTGCCCAACAGCTAATCGACATCGTTTAGGGCGTGGACTACCAGGGTATCTAATCCTGTTTGCTACCCACGCTTTCGGGCATGAACGTCAGTGTTATCCCAGGAGGCTGCCTTCGCCATCGGTATTCCTCCACATCTCTACGCATTTCACTGCTACACGTGGAATTCTACCTCCCTCTGACACACTCTAGTCACCCAGTTCAGAACGCAGTTCCCAGGTTGAGCCCGGGGATTTCACATCCTGCTTAAGTAACCGTCTGCGCCCGCTTTACGCCCAGTAATTCCGATTAACGCTCGCACCCTACGTATTACCGCGGCTGCTGGCACGTAGTTAGCCGGTGCTTATTCTTCAGGTACCGTCATCAGACAGGGGTATTAACCCCGCCCTTTTCTTCCCTGACAAAAGTCCTTTACAACCCGAAGGCCTTCTTCAGACACGCGGCATGGCTGGATCAGGCTTGCGCCCATTGTCCAAAATTCCCCACTGCTGCCTCCCGTAGGAGTCTGGGCCGTGTCTCAGTCCCAGTGTGGCGGATCATCCTCTCAGACCCGCTACTGATCGTCGCCTTGGTAGGCCTTTACCCCACCAACTAGCTAATCAGATATCGGCCGCTCAAACAGCGCAAGGCCAAATGGTCCCCTGCTTTCTTCCTCAGAATATATGCGGTATTAGCTAATCTTTCGATTAGTTATCCCCCACTGCTCGGTACGTTCCGATATGTTACTCACCCGTTCGCCACTCGCCACCCAAGAAGCAAGCTTCTCTGTGCTGCCGTCCGACTTGCATGTGTAAAGCATGCCGCCAGCGTTCAATCTGAGCCAGGATCAAACTCTTATGTTCAATCTCTAACTTTTTAACTTCTGGTCTGCTTCAAAGAAACCAACAGGACAATGTCTAAAACATCATCTTGTCTGTCTTTCAAACAGTGTGAGGCTGTCGCACTCACACTTATCGGTAATCTGTTTTGTTAAAGAGCGAAAACGAATTATAAAGCATTTCATCTCATTGTCAATCAAAACTTTTCTTAAAACCTCGAAAAATCAGATCAACTGTGATATACTTACCTGTTCGTTCAGTCACCGCCGAAGCAGCGAAGAACCGAACTATACCCCCCTCCTCGAAAACCGTCAATCCCTAAACCGCAAAAAATTCCAAAAAACCTAACAACAACCTGAAATACAAAGACTTTTATTTCAAAATATTCTCAAACCAAACTCAATCAACATCAAACAACAAAGGTCGTCTGAAATCCCTTTCAGACGACCTTTGTTAATCCAAATACACTATTACCTGAATAACTCTCATCTTAACGCTGCAGCAAGATTTCCAATACAAACTTGCTTCCTACATAAGCGAACATTAGGCTGACAAACCCGATGATTGTCCAAACGGCTGCTTTTTTGCCCCGCCATGCCGTCATACTGTGTTTAAGCAGCAACGCACCGTAAATTATCCATGAGAGAATGCCGAATACGGTTTTATGGGTAAATGTAACGGGTTTTCCGAATACAGCCTCTGCAAAAAATGTCCCGCTGACAACCGAATAGGTTAATAAGATAAAACCTACCCACATCCCCTGGAACATGAGCTTTTCCAAACTCAGTAAAGACGGTAGAAAACTGGACAAACTGGAAACACGTCGTCTATGCAGGTTACGGTTGAGCAGCAAAATCAAAACGGCAAACAAGGTCACAATACCGAATAAACCGTATGCCAGCAGCGATGTACCAATGTGCGACATAAACGGCAAATCATTGATTTGGTAACCGACATATTTCCCAGGGAACAGCGCACCCAATAACAAGGTAAACGCTGCACATGGATATAAAAGCAGCTGCAATCCGCGCAGACGATAGAAAAAACTACCAACGAAATACACCAGCAGCATCAACCATACAATCAAACTGATGGAATACCCAAAGCCCATAATCAAAATCTTGTCTTGAATGACAGGCATAAGTAATACGGCACCGTGCATGGTCAGCGCAGCACCCAAAACAGCCAACTCGGCTTTTAGAGGATAATCTTTAATCTCTCGGGTCTTGTGATTGAACCAAACGAATATACCCAATCCGGCATACACCAGTATCAGGCAAATCAGGATAGTCGGCATAACAAACTTTCTTGGCGCGCATACATAACCGCACGCGATAGTGTAAAATAATCTCAATTTTATTTTAGCAAAGAATGCCCCGAACAGGGCAGCTATTATCATTACCAAGGACAAGCATGTTAGACAACTTAACCAACCGCTTTAGTAAAGTTTTCAAAAATATCCGCGGTCAAGCAAAACTGACAGAAGACAACATCAAAGAGGCGCTGCGGGAAGTCCGCCTTGCCCTGCTCGAAGCGGACGTAGCCCTGCCTGTTGTAAAAGAATTTGTCAACAACGTCAAAGAAAAAGCCCTTGGACAGGAAGTTGCCGGCAGCCTGACTCCCGACCAAGCCTTTATCGGTGTCGTCAACCAAGCCCTGATCGAATTGATGGGCAAGGAAAATTCCTCTTTGGACTTGGCGGCTGTACCGCCTGCTGTCGTTTTAATGGCAGGTCTGCAAGGTGCGGGTAAAACCACCACCGTCGGCAAACTCGCCCGCCTACTGAAAAACGAACAGAAGAAAAAAGTCTTGGTCGTTTCAGCCGACGTGTATCGCCCTGCCGCCATCGAACAGTTGCGCCTTTTGGCTGAGCAAGTCGGCATTGACTTCTTCCCTTCCGATTCCAATCAGAAACCTGTCGAAATTGCCACTGCTGCGATTGATTATGCAAAAAAACACTTTTACGACGTCTTGATGGTCGATACCGCCGGACGCTTGGCGATTGACGAAGAGATGATGAATGAAATCAAAGCGCTGCACGCAGCCGTCAATCCCGTAGAAACTTTATTCGTCGTCGATGCCATGTTGGGCCAAGACGCTGTAAACACCGCACAAGCATTTAACGAAGCCTTGCCGTTGACTGGCGTCATTCTGACTAAAATGGACGGCGATTCGCGCGGTGGGGCGGCATTGTCTGTACGCCACGTTACCGGAAAACCCATCAAATTTATCGGTATCGGTGAAAAAATCACAGGACTCGAACCCTTCTACCCAGACCGTATCGCCAGCCGTATCCTCGGCATGGGCGACGTATTAAGTCTGATTGAAGACGTCCAAAAAGGCATAGACGAAGAAGCCGCCGCCAAAATGGCGAAAAAGCTGCAAAAAGGCAAAGGCTTCGACCTCAATGACTTTAAAGAACAAATCCAGCAAATGCGCAATATGGGCGGGCTGGAAAGCCTGATGTCAAAAATGCCGGGCGAACTGGGTCAGATTTCCAAACAAATTCCCGAAGGCACGGCAGAAAAAGCCATGGGTAAAGTCGAAGCCATCATCAACTCCATGACACCGAAAGAACGCGCCAACCCAACCCTGCTCAAAGCCAGCCGCAAACGCCGTATTGCCGCGGGCGCCGGAACCAGCGTGGAGGAAGTCAACAAAATGCTCAAACAGTTCGAACAATCGCAACAAGTTATGAAAATGTTTAGCGGAAAAGGACTGGGCAAACTGATGCGTATGGCTAAAGGCATGAAGGGTATGAAAGGAATGTTCCCCGGAATGTAATCGGCAGGAAATATAAGTGAGGTCGTCTGAAAACTGAAATTGGGTTTTCAGACGACCTCACTTTATGTATAGGCTTCAGGAGTTAAGCCTTTTCTTCGAGATTCATGTACGCTTGAGCAAACCCGCCAGACAAAACAAAAAACCCGCAGCATAGCTGCGGGTTTGATACCTATTTAACACTAAACCGGTATTACCATTCGTAGTTCACGCCTACGTTGTAAGATGCGGAGCTGCCTGAAGAGGTACCCACTGCAAGACCGGCTTTAGCCGCAAAGTTTTCATTGAAGCGGTAGCCTGCACCGACTGCAACTGCGGTGTCAGATTTGAAACCACCCAAAGCAGCGGTAACGTTGAACTTACCAACGCTGTAAGGTTGGAACAGACCGCTGAGGGCTGCTTGTGCAGCCAGGCCTTGGCGGGTCTCTTTGCGCAGATTAGCTACGTTTTTATCCAAGCTGTCGATACGCGCTGAGTTTTTAGCAATACCGGCAGCGTGTTGGTTGCTTGCTGTTTGCAGCGTAGCAATATCGGCTTTGTTAGCGGCAACTTGTGCTGCATTGGCTTTAACGGCATCTTGAGCTTGAGCAGCAGCAGTTTGCGCCGCACTTGCTACATTATTGGCAGCATCAGCGGATGTTTGTGCAGCTTTAGCATAGCCTTCAGCAGTTTCAGCAGATTTTTGGGCAACTTCAACAGAACCTTGTACAGACTTAGCTGATTTTTCAGCTTCAACAGCTGCTTTTTTAGCAATCTCGATATCAGCTTTATCAGCTTTTTTGTCAATTGCTGCTTTGTTGGCATCAATATCTTGACGGTTGGCTTCTAAAGCCTCAGTTGCTTTCAGACCTGCTTGTGCCAAGTCAACGATGTCTTTATCGTGACGAGTGATAGCTGCGCTAGTTGCATCACTCAGGGCAGTTACTTCATCACCGATGTCGTTAACTTTTTTGCCCATATCGGCAGTATATTTTGCCAATTCTTCGAAATCAGCTTTGTCGGCTTTTTTATCAATTGCTGCTTTGTTAGCATCAATGTCTTGGCGGTTAACTTCTAACGCATCAGCTGCAGCCAAACCTACTTTTTTCAAAGTACTGATATCTTCATCCAAGCTAGCAATCGCATTGTTAAAGCCTTCGTTAGCTTTCTCTTGCTCTTTCAGAGAAGCAGTATTTTCAGCAATTGCTGCTTTATTGGCATCGATGTCTTGACGGTTAGCTTCTAAAGCATCGGCTGCAGTTAAGCCTGCTTTTTTCAAATTAACGATGTCTTCATCAATACGGGCAACAGCTGTTGTAGCCGCATCACTCAGGCTGGTAACTTCGTCACCGATGTCGTTAACTTTTTTGCCCATATCGGCAGTGTATTTTGCCAATTCTTCGAAATCAGTTTTGTCAGCTTTAGTTTCGATTGCCGCTTTATTAGCATTCACATCTGCGCTGATAGCGTTAACAACTTCCGCGGTTTTTACTAATGCCTCGCTGTTGTCGTTGACGGTTTCAGTCAAGTCACCCAACGCTTCATCGTGCGTTGCGACAACTTCTTTCAAGCCCAGACCTTTAAACTCATCGGCTTCAACATCTTCTTTGGTTGCTGTTTTAACAGACTTAACACCATTATCATCGGTAACGATGATTTCATCTTTTTCTTTGAAACCGTTGAGTTCTTGAGCATTTTCGATTGCTGCAAATGCGGCTTGCTCAGCGGCTTTTTTGGCTCGTTCAGTCTCAGCGGTCAAATCAGCAAGACTTTGGTCATGTTGTGCAACAACTTCTTTCAAGCCCAGTCCGCCAAACTCATCTTGTTCAACATCTTCTTTGGTAGCTTTTTTGACAGATTTGATACCATCAGCATCGGTAACGACGATTTCATCGCCCTCTGCAAAGCCGTTGAGAGCTTGAGTATTTTCAGCTGCTGCAAGTGCTGATTGTTCTGCAACTTTTTCCAAAGCTTCAGTCAGACCTGCTACGCCTTTGCTTGCCTTGTCGGCTTTATCGGCAACTGCGTCAATTTTAGAAGCAGCATCCACTGCTTTATCAGAGGCATCTTTAGCTTTATCAGCAGCGTCTTTAGCTTCTTTTACTTTGCTGTCAACGTTAGCAGAAAGCGCGGTTACTTTGTCTTCGGCGGCTTTGGCGTTGGCTTTGGCATCCGCTGCGTCTTGCGCCAGGCTGTCCACACGGGTGTTTACTGCGGTTACGTCTTCGCTTACTTTTTCAATGGATTCGGAGAGCTCAGATGAAGCTTTGGAAATTTCACTGTCCACTTCGTCAAATTTGGAGGAAATGTCTTCTCCCATTTTGGTGACTGATTTATTCAAATCGTTCACACCCGTAGCAACTTCGGCAATACGAGTACCATTGGTGGTAATGGCAGTTTTCAGTTGTTCGATGGTTTCGTCTTGATCATCTAAAGCAGCCGATGTTTCTTTTGCCAAGTTGTCCACACGAGCATTGACGGCCGTAAGGCCGCCTGCCAAGCCTACACCTTTCAGGCTGTCGGCTTCGATATCTTCATTAGTGGCTTCACGGACGGTTTTGTTACCATTGGCATCAGTCGTGATGAAATTTGAACCAGACGCAAAACCATTAATGGTTTGTTCTAACTCTAAGGTTTTCAAAAGCAGAGCATCGCTATCTTTTTTGAAAGTCAGCTTACCGGTACCTTTATCATATGTTGTACCTTCGCCAAAGACAGTAAAAAATGCTGCTTGCCCTTGATCGGGTTTCTCTCCAACAGCTTTTGCGAAGTTTACTTCTTCAGCGGCCGCTGCGCCGCTCACTACGGCTGCCGCAACAGCCAGACTCAATGCTTTTACGTTAAATTTTTTCATGTTTTTTTACCTTTTGTGGTGGGTGTAAGGACGTTATTCAAGCTTCTCTTTTCCCCGTAAACTGAAAAAGGGACACCGCATGGTCTTAACGGTGATAGTCACTTGAAGAAAGTTGCACCTGCAATTGTAAAAAAATGAAATTTAAATGCAAGTATTTTGCATAACTTTTTTGCATATTGTGAAAATATGTTGCACAAATACATCATCTGCATAAGACGGGCAAATACTCAGCAAATAATTTAGATAAATCATTTACCCATTCTTGATGATGGCAACATATCGGCGTATAAACCGTTGTTTGTTACGCTACGCAGTATGTCATTGAGTTCCAAATTGACTGTTTTTAGGGCATGAAAACAAAAAAGACTGCGTAAAGCAGTCTTTTTTCGTCACAAAGCGGCGATTAGCGTTTGAACAGGTTGCCGAATTTGTTATTGAATTTATCCACGCGACCGGTAGTGTCGACGATTTTTTGAGTACCGGTGTAGAACGGATGGCACAAAGAGCAAACCTCGATGTTGAAGCTGTCTTTTTCCAGAGCGGATTTGGTGACGAATTTGTTACCGCAGGAGCAGGTAACGTTGATTTCGTGGTAATTAGGGTGGATACCTTGTTTCATGTTGTTTCCTTTCGATTAAGCGGGCATAGGGGATGTGCCTATGCTTCAAACAAGCTGGCGATTATTGATAATTTTTGTTTTTTTGTCAAGAGGATATTACTTTTACTCTGGCTAGGGGCCTAAAATATCGTTATTTTTCGGCATGGCAAGCGAATTTACTGGAATAACGTATTGTTGTCAGGCGTTTGACCGGACGATATTTGTTGTAAATAAGTTTTTTAGTGCTATCTGCTATCAGGCTGTATATTCGGGCAGCAGATTGGTTTTGAAGCAGTAAGCCGTTGTTCATTCAAATCCATACTCATTCTAACAAATCCATTACAAACAGCATTATGTAGCTTGTGATTGTGAATCAGATTATGCATATACCGAAATTTACCATTTTTCATAAACTTCATCTTACAACGCGTGTCTCATGTGAACCTGTCCTCAAAATGGAAAATCGGATGAGTATTAAAATAAAAATGTGTTCTTGGCTGCTGCGCGGACTGGGCGGAATGTTGCCTCAGTCTTATATGAGGGTTATAGGACCGCCTTCTCAAAAAATCAGATCTTTCCTTGCATCGGGAATTTCCTCGCATATCGGCAAAAACGTCAATATTGAAAAAGGTGCGTATGTCATGCCGGATACGGTGATCGGCGATAACTCGGGGGTCGGTGTCAATTGCGAAATATGCTACGGTCTGACGATAGGAAATAATGTCATGATGGGGCCGGAATGTTTGTTTTATTCCAATAATCACAAGTTTAATCGTGAGACTTTGAAATATGAGGGCTATACGGAAATCAATCCGATTGTGATTGAGGATGATGTTTGGATCGGACGGCGCGCGATTATTATGGGCGGAGTCCGAGTAGGAAAAGGAGCAGTCATCGGCGCAGGGGCTGTGGTAACCAAAGATGTGCCGCCGTATTGCGTCGCCGCTGGGAATCCTGCGGTCATCAAGAAGAACCTGTTAGAAGATTAAGTACACACATCACGGTTTCCAATCAAATATATAAAGGTCGTCTGAAAATGTTTTCAGACGACCTTTTTTCGTATCAAAGCAAATTAGCCGCGCCGCCAAGTCGTACCGCCGGCGTTGTCTTCCAGAATGATTTTGTGTTCGTTCAGAAGGTCGCGGATGCGGTCGGACTCTGCCCAGTTTTTATCGGCGCGCGCTTGTTTGCGCTGGGCGATTAAGTCTTCGATTTCTTCGTTGGAGAGGCCGTCTGAAACCGCGCCGCCTTGCAGGAACTCGGTCGGATCGCGTTGCAGCAGACCGATGATGCCACCCAAGGCTTTCAGGCAGCCGGCGAGGTGTACATCATTGGTTTTGTTCACTTCGCCTGCCAGTTCAAACAACACGGCAACGGCTTCGACCGTACCGAAATCGTCGTTCATGGCGGCGTAGAAGCGGCGGGTGTAGTCATTGGCGTTTTCGGACAATTCGAACGCGGCGGCAGGGGTGTTTTTCAACGTAGTGTACAGACGGGTCAGCGCACCTTTTGCGTCGTCCAAATGCGCGTCGGAGTAATTCAGCGGGCTGCGGTAGTGGGCGCGCAGGATGAAGAAGCGCACGACTTCGGGGTCGTATTGTTTCAACACTTCGCGGATGGTGAAGAAGTTGCCCAGCGATTTGGACATTTTTTCGCCGTCCACACGGATAAAGCCGTTGTGCAGCCAGTATTTGACGTGGCTGGCGATACTTTGACCGTGGTGGGTTTGAGCGTGGTCGTGGCCGCAGGTATGGCCTGTCGCGCCGACACTTTGAGCAATTTCGTTTTCGTGGTGCGGGAATTGCAAATCCGCGCCGCCGCCGTGGATGTCGAAAGTGTCGCCGAACAGGTTTTCACTCATGGCGGAGCATTCGATATGCCAGCCCGGACGTCCGTTGCCCCACGGGCTTTCCCATGCCGGCTCGCCTGCTTTCGCCGCTTTCCATAAGACAAAATCAAGAGGATCACGTTTAAAACCGTCCACTTCCACGCGCTCGCCTGCGCGCAGGTCGTCCAACGATTTACCTGATAATTGTCCGTAAGCGGCAAACTCGCGCACGGCGTAGTAAACGTCGCCGTTTGCGGCAGGGTATGCCTTGCCGTTTTGAATCAGGGTTTCAATCATCGCAATCATTTGCGGAATGTTTTCTGTCGCCTTCGGCTCGATGTCGGGACGCAATACGCCCAAAGCATCGGCATCTTCGTGCATGGCCTGAATGAAGCGCGCGGTCAGTTCGCCGATGGTTTCGCCGTTTTCAGCCGCACGGGCAATGATTTTGTCGTCGATGTCGGTGATGTTGCGTACATAAGTAAGCGGATAGCCGTACTCGCGCAGCCAGCGGGCAATCATGTCGAACACAACCATCACGCGGGCATGGCCTAAATGGCAGTAGTCGTAAACGGTCATGCCGCAAACGTACATACGCACGTTTTTAGGGTCGATGGGGGTGAAGGGTTCTTTTTGACGGGTCAGGGTGTTGTAGATTGTGGTCATGTTTTTTTAAATCTTGTATAAACAGGGGTAAATTATTTGGATTTTTTGTGCAAGCAGAATTCAAATACGTTTCGTTCTGGGCCATTATTAGTTGCATGTGCTTTTTTAACTATATAAGGCTGATGATCATCTAATGTAAATTCACCAATGTATCGGACATGAGCATTTAGTGTGTCATTGGCAAAGACACGGATGGCTTTTCCTGTCTGTTTATGATCCAAGAGAGCTTTATTCCCATTTATCATACGCTGATCACCACGTTGCCCTTCACCACAATAAAATAGGGTAGTTCCCTTCTCATCCCAGCGATCATAATAGCCGTGGTTTTCGCCTTTTTCTGGGTGAGTAAAAAGGAAGATATTGGGTGTTTTTGCCGAAGCAGCAATACCACTTTGTCTATTGCCGCCATATTGGTCATGCAATTCTGAACGCTTAATAATATCGTTTTCTTGTAAAGAGAAAGGGTTGGAAGACATCTAGCTCTCCATTGTATTAAAAAGGCTGCCTGAAAATATTGGTTGCGATAACTACTTCTCTACTTTTACTATTTCAGACGCAGTCTCACCATTTTGAGTTATGCATGAGATAGGAACGAATCAAAAATTAATCCATTTGAAAGTATGGTTTGCTCGATTGGCTGTACCCAATCGACTAAATGTTTGTTTTTCAAATATTGATGTTGATTTATCCATATTTGTAGCTGTGGATAAACCGATGAGTTATCAAAAATAAAACTTTCGTCGGCAAATGGTAATGCAGTATAAAGGTTTTGCAGGCTTGTATAGTAGCGTTTGAGAATTAATTCAGGGGCTATCCAATGCCCGCCGCTTGCGACACGCTCTTGCATGCGTCGAATATTTAATTCGGGCGTAGCAAGACCGATATAATTGAGTATGACATAAAATCCAGCGGCATTAGCTGTTTGAATGCGGGTAAGGGCGGATTTGCCGGATAAGGTCGATTCCATGGAAAAAGAAATTTGATTATCTAACGCTTGACGGAATAAGCGCAATGCAGTTTTTCCCGCTTCCATATCAGCTAAGCGAGGCATTTCAGGGTTAATTTCTGCTGCGATATGGTCAGAATCAATCACTAACGAGACACGATCTTGATTGAATTGGCGCAGGGTAGATTTGCCCGAACCGTTAGCACCACAGTAAAAA
This sequence comes from Neisseria macacae ATCC 33926, assembly GCF_022749495.1. Lineage (NCBI taxonomy): Bacteria > Pseudomonadati > Pseudomonadota > Betaproteobacteria > Neisseriales > Neisseriaceae > Neisseria > Neisseria macacae. Next base: position 285,912 of record NZ_CP094241.1, on the reverse strand, counting down.
ATCGCTTTAGGCCGGTTGTTTAACATGGCCTACTGTTCTTTGATTACCGGAAGGATGATATTCGATCAGATTGCCTTCATTATCGACTACCGTGATTACGGCGTATTTTCGTTTTTCTGCTAGCCATGCCTGATACAAAATTTTAAGCATAGCTTGTTTTTTCGCCAATTCGACACGTTGTTTATCAGAAATCATGGTCTTCCTTGCTTTTTGTTCCTGTATTCGAACAGCCCTATATTACATTAAACAGGTCGTCTGAAAACTTTTTATTTCCTTACTCGGGCTTAAACACACCTGTATCCGTTTTAGGCTGTTGCTCGGCAATCTCAACATTTGCCGCTGCCTGTTCCGCATCGGCTTTTTCAGCTTCGATGCGTTTTTTCTCAGTCAGATATTGGTTGATTTGGTGTACCAACTCCTGCGTGCCTTGGTGGGTCAGTGCGCTGATTTGGAAGAGGCGCGGGGTTTCCATGTCGAATTGGAAGCGGTCATCTGGTTTGGGGTAATCCCAGCCGATGGCTTCGAGGAAGGCGGCGGTGCGCGTTTGGGCTTCTTCTTCATCGAGCATGTCGAGTTTGTTCAGCACGAGCCAGCGCGGTTTGCCGTAGAGTTCTTCGTCGTATTTGCGCAATTCGTTGATGATGGCAAGGGCTTCTTCGGCGGGGTTGACGGTTTCGTCGAAGGGCGCCAAATCGACGACGTGCAGCAGCAGGCCGGTGCGCGATAAGTGTTTGAGGAAACGATGACCGAGACCTGCACCTTCTGCCGCGCCTTCAATCAGGCCGGGGATGTCTGCCATGACGAAGCTGTGGTTTTCGTCGATGCGTACGACGCCTAAGTTCGGATGCAGGGTAGTGAAGGGATAGTTGGCGATTTTGGGGCGCGCGGCGGATACGGCGGTAATCAGGGTGGATTTACCGGCGTTGGGCATGCCTAATAAGCCGACATCGGCGAGGACTTTGAGTTCGAGTTGCAGAGAACGGGTTTCTCCTTCTTCTCCGGGCGTGGATTGTTTGGGGGCGCGGTTGACGGACGATTTGAAGTGGATATTGCCCAAACCGCCTTTGCCGCCTTTGGCGAGACAGACGCGCTGGCCGTGGTGGGTGAGGTCGGCGACGATTTCGTCGGTGTCGAGGTCGCGGATAAGGGTGCCGACGGGCATTTTGAGGACGATGTCGTCCGCACCTGCGCCGTAGCGGTCGGAGCCGTGGCCTTTTTCGCCGTTTTTGGCTTGGTAGCGTTTGACGAAGCGGTATTCGACGAGGGTGTTGGTGTTTTCGTCGGCTTCTGCCCAGACGCTGCCGCCTTTGCCACCGTCGCCGCCGTCAGGACCGCCGCGCGGTACGAATTTTTCGCGGCGGAAACTGGTTGCGCCATTACCGCCTTTGCCTGCGGCGACTTCGATTTTTGCTTCGTCGATGAATTTCATGGTGTTCTCTTGTATTTTGGGTTTCAGACGACCTTTTGTGCGGAGGTCGTCTGAAAAAATGGGAATGGGGGATATTATAAGGGATATGGGGGATGTGCGCCCGTTTCTCTGTCCCACTTGGTTTTTTGCCTGATGTTTTGTGAAAACAGCCGTCCTGAAATCGCGGTTTCGGACGGCTGTTTGCTTTTTGGGATTATTTGGCAGTTTTTTGTTCTTCGCGTACTTTGTCTGCAAGCAGGTCTATGGTTTTCATACCTGATTCCCAGTCGGCAAATTCGACTTTGTATTTGCCGCCGACAATGACGGTAGGCGTGCCGTCGATTTTGTAGGTATTGGTCAGCTCTGCCATTTTGTCTGCGCGGGTTTGGCTTTCAGGGGATTCGTAGGCGGCGAGGACTTTTTTGCCGTCAAAAGCGGTTTGCTCGGCCAACCATTTTTTGAGGGTTTCAGGGTCTTGCAGTTTGACTTTCTGATTAACCATAGCATCAAAGATATGGCTGTTTGCAATGTCTTTGGTGTCTGCGACCGCCATATCGACGGCGGCAGCAAGGCGCGCCAACGGTTTCATCTCATCACCCCAAACAACGTGTTCAGTACGAAGGTAGGTGTCGTCTTTAAAGGTTTTGACGTGTTTGCTCAAAACGGGTTCGAGGTGGGCGCAGTGCGGACAGAAGTAGCCGAAAAATTCGAGGACTTCGACTTTACCTGCCTGCTGCTGAGGAATGGGGGTGCTGAGTGTGGTGTAGTTAAGCCCCTCAACTAAAGCGACAGGCGCAGCGGAGGCTGCTGAAGCCGCAGGCGCACTGTCGGCGGGGACGCTGGTTTGGACTTTGTTGTCGCAGGCGGTCAGGGCCAGCAGAGCAGTAGCAAGGGTAAGGGTTTTCAGTTTCATGTTTACTCCGTGATTTTCAGTCTAATATGGGATTTTATTGTATTTTTACAGTTTGATATATGGTTTGATGCGAAAAAGACGGTTTCATATAAAGAAAGGATGGTTTCAGACGACCTTTGAAAAATAGGGATTTAGTGCAAATTTACCGTCTGCAGGTACGGGCTTTCAGTATTTTTAAACTGAGAATCTTGATCAAAAGTATCAAACTGCGAATAGTTTGAAGAGGTCTGTGGATTCGGATTTGAAGTGCAACACTTGCCGCATACTGACCTTTTTCTGTTATGGAAAGTTGCACTTCAAATTCGAATCCAAGGTCGTCTGAAAATCCGTCCATGCATTGCTACTATTTGTAAGATGCAACAGGTTTGCTTTTATGACAACAATTCCACGAAACAACTGAATAAAGAAAATATCAATACAATCTACCTTATAAAAAAGCCTGAACATATTTTCGATGTTCAGGCTTTTGATATTTGGCTCCCCGACCTGGGCTCGAACCAGGGACCTGCGGATTAACAGTCCGTCGCTCTACCGACTGAGCTATCGGGGAATTAGAAGGGGAATTCTATCTTAAAAAAAACAAGAAGTCAAGAATTAATCCCCTATTATCATTAATGATATGATTTATACGCGGTTTTATAAAATTTCTGCAATATGTTTAGCAGCACGTTTAGCATCCAGCAAGATCAAACCCAGCTTACCGCTTTCCTTCGCCATCAGTGCCAATACTGCATTATCACCTGCTTGACTCAACAGAATATAACCTGTTTTACCTTTGACCATCACTTGATCCAACTCACCACATGCCAGCTCATGCACTGAACGGTTGCCCAATGCCAACAATGTTGCAGACATAGCACCAACTCTGTCCGCATTCAAATGTGATGGAAGCATTGTAGCAATTGGCAAACCATCAGTCGATATTACAGCTGAAGCTGTAATATCGGGAGAAGTATTATTTAAATCACTCAACACAGAGATTAATAATTGTTGCATATTTATTCCATTCTCAAATTATAACTTTAGTTATATAGTTTGCTGGCGGCTACCATATCTGTGGTACAACACTTTAACCAGTGTCACAAACGCCTCTTTATTTAAGTCAGGCATACCACCTATAACTAGAATCAGCTTAGTTTCCCCAATATACAATGGGAAAAATGTTAACTCGCTCTGACCAGAAGGATCACAAATCCCCCACGCACTATTATTGATATGCAAATTGTTACGAATCAGCAGACGATGACCATCTTCCATCTTAGCCACCTCGCTTGCCAACAGGCCCAACTCTTCGGCAGCTTCATGATGAAAATTAGCATTGGCAAAATACAGGCCATTCTCATCAGCCAGCAAAGCTTTACCTGAATTAGACAACTGCTCTAACAATTCCGGTAACTGCTCGTCTGTCAAATGAATATCTTCGTTACTAATATTTTCATCACCATATAAAAACTCTAAACGTTGCAAACGGTACAACAAGTTTAAAGCCGTATTGATATCACTGGTATCGGCCCAAGCTAGAATTTTTTCGCTACTAATGACCTCTGACGGGTTTGCACGCAATAAGCTATATAGCAATGTTCTACTTGCGCTTGGTGTATCGCTGGTTACTGCATAATAAGCACCAGCAGGTGTAATTCTGGGATATAAATTTGATTGCAAAGAAAGTGTTGATTCCATTTTATACCTCTAAACCCGGATCAATTGAGAACAACATTGCGCTAACCAATTGTTTGACATCATCTTCTCTACGAGCATCAATCTCAAAAACCGGTACATTAAAATTATTTTGTGCTAAATATTTCTGATATACATCAACGCTTGGCAATGAACGAATATCCATTTTAGTAACGCCTACTACTAATGGCGCTGTTTTCAATAATTCTCGGAATGCTTCCAAGAAGAATTGTAAATCCTTCAATGGGTTTGTTCGTGTATTATCCAAAAGCAATACCAATCCCATACTACCCTGGCTTAGAATTTCCCACATAAAGTTAAAACGTTCTTGCCCCGGTGTACCATATAAATGAACTTTGACTTCTTCATCCAAATGGATCACACCATAATCCATTGCTACGGTGGTATACCCCTTACGAACCAGCGTCATATCTGATGCAGATGCATCTGTTTGTACAGGCGGCTCATCTGATAACGCAGAAATTGCTGTTGTTTTACCTACTCCAACCGGACCGGTAAAGATAATTTTATTTTCTTTCATTACATGTCCTTTTTAGCGTTTTCCCAATAATTTACGCATTAAGCGCTGTAACAAACCGCGTGGCTGCTCTTGCGAAGGACCTGCCACTTTTTCTGCATCCTTAACCATCTGACTATCAGGCACATCGCTATTAACACTAACATGTTCAGAAATATTGGCATGCTGATTAGCTTGATTCGGAGCATATTCGCTATCCGTTGCCAAAAAGCCTGTTACAGAGGTTGCCGCCAAATAATTCAAGATATCCGGCATTTCCAAAGGCATAACTTTATAGAGGATATTTAAGTTGACTGATGTTTTAGTTAAAAACGCAGATAACCTCATAGACTCTGGAACCGGAGCAAGCCTGGTCAAATTAGGCCAACGCTTTAAAGTGAAAATCGTTTGAGGAGTCATCGGATAAATCAATCTTCCCTGAGCAGTCCAAATTGCCATCTGCCACAAACAAGACATAATCGTTACTTTGGCTTTTTCTTTCCACTGGGGATTATCCGGCACGACTTTGCATACAACAGATAAATTGTCATTCTTACAAAGCCCCTCTAACTCATGGGCGTTGACTGTCAGCAATACCCTTTGAATACTTGGGAAAACGATTAATACCGGTTTACCCTCATGTAAAACGGCAATATCCTGATGGCCTTGACTGGCAAACTTCAAAGCACCAAGTAACCCTTTATTCGGATTAAAGCGACGAATAGTAGCCTTTCTACTTTCGTTACCGTTTTGCGCTCCTTCTTGTACTTCTGCCTTTTGAGCCGAAGCATCAAAAATATTCCCGCCCTGCGCCAAACTTCTTAAAATCGGGAATAAGGTATCGAATTTAACCGGCTTAGCCAAATACGGCGTTGTAACAGATGGCTCTTGCGAACAAAACATCGCAACAGGAATATCAGGGTATTTGATTTTGAGCGTTTTCCACGTTTCAACACCCTCAGCAGTATCAGTATCTACCAATACTAAATCTGGTATTTCATCTGAATCTGAGTCAAGAATCTGATAGTTCGTCGTATTGTGCATTTTAAAGGCCATACGGAAAACGGCTTCTTGCTGCTCGCTCATATCGCGCAGCATAATCCGTATGGTTTTGATTTTAGGTAACAGATTATCCATCATGGTACTCTCTAATTATTTTATTTTTTTGAATGTTGATTTACATGTTGCAGCAAACGGCTCATTGCCAATACCACTTCTTCCGGAAGGCTGACAACGCGTTCACGCAATAAGCGCAAGAATTGTTCCAGACGTGCCCAGTCCTCTACTCTTTCGTAAAGATCGAACAACATCACATACAATTGAGATTCTTGCGGGTACTGTAAAACAGCTTGTTCCAAAGTACCTATGGCCAAATCCAACTGACCGTACATCAGTAAAGATTCAACTTCTTTCAGTGCTTCATCTGCAGGAGAGGCGTTGACGCTAATGATAGAAGAATCTTTTTGTACCAGTTCGCGATATTTAGCTTTCATTTGAAGAGAAGTAGGTCGGATATAACCCCTTTCCAAACCAATTTCTCTGATTTTATTTTCGTTAGGTCCTTTCTCCAAATCATCAAATACTTCATGATAACCAAGGCTATATCCCCAACCCAGCATGCGTTCTTTCACTTGGCGGCCATACTGACCCAATGAGTGGTACAACTTCCACAAGTGTTTAGCAAACTGACTGATTTCTTCATGCTGATAGTCAAGTTTTAATGCATCGATGATAAGGCTTGCCGGCTTAGAAGAGCTTTGAATGGCACGGTTATATTGTTGAACGGCAGTTTCATAGCCTACTTTGTCTTTTAAGATTTTGGCACTTTGTTCAGGTTTAACAAATCCGATAACGGCTCCCATTTCTTCCGGAGTAATATCGGTAAACTCTTTCTTGCCCAATACGATAGCAGCGCGTTTGGAAACGCCAGGGGCGTGATTAGCGCCTGCATTGTCATTAGTCATCGCAGGAGCGGATGTTGAAGCCTCTTCCAAATCAGGTTGCTCTCCGATTTGGCGCTCGATTTCCTGCATGCTCCATCCCAAACGGTTTTCTGCCAATACGCGTAACGGCAAATGCGTCTGATCGGACATCAAGCCGGCTTTAACGTACTCAGCCAGACTTTCTTCAGACAAGACAGAGCCATGACGCTCCAAGGCGTCTGTCAGCATATCGATATTGCCAACACGCAGACTCAGCCCGACAAGCTCATGTACTAATTTTTCAGGAGCCCCATCGTTTAGGCCATTTAAATAACCCGCCAAAGATTCGGCAGCCTTACTCTCATAACCAAATTGCTTATATACTTGATATTCCGTCAGTGGGTCGACTTCTTGTGCAGATACAGACGTAGTTGAACCGGCAGAACCACTGCCTCCCCATTCCCAATCTTGTTGATCCGGATCGGAAACGGATTGATTGACCTGATCAACCCAATCTGGACTTCCCCCTTCAATACTTTCTTGATTTGGGTGATGGTTTTTTTTGGATGATGCTTTAGCTGCTTTTGTCGTCTTTTTAGTTTTAGCTGTGCCCTTCTGTTTATAAAAAATAAACAGCAGCACCATAAACAAAAGCACTAGCAATATGATTAAAAGTGGATTTTTCAAGAACACCTCCCGATACTGTGGTGCGGCAAATAAAACTACATATATTCGATGTTCGGCATTTATGGAAACAGCCGAATCATCTATTCCCCAATTGAATTATGATAACATGATTCAACCAATAATTACATTAAAAACCATTTGTCAGACACTCCCACTATCGGATTTACAACTCAAACACGCCGATGGATTCGACATGAGAAGTTTGTGCAAACATATTCATAATGCCTGCAGATTTGAAGTTGTAACCCTTATTTACCAATACTTCCGCGTCACGTGCAAAGGTTGAAGGATTACATGAAACATATACGATTTTTTTCGGCAGGTATGGTGTATGTAGCGATTTGACAACAGCATAAGCACCACTCCTGGGCGGATCGAGCAACATTTTGTCGAATACCCCCCATGAGGCTACCGTCTGCTCATCTGTCTCAAACAAATCTGCTACCTCAAACGACACATATTTTACACAACTGTTTCGAAGAGCATTTTGCCTGGCACGCAAAACAAGGGAATCCAATCCTTCAATACCCGTTACTGACGCACCGCTCTTTGCCATAGGAAGGCTGAAATTGCCCAACCCGCAAAATAAATCTGCCACCCTGTCATTAGGCTGTATATCCAACAGGCGCAAAGCCCTGCTGATCATTACAGCATTCAAGTCCGCATTAATCTGCGTAAAATCACCCGGCTGATAAGGCATTTCTACCGAAAATTCAGGCAAACCGTATTTCAATTCGGGCAAATCTTTAGGGTACAGTACAGTTGACGGCTCGCGCCCATATTGAAACCAGACCTGCCAAACTTGCTTTACCCCACCTGATATCATATCAAACCATGTCTCAATTTGCTTCAAAGAGTAGCCAGACGGTTTTTTTATGAAACAAATGTTCAAAACAACCAATGCACGGCTATTAAAAAACTCTACAAATCGGACTGCCGCCCCGCCATCAGACAGTGTTTGCAACAACAATTTCACCATAGGTAAAACATCTGAAATATGTTTAGGCAACACCTGACATGTTTCAATATCAACCACTTCATTCGTTTTTTTCGCCTGAAAACCCATTTTCAGACGACCCTTCTTATCGACTGAGACACTCAACCGCGCCCTATCCCGATAATGCCAAGCCGAACCATAAATAGGCGGAAGAATCTGTTCCGGTTTGACTCTGCCGATACGCTCAAGCTGTTCTTCCAAAATACGTTGCTTCAATGCAACTTGAGCGGTTGGAGACACATGTTGCAACGAGCAGCCGCCACATGTCTCATAATAACCACACGCAGGCCGGACCCGTTCAACCGACTCTTTTAATACTTCTACTGTCTCTGCTTCACTGAACTGTTTCTTCTCCCTCAGCACCCGAAACGACACTTTCTCAGTAGGCAGCGCACCTTTAATAAAGACAGTTTTGCCGTGTACTCTGGCAACGCCGCGCCCCTCATAATCCAGAGAAAAAACATCAGCCACGCCGTCAAAACATTTCGTATCAGCCATCACTTATCCACTCGACACCCGGTTTATCTTTTCAGATGACCCCAAATCCATACCTGCCACTCAAACCGGCAAGCAACCGAAAGGGCATATTTTCGCACAAAAAAATACAGATTCAGGTATGATTTCCCAAAATCTTCTTTTCATTTATTACAAGTATTACGACACATGAAAAAAACTATTTTCGGACTGACCGCTGCCTTCTTTGTTACCGCCGCTTCAGCCAACACACCCATCCCGGACGTCTCTCCCGTTTCCGAAGGTCAGCACGTCGTCATCAATATTCCGCAACAACGCCTATTCTTATATACAGACGGCAAACTGACCAAAATCTATCCTGTCGCCGTCGGCAAGGCCATGACCCAAACCACATTGGGCGAACACAAAATCGGCGCAAAAGCCTTCAATCCGACTTGGCACATCCCTAAATCCATCCAAAAAGAACGTGGTGACGGCGTCAAAAGCGTACCAGCAGGCCCTAACAATCCGCTCGGTCCTGTTTTTGTCCGTCTCGGTGATCCCAAACTCGGTTTAGGCATTCATGGCACTAATGCCCCTGCCAGCGTACCGGGCGTCCGCAGTCACGGCTGCGTCCGCATGAAGTCTCCGGATGCACTGGAATTTGCTAAAACAATCGCCTCCGGCGCTCCCGCCTCCGTCATCTACCAAATGGCCAGCCTCAACGAAGATGCCAACCAAAACCTTTGGCTGGCTGCATACCAAGACCCATACGGCAAAAAAAATCTGGATACTGCCGTCTTGAAGAAAAGTATTGCCGCTTGGGCAAAAGCGCACGGTAAAACCATTAATCCGGCTAAAGTAGACGCTATTTTAAAAAACCGCACCGGTGCCGCCAACTGTCTGACCTGTACCAAAGGCGTCAAACTCAAAACCCCGTTGAAATCACTCGCCTGGACGAGCGGCTCCAGCGCTTTCAGCAAACCTAAAATTGCGCCTAAGCCTGCTCCGGTCAAAGATGTGGTTCTGCCTAAAGGTACTGAAATCGAAGTCGAAGCTGACGATACACCCGCTTCCGCACCAAACCAAAGCGTTCGTCCTGAAGCAAATCCGGCAAAACTGTACAACACCCCCGCCAGCACGCCGAGTTATCCGAAATATGACATCCCGGAAGGCAGCGAGCCGACAGGAGTGTTGTTCTAAAAGCAAAGGAATTTTCCGAATGCAAAGGTCGTCTGAAATTCAGCTCCCTAACAATATAGGAGCCGACAAATTTCAGACGACCTTTTTCATCCAATATCGTTCACATCCTTACAATCAAACCGCCTGCGCTCCCTTTTTTCCCAATAACCGCTTTACCAAACCAAATGCCAACTGCTTTTCAGTATCAGGAAAACAATCCAGCCCGATACACCGCTATTGTATAGTGGATTAACTTTAAACCAGTACGGCGTTGTCTCGCCTTGCCGTACTACCTGTACTGTCTGCAGCTTCGTTGCCTTGTCCTGGTTTACAGTTAATCCACTATAAATTAGCGGCTTTCCGCCCATCGTCAGGGCTTTAGAAAATCACCGCGTTGTTAACGCCACGCGGCGACAAACTCATTCCAATGCTGCTTGTCCTGGGCCTGTCCGGTCAGGTAATGCTTCAGCCGTTTGACTTCCACTTCATACTCGTCCGCATCCAAAGCGCCGCTCATCAGGCGGAAGCGCAGGAACATTAAATAAGTGTTTGCCGCATCGGTTTCGCAATAATCGCGGATGTCTTTCAGACGACCTGCGTGGAACGCCTCCCAGACTTTGCTGCCGTCCATGCCCAGTTTACCGGGGAAACCGCAAAGTTTCGCCATATCGTCCAGCGGCACATTGGCACGCGGTTGGTACAGGGCGAGCAGGTCCATCAGGTCGCAATGGCGGTTGTGGTAGCGGCTGATGTAGTTGTTCCACTTGAAATCGCGGCTGTCGCCGAAATCGCCCTCGCCCATATCCCAATAACGCGCCGCCGCGATGCCGTGTATCAGCGCTCGGTAATGCAGGACGGGCAGGTCGAAGCCGCCGCCATTCCAACTGACCAATTGCGGCGTATGGCTTTCGATAAGGTCGAAAAACTTGGCGATCATTTCCTCTTCGCTGTCGTGCATTTCGCCTATGGTGCCGACGTGGATTTTGTCCTGCCCCCAGCGCATACAGCAGGAAATGGCGACTACTTGGTGCAAGTGGTGCTGCATAAAGTCAGAGCCGTTTTGGGCGCGGCGTTTCTGCTGGGCGAACAAGACCACCTCGTCGTCCGGCAAAGAAGCAGGCAGGTCGTACAACAGGCGGATGCCGTTCACATCAGGCACGGTTTCAATATCGAAAGCCAAAATCGGGGTCATGGGCGACTCCTCAAATTCAATCAAAACAGATTAAAACAGATAACAGGATAACGGCATTGTGGCATGTTTCCGCATTTATTGACAGTCAAATCACACCGCCGCCCCACCATTCCATCTGCCTGTACACCTACCCAAAACACCGTCAAAACAGTAAAATCCCCCTTTTATCCCAATCCGAAACATAAGCCATGCTCACCTTCCAACAAATCATCTTCAAACTGCAAACATTCTGGGCAGACAAAGGCTGCACCGTCATCCAACCTTTCGACATGGAAGTCGGCGCCGGTACTTCCCACCCCGCCACCTGCCTGCGCGCGCTCGGTCCCGAGCCTTGGTTTGCCGCCTACGTCCAACCCAGCCGCCGCCCCAAAGACGGCCGCTACGGCGACAACCCCAACCGCCTGCAACACTATTACCAATTCCAAGTCGCCCTCAAACCCGCGCCCGCCAATATCCAAGACCTCTATCTCGATTCCCTGCGCGAATTGGGCATCGACCCCAAAGTCCACGACATCCGCTTCGTCGAAGACGACTGGGAAAACCCCACCCTCGGCGCATGGGGCTTGGGCTGGGAAGTCTGGCTCAACGGCATGGAAGTGACCCAGTTCACCTACTTCCAACAAGTCGGCGGCATCGACTGCACCCCCGTACTCGGCGAAATCACCTACGGCATCGAACGCTTGGCGATGTACCTGCAAGGCGTGGAAAACGTCTATGACCTCGTTTGGGCAAAAACGCTCGACGGCAACACCGTCACCTACGGCGACGTGTACCACCAAAACGAAGTCGAACAATCCACCTACAACTTCGAATACAGCGATGCCGACTGGCTGCTGCGCCAATTCAACGACTACGAAGCGCAAGCCAAACGCCTGCTCGCCGAAGAAAACGCCAGCCTCGCCCTGCCCGCCTACGAGCTGGTCCTCAAAGCCGGACACACCTTCAACCTCTTAGACGCACGCGGCGCCATTTCCGTTACCGAACGCGCCACCTACATCGGCCGCATCCGCGCGCTGAGCCGCACCGTGGCGCAGAAATACGTCGAAAGCCGCGAAGCATTGGGCTTTCCTTTAATTAAATCAAAATCCTAATAGGTGTTGATATGTTCCACAAAACGCTTGCCGCCGCCGCATTGTTCCTCATTTTCTCTGCAAATGTTCAGGCTGCCCCTTTATCGTTTCAATCCAAAACCTTGGAAGCCAAATCCTGTGACGGAAAAAACAGTGAAGGCAAACCCCTTTGCCATCAACTTACCGTCAGCTATCCGATTACCGGCGATAAACATTTGGATGACTGGGTCAGGAAAGAAATGGGCGGCAAACTGCCTACACAGAAATCGGTTCAGACGACCTTGATACGCGACAAAGACGTAAAGGAGACCAATAAGGAAAACCAAAAACTCCGCAAAGCCGGTGAGTATCCTTGTGCTTTGGACTATATAGATACGTTGGAACTGGAAGGCTATACGCCCAATTATGCTGTTTTCGGACAAGAAGACTGGGAATACAATTGTGGCCCGCACGGATACGGCGTGCACACGCTAACAGTATTGAAGCGCGGCATTGCCAATCCGAAGCCGCTTAAATTGAACGACATCCTGTTACCCAATCAAGAAGGAAAACTGACACACCTGCTTGAAGAAGCCTATGTCAAATACCTGAAGGAAAATAGTGGTGACACCGAAGAAGAAGCACGTGATTACATTAGTGGATACAATAGTGACAAATTTTCCGCTACGGAAAACTGGCGTTTCGATAAAAACGGCTTGACTTTCCTGTATCAAAGTTACGAAATCGGGGCATATGTTTTAGGCAGACCTGAGTTTACTATCCCCACTAAGGATTTGCAGGGAATTGTGAAACCTGAAATCTTGAAGGAAGCGGAGCATTTCATACAACCTAAAAAATAATTAAGGAACCGGTGTAGATTATCTCCCCTTAGCTTCTGACCGATTCAAGTATAGTGGATTAACTTTAAACCATTACGGCGTTGCCTCGCCTTAGCTCAAAGAGAACGATTCTCTAAGGTGCTGAAGCACCAAGTGAATCGGTTCCGTACTATCTGTACTGTCTGCGGCTTCGTCGCCTTGTCCTGATTTAAATTTAATCCACTATATTTGCAGTTAATCGTCAAAAAAGGTCGTCTGAAAACCTAATTTGGTTTTCAGACGACCTTTTAGCTTTGGCAAATCAAGCCTGACGGTTTATCGTCTGCCACACGCCGTAAGCGTTTATTTAAACCACCGCGACAACGCCGGAATCCGCGACAGCAAGGCCGTATCCAAGAGCCAAATCACGGCGATGGCGGCGATGGCGGTCGGGAACAATACCGCCACGATCAAAAGCGGCACAGCCATTGCCCACCATACCGGCAGCTCGATTTTCTGCGCCGGAGGAACCAGTCCGCCCGCTTTGGACGGGCGGCGTTTCCACCACATCACACAGCCGCTGACACAGATGAAGATAACCGCCAGGCAGAACAAGACGTTCGCCAGCACGCTCCACCAGCCCAGCGTCCCCATGTGCAGCGCGATGCTGGCCGCCATGAATTTGCCGAAGAAGTTGTAATCGTCGAAACGGATGTCGGCCAGGATTTTGCCGCTGTATTGGTCGATGTGCACCGTGCGGTCGGCGGTCGGGCTGACCATGTCGTAGCTCATCGAATCCTGCGACAGCGTCCACACGCCCGTTTCGCCTTTGGGCAGGTTGAGCTGGTAGCGGCCTTTGAAACCGATTTCGCGGGCGAAGCGGTCAACCGTTTCCAAGGTCATCGGTTCGCTCGGATTGATGCCGTTTTCGCCCTTCGTCGTACCGGAAACAGGCATGGGCGTGAGTTCCAGAATCCACGGTACTTCTTTGGTTTTGCCGTCGTTCAACACATCGCCGTGGGTCGGCACGACGGATACGGGGTTCGGTTCGACCCCCCATTTGCCGGCGGGGAACTGGCTCCAAGACTGAACGAACTTACCGCCCCAAATGCCCGCCCAAGCAACACCAGACAGGCAGAACAACAATAAAATCAAAGAAACCCAAGTGCCGAACGCACCGTGCATGCTGCGCCACCACGAGCGTCCTTTGCCCGTTTGCGGCACAAGCATGGATTTCAGGCTGCGCTGTTTCGCCCACCAAAGATAAATTCCCGTAATCATCATCAAGATAGTCAGCGACGCGGCGGTTTCTATCAGGTAATCGCCCGCCGTGCCGAGCATCATATCGCCGTGGATTCCGTCCATCGTGTGATACCAGCCCTCATTGCGCGGCATGGAACTGACGACTTTCGCCGTGTAAGGATCGACGGCGACCATGGTCGCTTTGTCGTCGTTGTTCACGCGGAACACGGCAACCATATCGTCGGCGCGCGGCGCGATATATTGCACCACCGACGCGGTTTCAGGGTTCACAGACTGCCGCGCCGCTTCCGCCTGCGCCGACAAAGGCTGCACCTGCGCCTGCGGGGTAACGTGTATACGCTCGCCCTCTTTGCCGGTGATGTTGGCGAATAGAAGCATGCCCAGACCTGTTACGGCAAGCAGGGTCAGAAAGGGCGCGACCAATAGCCCGAAATAAAAATGCCACCGCCACACGGTCAGATAGCGGCGGTTGGCCTGTTGGTCGGGATGGGGAGTAGGTTTGGTTGTGTCCATAAATTCTCTCTTTTGTTTTGAGTGGATGGAGATAAAGCGCCAAGTTCCTGCCTTGCATTTTTATAGTGGATTAACTTTAAACCAGTACGGCGCTGCCTCGCCTTAGCTCAAAGAGAACGATTCTCTAAGGTGCTGAAGCACCAAGTGAATCGGTTCCGTACTATCTGTACTGTCTGCGGCTTCGTCGCCTTGTCCTGATTTAAAGTTAATCCACTATATTCCAATCCACCGAGAAAAATAGCAATCGAAAAGACGCATCGCCGCCATTTTTCGCATAACGGTCTTAACTTGGATATTGGCAGATTCAGAATCAGATTGAACCTGACAACAATAATAGACCAGATGAACTAATACTTTATAAGTATAATCAATTTTTCGGATATTAACAATTTTTGAAAATAAAGCCGTAGTGAAAGACAATACCTTAGAAAGAGACCATCGAGAAGAAAAATAGTTTGAAATAAGGACAAGCTTATAACGGACTTTCACACAGCAAAAATCATCTCCAAGCATCAAGTCCGCTCAAAAACACGCCAAATTTCCATCCATATCCAATAAATACCGCCAAGCCCGTTTTATGACAAAGGTCGTCTGAATAAACTATACTTTCAGACGACCCCTATTCATCACGGAGCTTATCCATGTCCATCCGTCTGACCACGCTGTCGCTTATTCTCGCCGCCACAGCCTGCACGCCCACCGTTTCTCCATCGGCAGAAACCTCGCCGACCGTCACCCAATCCGCCATCGATACCGCCTACTGGACTGAACAGCCCTATTGCAGCGGCCGCTATCAATTGCGCCTGCCGTCCCAACGTCATCACGGCAGTACATGGCTTAAGTATAACGGCTGGAGTGTGATGGTCATGTTTAACGACTGGAAAAGAAACGTAAGCACCATCAATGAGAATAAACAATATGGTTATGATGGAACCGATATTGTCGTCGATACCCGCACCCTGATTCCGGATCGGGCAATCATGCAGGTAACACGCAGCGATTTTTCTTGGGAGCGCAGCATTACAGTTAAAGAGAAGGGAATGCCCTACGAAGCTGATTTATATTTCAAGCTGGATAATGATGACGCCTATATCGTACGCAGCTATTTCTATATCCCTGCCGAAAACGGCAAAGCCCCTGCCAACTGGAAAGCCCAAGAAAAAGAAGCAATAAACACCATGGAGAAAAAATTCCGCCAAGAAATCCTCAATGGATTGAAAACCAGGCAGGAATTTGAAGTGCCAAATAAACACGGTATATGCCTGATAGGCGGTTTTATCGCGGACGATGGCAAAAAACCGTTTGAAGTTCATAGCACTGTCGAATTTGACAAACAACACGATATGAGTCTGGAAATCATGCACGGCGACGTACTGGAGGCAGGCGAGCCGACGCTGCTGCAACGTAAGGTAAATCTGGGGAAAGGCGCAATGGTTAAAGCGCTAACCCGCACCATCCGCCAAGGCAAACGCACCATCAACGGTATGTCGGGCGAGGAAAAATTGGTGAAATGGGGCGGTAACAAATATATGTTCTTTTGGGAACGCGACGGTGGCGACCCGCGCATCATGATGCAGTTTGGTGCTGAGAAAAAAGACGGAACGAAGCGCAGCGAAGCCGAAGTCCTTGCGATTTGGGATACGGTTTTGCCGACTTTGAAGCCTGTGAAGCAATAGCGATGAAAAGGTCGTCTGAAAACGCAGCTTCCATGGTATTAAACCTTGAACATAGCTTTCAGACGACCTCCAACCATAATCATTGCCATTCGGACTGGAAAATATCCAACCCGCCCTTCCCTCGCAAACGGTATCAAAACTATTCCACAAACCGCATGATGCCAAGCAGCCGGCAAACGAAAGGTCGTCTGAAAACCTGAAACAAGATTTTTCAGACGACCTTTTGATTTGGACTTGTTATAGTGGATTAACTTTAAACCAGTACGGCGTTGCCTCGCCTTAGCTCAAAGAGAACGATTCTCTAAGGTGCTGAAGCACCAAGTGAATCGGTTCCGTACTATCTGTACTGTCTGCGGCTTCGTCGCCTTGTCCTGATTTAAAGTTAATCCACTATAGAATGTTCTTCCCTATTTGAACTTACTCCAGCAAATTTTTCATATTTTCCAGTCAATCCAAAAAATAAAAAGCACGGTAATCAACCGTGCTTTTTGTAAAGCAAATCTGCTTATTTGTTTTTGTGCGAACGAAGATAATCCAAGGTTTTGAGCTGGGCAATCGCTGCGGCCAAGGCTTTGTGTGCTTCAGCCAACGATTTATCGTCTTTGGCTTGAGAAATGCCGGTTTCCGCCGCCTTCTTGGCAGCTTCCGCGCGCTCCCGATCCATCTCGGAACTGCGTACGGCAACATCCGCCAACACAGTAAGTTGGTTGGGCTGCACTTCCAGCACTCCGCCGGAAACGGCAACAAGCACTTCTTCGGCTTCGCCCGGCACGGTCAAACGCAATGCACCGGGACGTACCAAACTCATAATCGGCTCGTGTCGCGGATAAATACCGAGCTCACCTTGAACAGTCGGAACCACTACAAAACTGGCTTCGCCTGAATAGATGTTCTGCTCGCTACTTACCACTTCAACTCGCATGATGCTCATGCCGACCTCCTTAGTTTAAGGTTTTCGCTTTCTCGACCGCTTCTTCGATACCGCCTACCATGTAGAAAGCTTGTTCAGGCAGATGGTCGTATTCACCGTTCAAGATAGCTTTAAAGCCGGCAATGGTGTCACGCAGCGATACATATTTGCCGGGAGAGCCGGTAAATACTTCGGCAACGTGGAACGGTTGCGACAGGAAGCGTTGGATCTTACGCGCACGCATCACGGTCAGTTTATCTTCGTCTGACAATTCGTCCATACCCAGAATGGCAATAATATCGCGCAATTCTTTGTATTTTTGCAGGGTAGATTGTACGCCGCGGGCTACGTCATAGTGCTCTTGACCCAATACCATCGGATCCAGTTGACGTGAAGTGGAATCGAGCGGGTCAACTGCGGGGTAAATACCCAAAGAGGCAATATCACGGCTCAATACGACAGTAGCGTCCAAGTGGGCAAATGTCGTTGCAGGAGACGGGTCAGTCAAGTCATCCGCAGGTACATATACGGCTTGAATAGAAGTAATGGAGCCTGTTTGGGTGGAGGTAATACGCTCTTGCAAACGACCCATTTCTTCAGCCAATGTCGGTTGGTAACCTACTGCTGAAGGCATACGGCCCAACAATGCGGATACTTCGGTACCGGCCAAAGTGTAACGATAAATGTTGTCCACGAAGAACAATACGTCGCGACCTTTGCCGCTTTCATCTTTTTCATCACGGAAGTATTCGGCCATCGTCAAACCGGTCAAGGCTACACGCAGACGGTTACCCGGAGGTTCGTTCATCTGGCCGTAAACCATCGCCACTTTGTCCAATACATTGGAATCTTTCATCTCGTGGTAGAAGTCATTACCTTCACGGGTACGCTCACCCACACCTGCAAACACGGACAAACCGCTATGTGCTTTGGCGATGTTGTTAATCAATTCCATCATGTTGACAGTTTTGCCTACACCGGCACCACCGAACAGACCTACTTTACCGCCTTTGGCAAACGGACACAGCAAGTCAATCACTTTGATGCCGGTTTCCAACAGCTCAGTAGTCGCAGACAGTTCATCAAATTTCGGAGCTGTCTGATGGATGGCACGGTGTTTGTCGGTATCAATCGGACCTGCTTCGTCAACAGGCGTACCCAATACATCGACAATACGTCCCAAAGTGCCTTTACCTACCGGCACTGTAATCGGCGCACCTGTATTGCTTACAGTCATGCCGCGTTTCAAACCATCCGAACTACCCATTGCAATAGTACGGACTACGCCGTCACCCAGAAGCTGTTGCACTTCCAAAGTCAGGCCGTTTGCATCCAATTTCAGGGCGTCGTAAACACGCGGAATGGCATCACGCGGGAACTCCACGTCAACTACCGCACCAATAATTTGTACGATTTTGCCTTGGCTCATTATCGTATCCTAATTTCCTGTTCAGGTTTCAGACGACATTAAACTGCCGCCGCACCTGCTACAATTTCTGACAATTCCGTGGTAATCGCAGCTTGACGCGATTTGTTATATACCAAACGCAACTCTTTAATGGCATTGCCTGCATTGTCGGTGGCCGCTTTCATTGCCACCATACGCGCAGCTTGCTCAGATGCCATATTGTCACTCAATGCTTGGTAAACCACAGACTCTAAATAGCGGCGAACCAGATATTCCAACACAGCGACAGGACTTGGCTCATAACGGTATTCCCAACTGAATGAAGAATAACTCTCCTCGTCTTCTATCACATTTTCGCCGATAGGCAGCAGAACCTCCAATCGTGGTTCTTGACGCATGGTATTCACAAAACATGAATACACCAGATGTATTTTATCTAACTCATGCTTCTCGTAACGTTGGAAGATTTCAGTCAATGGACCAAGCAGCAATTCCATTCTTGGGGTATCACCCAAATTAATCGCACTGGCAATAACGTTCAAACCGATGTTTTGACAAGCTGCCAAACCTTTACTACCTAAACAGACGACATCAACTTCAATGCCTTGTTCTTGGTATTCTTGGACTTGCGCTAAGAATTTCTTCAAAACATTCGCGTTCAAACCACCGCAAAGACCTTTATCAGAGGTGATTAAAATGAAACCTACCCGACGTGTTTCACGATGAGGTGCCAATAATTTAATACCGTGATCTTCATGGGTTCGCGCCAAATGACTCATAACTGTCCGTACTTTTTCGGCATACGGACGCGCCAAGCGCATCCGTTCCTGAGTCTTCCGCATTTTAGAGGTTGACACCATCTGCATCGCTTTAGTGATCTTTTGAGTATTTTGAACACTACGGATTTTGGTGAGAATCTCTTTTCCGACTGCCATTTCAGACTCCTTTCATTTCAGCTCTTAGGCTTGGTAAGCATAAGAAGATTTGAAAGAATTCATGGCTTCGGTCAATGCTTTTTCACTTTCATCGGACATCGCACCTGATGCATTGATTGCTTCTAAAACACCAGGATGCTGAGTGCGTACAAAGCTCAAAAATTCCGCTTCGAAAGCCAATGCCTTGGATACCGGTACATCTTCGTAAGAACCATTATTAATGGCCCACAAGGTCAAAGCCATTTCGGCTGTATCCAAAGTGCTGAATTGTTTTTGCTTCATCAATTCAGTAACCACTTCACCGTGTTGCAGCTGTTTGCGTGTAGCCTCATCCAAATCGGAAGCAAATTGCGAGAAGGCTGCCAACTCACGATATTGGGCAAGTGCCAAACGGATACCGCCACCCAGTTTTTTAATTACTTTGGTTTGCGCAGCACCACCTACGCGCGATACCGAAATACCGGCATTAATCGCAGGACGGATACCGGCGTTAAACAAATCGGTTTCCAAGAAAATCTGACCGTCGGTAATCGAAATCACGTTTGTCGGTACGAATGCAGAGACGTCGCCGGCTTGCGTTTCAATAATCGGCAATGCAGTCAGAGAGCCTGTTTTGCCCTTCACTTCACCATTAGTCAGTTTTTCAACTTCGTGCTCATTTACACGGGCAGCACGCTCCAACAAGCGGGAGTGCAGATAGAAAACGTCGCCAGGATATGCTTCACGACCGGGAGGACGGCGCAGCAACAGGGAAATTTGACGGTAAGCAACAGCTTGTTTGGACAAGTCATCATATACAATCAATGCGTCTTCACCGCGGTCGCGGAAAAACTCGCCCATCGTACAACCTGCATAAGGTGCGATATATTGCAAAGCCGCAGCTTCAGAAGCAGTCGCCGCAACCACAATAGTGTGTTCCATTGCGCCATGCTCTTCCAATTTGCGTACTACGTTGGCAATAGAAGATGCTTTTTGACCGATTGCAACATAAATACAGATAACGCCCGTACCTTTTTGGTTGACAATAGCATCCAATGCTACGGCTGTTTTACCTGTTTGACGGTCACCAATGATCAGCTCACGTTGACCGCGACCAATCGGAACCATTGAGTCAATGGCCTTCAGACCGGTTTGCATAGGCTGGTCAACTGATTTACGGGCAATTACACCCGGTGCAATTTTTTCGATTGGTGCTGTGGAAGATGTGTTGATCGGGCCTTTGCCATCAATCGGGCGACCCAGCGCATCTACAACGCGACCAACCAACTCACGGCCGACAGGTACTTCCAAAATACGGCCGGTACAAGTAACTGTGTCGCCTTCTTTAATATGTTCGTATTCACCCAACACTACGGCGCCGACGGAGTCGCGCTCCAAGTTCATCGCCAAACCGAAAGTGTTACCCGGGAATTCGAGCATCTCACCTTGCATTGCGTCTGACAAGCCATGAATACGAACAATACCGTCTGTTACAGAAATAACCGTACCACGGGTACGTACTTCTGTATTTCCAGACAGATTTTCAATTTTAGCTTTAATCAAATCGCTAATTTCAGCAGGATTAAGCTGCATGAAAACTCTCCTAATTTGTCATAGTCGCATACAGGGCATTCAATTTACCCCGCACCGACAAATCCAAGACCTGGTCACCCACTTCAACTTTGACACCGCCAATTAATTCAGGCGCGACTTCAGTTGTAATCTGCAACTTACTGTCAAAGCGTTTTTTCAATATTTCAGCCAACTCAGCCAATTGATCTTCAGTCAATGGATAAGCACTGTAAATTACAGCAGACTTAGTATGATTGAATGACAAGGTTAAAGCTTGATATTGAGCATAGACTTCAGGCAATACAGGCAAACGTTTTTGCTCTGCCAGAACAGTAATGAAATTCCTCAATTCATCACTTTTTAATTCAACGAGTTCGGCAAGTACATTTACCTTTTCAGAAGTATTGATTTCAGGTTGCTCAAGAAAAGAAATTACTTTCTGATTTTGAACAACCGCGGCTAATTCTTCCAGTCCGCCCAACCAAGACTCAATTTGGTTTTTTTCCTGCGCCAGATTAAACAATGCTTTCGCATAAGGTCTGGCAATCGTTGCGAACTCAGCCATAAGATTACAGCTCCTGTTTTAAAGCGCTGAGCAGCTGCGCATGTTTTGAAGTATCTACTTCACTGCGCAAAATAGACTCTGCACCTTTAACCGCCAACGCAGCAACTTGTTCACGCAAAACTTCGCGTGCACGATTCATTTCTTGCTGGGCATCAGCTTTAGCTTGTGCTGTAATCCGCACTGCCTCGACAGTAGCTTGCTCTTTCGCTTCTTCTACGATTTTGGCGGCACGTTTTTCGGCGTTTGCTACCATTTCGGAAACTTGGTTACGCCCTTCAGCCAAGAGTTCTGCAACTTTCTTCTCTGCCTGTTCAAAATCGCTCTTACCGCGCTCGGCAGCAGCCAAGCCTTCGGCAATTTTTGCGGCACGCTCATCCAATGCTTTTGCGATTGGCGGCCACACGAATTTCATGGTAAACCAAACCAAACCGAAAAAGACGATGATTTGAGCGAATAAGGTTGCATTAATATTCACGTTAGTTAACCTTCGTACTAGTGTTAATCAAACAGACCGAAGTCTGTACCTAGACGGATCACGCCGTTTGATTATGCACCAAATGGTTTAACGAAGGCGAACAACAGTGCAATAGCCACACCAATCAGGAATGCAGCATCAATCAGACCAGCAATCAGGAACAATTTAGTTTGCAGCGGACCAATCAATTCAGGTTGACGAGCAGAAGACTCCAGATATTTGGAACCGACCATTGCGATACCGATAGAGGCACCCAATGCACCCAATGCTACGATCAAACCACATGCAATTGCTACCAAACCCATTTTTTACTCCTTGAGAAAACAAAGAAAGTTAATGAAAAACTACCTAATAAATTAATGTGCATCATGAGCTTGTCCGATATAGACAAACGCCAAGGCCATAAAGATAAATGCCTGCAGGGTAATCACCAAAATATGGAAAATCGCCCATGCCAATCCGGCAAGGATGTGGAAACCAAACAGAATCGGATCCAACACTTCAACGCTTCCAGATGTCGCCCAAGCGCCACCCAGCAAAGCAATCAGAAGGAACACCAGCTCGCCGGCATACATGTTACCGAACAACCGCATACCGTGAGAAACTGTTTTAGAGAGGAATTCAACCAGATTCAAAAGGAAGTTGGCGGGAGCAAGCTTGGCGCCGAACGGAGCGCTGAACAACTCATGAATCCAACCACGGATACCTTTGATTTTGATATTGTAATAAATACAAATCACCAAGACACCGATAGCCAACGCTAATGTGGTATTTAAATCTGCGGTCGGTACAATACGCAACAATGCATGATGGTTACCGGTAATAATGTTTTGCCACAGCCACGGGAACAAATCAACCGGCAGCATATCCATGGCATTCATCAGGAAAATCCATACAAACAGCGTCAAACCTAACGGGGCAATGGCTTTTCGAGATTGCTCGTTGTGAATAATGCTTTTACACATATCATCCACAAACTCAAACAAAATCTCGACGGCAGCCTGAAAACGTCCGGGCACACCCGCCGTCGCCTTCCTAGCCCCACGCAAAAGTAGGAAACTTCCGATTACACCCAACAATACAGAGAAAAATATTGCATCAATATTAATAAAAGAAAAATCAGCAATATTATCCAAGCCTTGTCCTTTAGCGACATCGGAAAGGCTGGTCAAACTTTGCAAGTGGTGCGTGATGTAATCAGTAGCAGTAATTTTGTCACCTGCCATAATGCTTCACTCTCAACAATACTAAAAAAACCAAATGGCTGACACCGAGCAATCCGAACAAGAACGGAAAGAATATCAAAGACTGATGCCAAACTGCGAATACGGCAAGCATCATTACCAGCGACAGCACTACTTTTAAAACTTCCCCAATAATGAACGCTTTACCATGATACAAAGGGTTACACTTGGAAAGTTTTAAAAGTAAAACTGCGAAAGCGGAGGGAATAAGATAGGAAAACCCGCCTGCGACAGCAGACCAAAATCCTGCCAAACCTGAAAATGTGGCGCTAATCAGCGCAACCGCTGTCAAAACCAGAATTTGTAAGATGAGAATCTGCTTCATAAAAACGGGAAATCCCGACAGTAATGCGAGGCTAAATATAATCAAGAAGCCTATGAACGTCAAGCAATATGTTAATCTTTGTGAGTTCATATCCGACTTTGCCTTAACGTAAGGCAAAGAGTTCGCATTATATCACGCATTACATACAATTACAGACATTAGATTGCAGAATTTTCAATATTTTCATCTTAAATTTTAAAAGCAGGTCGTCTGAACGTTTCAGACGACCTTCGACATCAGGCTTTATGAGGGTTTCTGTTTTATTTCGTTTAAAATAAAACGATATAAATCAGACAAGTCTTTGGCAGATTTTCTTTTCGCAGAATATTCTGTGGTTCAGGACATAACCCATGTTAATACCATCATCATTCAACAACCGTCCTTCCCTCTTTTTCAGACGACCTTCCACCTTCAAACGTCGTCTGAAACCCGTTTCCACTCCAATGCCAAATCGTACAAGGCTTTTTTACCTTCGCCGGTAATTTTGGCGGCAAGTTCGGCTGCCTGTTTGGTAGGCAGTTCGGCAGCGAGGATTTTCATAACGTTTTGGGCGGCATCGGGCAAGGTATCGTGTTTTTCACGGGGCGCAGGATGGAGGATGAGCACCATTTCGCCGCGCACCTGATTGCCGTCGTTTTTCAGGGTCGTCTGAATTTCAGTAACCGTGCCGCTGAGGAAGGTTTCAAAGGTTTTGGTGATTTCTCGGGCAAGGGTCAGGCTGCGTTCGGGGAAGAGGGCCGCCATGTCGGCAAGGGTGGCTTCGATGCGGTGCGGGGTTTCAAACATCACAACGGGGAAATCAGCCTGCGCCCATTTGGCAAGCAGCTTCTGCCGTTCGCCGGATTTCGGCGGTAGGAAACCGTTGAAGTAGAAATTGGGTTCGGTAACGCCTGCGACGCTCAATGCCCCCATGACCGCGCTCGCGCCGACAACGGGGACGACCTTGAACCCAGCCTCACGCACGCGGCGGGCGAGTTTCGCACCGGGATCGCAGACGGCGGGCGTACCTGCGTCGGAAACTTGTGCGACAGTGAGGTCGTCTGAAAGATGGTTGATGATTTTGTCCGCCATTTGCTGTTCGTTATGCTCGCGCACGCTGACGAGTTTGCCCTGTATGCCGTATGCGCTCAGAAGCTGTGCGGTAACGCGCGTATCTTCGGCGCAGATAATGTCGGCTTTTTGCAGGACGGCGAGTGCGCGCAGGGTGATATCCGCCAAATTGCCGATGGGCGTGGCGACAACGTATAATGTCCGTTTTTCAATACTGTCGGCGGCTTTTTGAAGGTGTTTTTGAAACATGGCTTTATCAGGTCGTCTGAAAACAATATAACGATATTATACGGGGTAAACTTCCATGCGTCTGAACCACAAACAAGGGGTGGCGGGCGAAGATGCCGCGCTGGCGTTTCTTCTTTCGCAAGGCTGCAAACTCGTGGCGCGCAACTGGCACTGCGCTTACGGCGAAATCGATTTGATTGTCAAAAACGGTAACATGATTCTGTTTGTTGAAGTAAAATACCGCAAAAATCAGGGTTTCGGCGGTGCCGCATACAGTATTTCGCCGTCTAAGTTATTGAAACTGCAACGGTCTGCGGAGTATTATCTGCAACAAAACGGCATGACGGATAGCGCGTGCCGCATCGATGCGGTGCTGATAGAAGGAAACCGCCCGCCCGAATGGATAAAGAATATTACAGGTTGACGATATGACGACATTACAAGAGCGCGTTGCCGCCCATTTCGCCGAAAGCATCCATGCCAAGCAGGAAGCCGAAAAAGTATTGGTCGAGCCGACTGCTCAAGCAGCAGAATTGATGCTGCAATGCCTGATGAACGACGGCAAAATTTTAGCCTGCGGCAACGGCGGTTCGGCTGCCGACGCGCAGCACTTCGCCGCCGAAATGACCGGGCGCTTTGAAAAAGAGCGCATGGAACTTGCCGCCGTCGCGCTGACGACGGACACGTCCGCGCTGACCGCCATCGGCAACGACTACGGCTTTGACCATGTGTTCAGCAAACAAGTGCGGGCGCTCGGACGTGCCGGCGACGTTTTGGTCGGCATTTCCACCTCCGGCAACTCCGCCAACGTTATCGAGGCCATCAAAGCGGCACACGAACGCGATATGCACGTCATCGCCATGACCGGCCGCAACGGCGGCAAAATCGCCGCCATGCTCAAAGATACCGACGTACTGCTCAACGTCCCCTACCCGCGCACCGCCCGCATTCAGGAAAACCATATCCTGCTGATACATGCCATGTGCGACTGCATCGACTCCATGTTGCTTGAAGGAATGTAAGCCTTTTTTCAGACGACCTCTTTTAAAGGTCGTCTGAAACATATCCGCCGAACCCATCATCAAGGAAAAAATATGAACATCAAACGTCATACCGCACCCGTTCTGACCGCCCTCCTCCTCAGCCTGACACTCAGCGGCTGTGTCGGCGTACTCCTCGGCGGCGCGGCAGTCGGCACCAAATCCGCCGTCGACCGCCGCACCACAGGCGCGCAAACCGACGACAACGTAATGGCAGTGCGCGTCGAAACCACCGCCCGCTCCTACCTGCGCCAAAACAACCAAGCGCAGGGTTACACCCCCAAACTCAACGTCGTCGGCTACAACCGCCACCTGCTGCTGCTCGGACAAGTCGCCACTGAAGGCGAAAAACAATTCGTCGAACAAATCGCCCGTGCCGAACAAGCCGCCGAAGGCGTGTACAACTACATCACCGTCGCCCCCCAAGGACGCACCTTCGGCGACGTAACCAACGACACATGGGGCACATCCAAAGTCCGCACCGCCCTTTTGGGCCTCAAGCCCACCACGCAGGCGCGCGTCAAAATCGTGACCTACGGCAACGTGACCTATGTGATGGGTATCCTGACGCCTGAAGAACAAGAAAAAGTTACCCAACGCGTCAGCACCACCGTGGGCGTACAAAAAGTCGTTACCCTGTATCAAAACTACACCCAACAGCCATAGGATTGCCCCTTGACTGACAGGTCGTCTGAAACCTGATTTTGTTTCAGACGACCTATTACGATACAATCCGCCCGATTGATTTCATTTTTACCGATTTATCATGTCCAAAACCCCTAAATCCTCATTCCAACTCAAACCCAAACATCTAATCGGAGCCTTTTTCGGCGTCTGCATCATTGCTGTTGCCGCCTTGGTCATCGGCGTCATCAGCACCATCAAAAGCCACGACTCCCAAGAACGCGAAGCCATTAAAAACAAACCCGTTCCCAAAGACACCCCTGTCGAAGTCTGGCGCCCCATCGGCGCTCCCGAAGAGGACAGAACCAAGCCTGCCGCCAAAGCCGAGCTTGACGATGACGAAAAAACCGATTCCCGCAATCCCGTCATCCCGCCTAAAAACAAATCAAACGGCAAAAACAGCAACACCGCCCCGACTGAGGACGAAGCCTCAGAAGACAAACCCGCCAATAACAAAGCAAACGCCAAACCTGCTGTAACCGAAACGCCCGATACCGAAGAAAAAACGCCGCGCAGCACACCCGCCGCAACAGGCAACAGACGTACGCCGCCGGAACAGCCGACCGAATCCAAACCCGCGGCGAAACCCGAACAACGCCAACCCGAACAACGCCAACCCGAATCAGCCAAACCGGCACCTAAGCCGACGCCGAAACCTAAGACTCCTTCCAAATCTAAAGAAGTCATCGACAATCTATTCTAGTGCGGACTGGCATTCGGCTTTAATTTGAACTTCAGGCATCAGTCGCGAATCCAAAAAAGCCGAAACGTCCGCACGCCTCGTTGCAGTGTTCCAAAAACAAGCTGCCGACTCATCCCTTTCCCTTTCAGACGACCTTTGTGCCGCAACAAGGTCGTCTGAAACCATCAAGGAAACAACATGAACGAAATCATCATTAAAACCCCCGAAGAAATCGAGAAAATGCGCGAACTGGGCAAACTCGTCGCCGAAGCCCTCGACTACATCGGACAATTCGTCAAGCCCGGCGTAACCACCAACGAAATCGACAAACTCGTTTACGACTACCACGTCAACGTCCAAGGCGGCTATCCCGCCCCCCTGCACTACGGCAATCCACCCTACCCCAAATCCTGCTGCACCTCCGTCAACCACGTCATCTGCCACGGCATTCCCGACGACAAGCCGCTCAAAGAAGGCGACATCATCAACATCGACCTGACCATCAAAAAAGACGGCTTCCACGGCGACTCCAGCCGCATGTTTACCGTCGGCAAAGTCTCCCCCATCGCCCAACGCCTGATTGACGTTACCCACGAATCCATGATGGCGGGCATCGCTGCCGTCAAACCTGGCGCAACCTTGGGCGACATCGGCTACGCCTGCCAACAAGTTGCCGAAAACGCAGGCTACTCCGTCGTACAAGAATTTTGCGGCCACGGCATCGGACGCGGTTTCCACGAAGCCCCGCAAGTCCTGCACTACGGTCGGAAAGGACAAGGCGTCGTCCTGAAGCCCGGCATGATTTTCACCATCGAGCCGATGATCAACCAAGGCAAACGCCACCTGCGCATCCTAAACGACGGCTGGACGGTCGTGACCAAAGACCGCTCCCTCTCCGCCCAATGGGAACATGAAGTTTTAGTGACAGAAACCGGCTACGAAATCCTGACCATCAGCCCTGCCACCGGCAAACCCTAATCTGTCAAACCATCCCGCTTTCAAAGCAAAAAGGTCGTCTGAAATATAAACAAGGTTGTTGGCGAAACCCACAAACCTCGTTTTTAGACGACCTTTTAAATTGCCTCTATCAAAACCATTCCCGACCACCCAATCCAGATCTAAACATCGGGCTGAGATATAGACAAATCTGCCCATCTCCACTGTACTTTTTCCATAATTTCATGCAAAACAATTATGTATAATAAATAATGTCAAACGCAACATTCCCGAAACGACTGTTTATTTGTGTAAAATATTACCGACACCCAATTACTATCCTATTGTTTTAAATGTTTTTTCTTCTATAAAATATTTAACTTGGAAATATTTAGCCAATTTATGAAGAATTCTACAAAACTTCTTTCGAATATACTGTCTAACAATTCAGTATAGATAGTTTTCTATGTCGCAATTAATGATTTCCCCTGTAAGGAACTTTGCTGCCGAAAACTAATTTGCACTTTCCCAATGTGAAGAAGCAGAATTGCTTATCAACAAACAATACAGAAGAAAAAGGAATTTTCATGAAGTCGTTTGAGAAAATTGACAACATCCGCGATATCCGCAAAAAACTCGGTTTGAACCAAATGGACTTTTGGAGCCGTATCGGCGTAACTCAGTCCGGTGGTTCACGTTACGAATCCGGCCGCAATATGCCCAAACCTGTACGCGAGCTGCTGCGCTTGGTACACATCGAACGCGTTGACTTGGCAAAAGTAAACCGCGACGATTTGGCAATTGCCTCCCTGCTGAAAAACCGCGACCCTGAGTTGTACGCTTCCTTGAAAAAAGAAGCCAAATCCGACAAAGGCAAATAAGCCCGTTTCGATTTGTTTCAAAAAGGTCGTCTGAAACGATATTCCGTTTCAGACGACCTTTTTGCGCTATAATCCGCAATTATTTTTTAAACAAACGTTTGCCCGCAAACCCTTTTACAGACAGCATTTTTTACCATGTTAGACAAATACAATCCCGCCGAAATCGAATCCAAACACTATCAAAACTGGGAAACCCAAGGTTATTTCCAGCCCGATATGGATTTGACCAAACCGTCTTTTTCCATCCAACTGCCGCCGCCCAACGTAACCGGTACGCTGCACATGGGTCATGCCTTCAACCAAACCATTATGGACGGTCTGACCCGCTACTACCGCATGAAAGGCTGCAACACCGCCTGGATTCCGGGCACCGACCACGCGGGCATCGCCACGCAAATCGTGGTCGAGCGTCAGCTTGCCGCGCAAAACGTGTCCCGTCATGACTTGGGGCGCGAAAAATTCTTGGAAAAAGTGTGGGAATGGAAAGAAGTTTCCGGCGGCACGATTACGCAGCAGATGCGCCGCGTGGGCTGTTCCGCCGACTGGACGCGCGAGTATTTCACGATGGACGATGTGCGCGCCGAAACCGTAACCGAAGTGTTCGTGCGCCTATATGAGCAAGGCTTGATTTACCGCGGCAAACGCTTGGTGAACTGGGATCCGGTATTGGGTACGGCGGTATCGGATTTGGAAGTGGAAAGCGTGGAAGAACAAGGCTCTATGTGGCACATCCGCTATCCGCTGGCGGACAATCCTGCCGAAGCCGTTATCGTGGCGACCACCCGCCCTGAAACGCTGCTGGGCGACGTTGCCGTTGCCGTCAATCCTGAAGACGAACGTTATACCCATTTGATTGGCAAGGAATTAATCCTGCCGCTGACCGGCCGCACCATTCCCGTGATTGCCGACGAATACGTTGAAAAAGACTTCGGTACCGGCTGCGTGAAAATCACGCCTGCGCACGACTTCAACGACTACGAAGTCGGCAAACGCCACGACACACGCCTGATTAACGTGTTTGACTTGGAAGCCAAAGTGCTGGCAAACGCCGAAGTGTTCAACTTCAAAGGCGAAGCGCAACAAGGTTTTGCCCTGCCTAAAAAATACGCAGGCTTAGACCGCTTTGCCGCACGCAAACAAATGGTTGCCGATTTGAAGGAACAAGGCTTGTTGGTCGAAATCAAAGCGCACACGCTGATGACGCCGAAAGGCGACCGTACCGGCTCAGTGATTGAGCCGATGCTGACCAACCAATGGTTTGTCGCCATGTCCGCCACGCCAAACGGCGGCGAGCCTGACAGCGAATACAAAGGCTTGAGCCTCGCCGAAAAAGCCAAAAAAGCCGTCGACAGCGGCGCGGTACGCTTCATCCCCGAAAACTGGGTCAATACCTACAACCAATGGATGAACAACATCCAAGACTGGTGCATCTCGCGCCAACTGTGGTGGGGGCATCAAATCCCCGCGTGGTACGACGAAGCAGGCAATGTTTACGTCGCCCGCAATCAGGCGGAAGCCGAAAAACAAGCAGGTAAAACAGACCTGACCCGCGAAGAAGACGTATTGGACACATGGTTCTCCTCCGCGCTTGTGCCGTTCTCCACGCTCGGCTGGCCGTCTGAAACCGATGAACTCAAAGCCTTCCTGCCGTCCAATGTCTTAGTAACCGGCTACGAAATAATCTTCTTCTGGGTGGCGCGCATGATTATGATGACCACCCACTTCACCGGCAAAGTACCGTTTAAAGACGTGTACATCCACGGCATCGTGCGCGACCACGAAGGCAAAAAAATGTCCAAATCCGAAGGCAACGTCATCGACCCCGTCGATTTGATTGACGGCATCGACTTGGACAAACTGCTGGTGAAACGCACGACCGGCCTGCGCAAACCCGAAACCGCGCCGAAAGTGGAAGAAGCCACGAAAAAACTCTTCCCCGAAGGCATCCCCAGCATGGGCGCGGACGCATTGCGCTTCACCATGGCGAGCTATGCCAGCTTGGGTCGTTCGGTCAACTTCGACTTCAAACGCGCCGAAGGTTACCGCAACTTCTGCAACAAAATCTGGAACGCCACCAACTTCGTCTTGATGAACACCGAAAATCAAGACTGCGGCTACGGCGCAACCGCTACCGAGCCGCGCGGCTATTCCTTCCCCGATATGTGGATCATAGGCCGTCTGAATCAGACCATCGAGCAAGTAACGCAAGCCTACGAAACCTACCGCTTTGATTTGGCGGCGGAAACCCTGTACAGCTTCGTGTGGAACGACTATTGCGACTGGTATTTGGAACTCGCCAAAGTACAGCTCCAAACCGGCTGCGCCAGCCGCCAACGCGCCACACGCCATACCTTATTGCGCGTACTCGAAGCCACCCTGCGCCTGCTGCACCCGATTATCCCGTTCATCACCGAAGAACTATGGCAAACCGTCGCCCCCATGTGCGACGCCAAAACCGCCGACAGTATCATGCTCGCCCGCTTCCCCGAAGCCGACCGCGAACAAATCGTTCAGACGACCTTCGAGCAAATGACCGTGTTGCAGGATTTGATTGGCGCCGTCCGCAACCTGCGCGGCGAAATGGGCATCCAGCCCAACGTGAAAGCCCCGCTGTTTGTCGAAAGCGCGGACGACTTGGCGGACTACCTTAAGTACCTGCCGATGATGACCCGCCTGACCGAAGCACAGCAAGTCGCCGCCCTGCCCGAAAGCGAAGACGCCCCCGTCGCCGTCTGCAACGGCGCGCGCCTGATGCTGAAAGTCGAAATCGACAAAGCCGCCGAAACCGCCCGTTTGAGCAAAGAAGCCGAGAAGCTGCAAAAAGCCTTGGACAAACTCAATGCCAAACTCTCCAAACCCGGCTACACCGAAAAAGCCCCCGCGCATCTGGTGGAAAAAGATAAAGCCGATTTGGCGGAGTTGGAAGACAAAATGGCGAAAGTTCAAAATCAGTTGGCGAAGTTGAAAGACTAAATCAGCCCTGCATTTGAAGAACAAAGGCTACCTGAATACCAAAAATGGTCTTTCAGGTAGCCTTTGTTTCGTTTGGTTTTACCTACTCTGCTGCAGCCTTCAACTCCATCGCTCGGGTATAAAACGCGTGGACATCCATTCCCGCCTCTGCAAAGGCGGCAATCGGAATAAAATAGACGATGTTACGGTCGATATAAAACAACAGGAATGCTTGGTCTTCGATGATACGTTCCACGCCTGCCCAATGATGGAAATGCCTGCTGCGCCCTGCCTCCTCCTGAGTAAGGCCTTCGGCTGAAAGGATGACGGAGAAACGTCGCCCATCCAGAGGATGGCTGACTATGCGGGTAAAGCTGCGATATATCCAACGCTGCTCAAAATACGTTACCATGGTGGTGGCGTAGATGAGACCCGCCATTATCCATAGGGAGCTGCCGTCGTCCCCAGCTTTATACAGACAGTACTCCAAACTGTCAGTTTGCGAATCGGCAAACAGATAGCAGTTTTGAATATAGGTATTGTTGATGCCGTTAAGCAACCAACAAGCAAAGACGAATAGACTGCCCCACACCAGCAGGAATGCAGCCGAACCAAACCAATATTTGCGCCGCCAAGCAGGCTCTATATAACGCAAAAGCCGCTTTCCCGCATAGCGTCTGTCTTGATCGGTAGGAGAGAAGGATATTTGCAGGTGTTCAGTTTGCTGGAGGTCTGTGTCCATAGCGTATCCCAAGATTGCTGGTTATTCAGGCAACCCCATTTTATGTGAAATAAGCCGCGTGGGACAGTTTTATCAATGCAAAAACCAACCTTCCCTACGGCTTAAACCTTCTTGAAAAGGTCGCCTGAAACACCGTTTCCTTATCTTTTATCACTTTTAACGAACTGTCCCTCTAGGGTCGATACGCTTTGCCGCATACGCCGCAATCGGGATTTTTGTGGACGCGGAATGTCTGCCATTTGGCGGTGAGCGCGTTGTAAGTTGCCAGTTTGCCGTGTGCCGGTTCGCCTGCACCGGTCAGGATTTTGAGGGCTTCGGCGGCTTGGGTGGCGCCGATGATGCCGACCAGCGGGGAAAACACGCCGAACAGGGCGCAGGCTCCGTCGTCGGCGGTGTCGCCGTCAAACAGGCAGGCGTAGCAAGGGCTGTCAGGCAAATCGGGGCGGTACACGGCGATTTGTCCTTCGAAGCGGACGGCGGCGCCGGAAACCAGCGGGGTGCGGGTAGCGACGGCGGCGCGGTTGATGGCTTGGCGGGCGGGATAGTTGTCGGTGCAGTCGAGGACAATGTCGGCGGCGCGCATGAGTTCGGTCAGGCGGGCTTCGTCCAGCTTTTCGGTCAGGGCGGTAATGTCGCACGCGCTGTTGACGGCTTTCAGACGACCTGCCATCACTTGCGCTTTGGCTTGTCCGATGTCGGCTTCGGTGAAGGCGGTTTGGCGTTGGAGGTTGGTATCGTCTATGGTGTCGTGGTCGGCGATGATGAGTTTGCCGACGCCTGATGCGGCAAGATACGGGAGGGCTGCCGCACCCAGTCCGCCGCAGCCGACGACGAGGACGCGGGCGGCAAGGATTTTTTCCTGCCCTTCGATACCGATTTCGTCGAGAAGGATGTGGCGGCTGTAACGGAGCAGTTGGTGGTCGTTCATGATGGGTCGTCTGGATGTTGTATCGCGGATGGAATCGGCAAAACGGGCAACGCCGCCCCGATGTTTGCCCCCTGTTGTATAGTGGATTCACTTTAAACCAGTACGGCGTTGCCTCGCCTTAGCTCAAAGAGAACGATTCTCTAAGGCGCTGAAGCACCAAGTGAATCGGTTCCGTACTATCTGTAATGTCTGCGGCTTCGTCGCCTTGTCCTGATTTAAATTTAATCCACTATATTTATCCGTATGCCTCATGCCAAAGGTCGTCTGAAACCTCAAACTGGCTTTCAGACGACCTTGTTTTGTTCAATCAGAATTCGATGTTTTCGTAGGCATCGTCGAATACGAACGGGCCGCGTTCGCCGCCGCTTTCGGATTCGAGGTGGATGCGGGTCATCATCATGGACTGGTCGACTTCTTTCATCATGTCGTAAATGGATATGAGGGCGATATTGACGCCGGTGACGGCTTCGGTCGTGATGCTTTTGCCGACTTCAGAGGAAACGGTTACGGTGGCTTTGACGTAGGCGAGTTCGACATCGACATCGAAATCGACGCGGACGTGTTGCAGGGGGAGGGGCTGGTAAAGCGGAACAAGCAGTCCGACCTGCTTGATGCCTTGGACGGCGGCGATACGGGCAACGTTGAGGATGCCTGCGTTTTGGGTGGCGTTTTCCGCCAAAACTTTGATGGCGGAGGTACTCATGTTGATGGAGCCACTTGCCACGGCGGTGCGGATGGTGGGTTGGCGTTTGTCGTTTTCGCGTACGGAATTGAAGTTGAACATACTGTGCCTGCGTGAAAATAGGATTTTATGTCGTAGTATTTTACGGGATTTCTACACTTCGGACTATGCTGAGGATACGAACGGCAGAATAATCGGACTGAAATGCACGGACGGCTTTGTTAAGGAATTAACGGCTTGGCTTGCGCGGACGCGGGTTACATCAAGTTTCGGTGTTTTGCAACACCTTTTCCGATGGCGGTTTCAGACGACCTGCTATACAATGTTTTACGTTTGTTTTTAAGATAAATAAAGAGAGAAAATCATGCAACTGCATATCCTGAACAATCCCAAAGACGCGGCTCTGGCGGCAGACGCGGAATTTTTGAAACAATCTTTGTACAAACTCCTGCACGAAGAAGCCTCGCCGTTGGTAGTGGAAACGGTCAAACTGTTGTCCACTTCGGACGACAGCGCGGCTTTGATTGAGAAGGTTTTGCCGCAACTGGACGAACAACAAACCCACGACCTGACGCTTGCCTGCGGCTTGTTCGCGCAAATTCTGAACATCGCCGAAGACGTACACCACGAACGCCGCCGCCAAATCCACGAAGAGGCGGGACACGGCGGCGCGGAAGGCAGCTTGGCGGAAACGGTACGCAAACTCAAAGCGGCAAAAATCGGCGGCAAGGCGGTTCAAAAACAATTAAATACGACCAATGTTACCGCCGTTCTGACCGCGCACCCGACCGAAGTGCAACGCCAAACCGTGTTGAACTTCAACCGCCGCATCCGCGCCCTCCTGCCCCGCCGCGAACGCTGCACCCATGCCGATGCGCTGGCGGAATTGCGCCGCGAAATCGACACTATCTTATTGGGCTTGTGGCAAACCAGCGAAACGCGCCACCACAAACTCAGCGTCAACGATGAAATCAACAACGGCGTATCCATCTTCCCGATGAGTTTCTTCGAGGCGCTGCCCAAACTCTACCGCAGCATGGAACGCGAGTTTCAGACGACCTATCCTGATGTTGACGTGCCCGACATCTTAAAAATCGGTGGCTGGATAGGCGGCGACCGCGACGGCAATCCGTTTGTCTCCGCCGAGACCCTGCGTTTCGCTTTCCGTCGCCATGCCGACGCGGTGTTCCGCTTTTACCGCGGCGAACTCGACAAACTCTACCGCGAGCTGCCGCTTTCTGTCCGCCGCGTCAAAGTCAACGACGACGTAATGGCGTTGTCCGACGAATCGCCCGACGAAGAAATCGCCCGCACCGAAGAGCCGTACCGCCGCGCCATCGCCTACATCATGGCGCGCGTCATGGGCAAAGCCCGCTCGCTCGGCTTGGGTATGGGCTGCAAATTCGGCTTTATGATGCCTTACGCCTCCGCGCAAGAGTTTTCAGACGACCTCCACAAGCTGCAACGCTCCCTGCGCGACAACGGCAGCGCGCTTTTGGGCGAAGGCAGACTCGCCGACCTGATCCGCTCCGTGTCCGTGTTCGGCTTCCACATGATGCCGCTCGACTTGCGCCAACACGCGGAAAAACACGCCGATGTCGTTGCCGAACTCTTCAAACACGCCGGTTTGGAAGACTACTCCAGCCTTTCCGAAACGGAAAAACAAACCGTCCTGCTGCGCGAGCTGAAACACCAGCGGCCGCTGTCCAGCCCGTTCATCACTTACAGCGAACACACCCGCCGCGAAATGGCGATTTTCAACGAAGCGCGCAACATCAAAGACGAATTCGGTGAAAACGCCGTTACCCAAAGCATCATCTCCAACTGCGAACAGCCCAGCGACCTGCTCGCCCTCGCGCTGCTGCTTAAAGAAAGCGGTCTGTTGACAGTTGAAAACGGCAAACCGCAAAGCCGCATCAACATCGTCCCCCTCTTCGAAACCATCGAAGCCCTCGAAAACGCCTGCCCCGTCATGGAAACCATGTTCAGCAGCAAATGGTACCGCGACCTGCTGCAAAGCCGCGACAACATTCAGGAAATCATGCTCGGCTATTCCGATTCCAACAAAGACGGCGGCTACGTGACCAGCTCTTGGTGCCTCTATCAGGCGGAATTGGGCTTGGTCGAACTCTTCAAAAAATACGATGTCCGTATGCGCCTCTTCCACGGCCGCGGCGGCAGCGTCGGACGCGGCGGCGGCCCGTCTTACCAAGCCATCCTCGCCCAACCCGCAGGCAGCGTAGCCGGACAAATCCGCATCACCGAGCAAGGCGAAGTCATCACCGCCAAATACGCCGACCCCGGCAACGCCGTGCGCAACCTCGAAACCCTCGTCGCCGCGACGCTCGAAGCCAGCCTGCTGCCCGATCAAAAAGACCCCGAACCCGCACTCATGCAGGCATTGTCGGACGTATCGTTCAAATACTACCGCGAGCTGATTACCCACCCCGACTTCATCGACTATTTCCTGCAAACCAGCCCCATACAGGAAATCGCTACCCTCAACCTCGGCAGCCGTCCCGCCAGCCGCAAGACCTTGGCGCGGATACAGGATTTGCGCGCGATACCGTGGGTGTTCTCATGGATGCAAAACCGCCTCATGCTGCCCGCGTGGTACGGCTTCGGCAGCGCAGTGGAAAGCCTGTGCGAAGGCAAACCCGAAACCCTCGCCGCCCTGCAGGAACACGCGCAGCATAACCCATTCTTCCAAGCCATGCTCTCCAATATGGAACAAGTCATGGCGAAAACCGACATCACCCTCGCCGAAAACTACGCCGGCTTGAGCGAATCGCCCGAAAAAGCCGCCGTCATCTTCGGCATGATTAAGGAAGAATACCAACGCAGCCGCAAAGCCCTGCTCGACCTTTTGCAAACCGACGAACTCTTGCGCGACAACCGCAGCCTCGCCCGTTCGCTCGCCCTGCGGATTCCGTACCTGAATGCGCTCAACGGCCTACAAGTCGCCATGCTCAAACGCCTGCGCAAAGACCCGCACGACCCGCACACCCTCCTGATGGTGCACCTGACCATCAACGGCGTGGCACAAGGTTTGCGCAATACAGGTTAAGGCAGCACGAAAAAAGGTCGTTTGAAAACCGTTTCAGACGACCTTTAGACCAAGCGCAAACCGTAACGCGGGCTTTATTTGAGAAAGCCCATACTGTTCTGCTGCATCACTGTGTTTACCGGGGTATGGCAGCCGCTTCGGCGTTGCGGATGATCAACGTACTGACACGCCTTAGCGCGGTATAGTGGATTAAATTTAAATCAGGACAAGGCGACGAAGCCGCAGACAGTACAAGATAGTACGGAACCGATTCACTTAGTGCTTCAGCACCTTAGAGAATCGTTCTCTTTGAGCTAAGGCGAGGTAACGCCGTACTGGTTTAAAGTTAATTCACTATACTGCCCCATATCGCCGCACCATAACATTTCAGACGACCCCGAGGTCGTCTGAAACACAAAAACAGCTTACGTCAAGGGAGCCATCATTATGTCTGACATTGTCTTTATATTGTTATTCGGCAGGCTTCAACCCCACAGGACAACCGACTCATCCGACTCGCCCGTCCCCTTTTGGCATTCGGCGGCAGGCTCGGCTTTGATTTATTTATGCATATGCATAGTGACAATCATCGTTCATGATTCGATTTCCAAAGCCATTGACAGCCTCCCCCTCATCCTGTTTCAAACCATCTGCATGTTCGGCTGCTTGCTTTTGTATTTCAAAATGTTGCGTACCACGACCAACCCGAAACGCCGCCGGTTTATCTATTGGGGACTGGGCATTCTTTCAGGTATAGCCTTAACCCTACTGACCGAAAAATTGTTTTATTGGGCAAACTTATTTATTATGCATTGACTGGAGGGGCAACAGGCTACCCCCTCTTTTTTCAGACGACCCCGAGGTCGTCTGAAAAACAAAAACATCTTACTCACAAGGAAATTATTTTATGATGTTACTCTTTGCATCCATCTTTTTTGACATTGCTTTGATATTGGCATTCGGCAGATTTCAAGCTGTGGGGACGCTGGATTTCCCCGACAAGCTCTATCCCATCTGGAAATGGGCGGTAGGCGCGGGCGTACTTTACACACTGAAACCTGCAATAATCGCCTACGCCTCTTATTCATCTGTCTCCCTCTTCGGCTGTTTACTGACTGCCGCCATCTCATCCGCCACGTTCGCACTCTATTTCAAACTGCTGCGTGCCACCACTGACAAACCTACGCAGCACCGATCTATTTACTGGGGTGTCGGCATCGCTTCTGCATTTTTACTGTCTTTCGGTTTAGGCTATCTTGGCGCATTGATAAACCGCCTTCCGCAATAACCCTTTTCAGACGACCTTTTCCACACTTCCGCATACCATGCCGACCAAACCGCCCGCCTACCACATCACGCACAAAATCCGCCAAACCCGCCGCATCTCGCGTAAAAGCATTGCTTTTCTGTTCCTGCTGGCAGGTTCGGCGCTGGTCGCGCTGACCGCCCTCCTGTTTGCTTGGATGGCGGATTTCGCGTTGGAAACGAATGCGGAGCTGGTGCAAAAATATCCTTGGTTTGCCTGGGTCGCCCTGCCCTTAGGGCTGCCGCTCATCGTCTGGATCACCCGCCGTTTCGCCCCCTACACCTCCGGCAGCGGCATCCCGCAAGTGCTCGCCAGCCTCGCCCTGCCCTACGGCGCCAACAAAACCCGCCTGATCCGCCTCAGCGAAACCCTCATCAAAATCCCGCTGACTTTCCTTGCCATGTTTGCAGGCGCATCCGTCGGGCGTGAAGGACCGTCCGTCCAAGTCGGCGCGGCAGTCATGAGCGCGTGGGGCGCATGGTGCAAAAAACACGGCTTCGCCTTTCGCGGTATGCAGGAAAACGACCTTATCGCCGCAGGCGCGGCAGGCGGGCTTGCCGCCGCGTTCAACGCCCCGCTGGCAGGCGTGATTTTCGCCATCGAAGAACTCGGGCGCGAAGTCATGCTGCGTTGGGAGCGGCAAATCCTGCTCGGCGTCCTCGCCGCCGGTTTCATCCAAGTCGCCATACAAGGCAACAACCCCTATTTCTCAGGCTTCAACGGCGGCGCGCTCGACAATATGCTCGGCTGGGTATTGGGCTGCGGACTCACGTGCGGCATCGCCGGCGGACTGTTCGGACGCACCCTGTATCTCGGCGCCACTGCCTTCGCCCCCGCCAAATGGCGCGAACACATCCGCCGTCATCCCCTGATTACCGCCGCCCTCATCGGCATCCTGCTCGCCGCCATCGGCACGCTTTACCAAGGCAAAACCTACGGCACAGGCTACCACGAAGCCGCCCAAGCCCTGCGCGGCATCCACGAAGCCCCCGCCGGACTCGCCGCCGCCAAATGGTTCTCCACCGTCCTGACCTACTGGACAGGCACGCCCGGCGGCATCTTCACCCCCTCCCTCACCATAGGCGCAGTCTTGGGCGAACACATCGCCATCCTCACCGGACTCGCCCAAGGCACCCACGTCCTCGTCCTCATCTGCATGGCAGCCTTCCTCGCCGGCGCCACCCAATCGCCGCTCACCTCCGCCGTCGTCGTGATGGAAATGACCGGCGGACAAAACCTCCTCTTCTGGCTGCTCATCGCCTGCATCTTCGCCTCACAAGTCTCCCGCCAATTCTCCCCCCGCCCCTTCTACCACGCCGCAGGCACACGCTTTAAACGGCAGGTGGAACAAAGCGGACAGAAGTGAAGCCAGATATTGCCGATGCGGGAAGGTGTAGGAAAGATCGTCTGAAATGTTTAGCGATTCGCGGGCAAAGCCCACGCTACAAAGTTTGTTGACAACACAATTGCCGTAGAGTGAACTCTGTCCACGAAAATG
Source organism: Neisseria macacae ATCC 33926 (assembly GCF_022749495.1). Classification (NCBI taxonomy): domain Bacteria; kingdom Pseudomonadati; phylum Pseudomonadota; class Betaproteobacteria; order Neisseriales; family Neisseriaceae; genus Neisseria; species Neisseria macacae. Next base: position 245,577 of record NZ_CP094241.1, on the reverse strand, counting down.
ATTGACGCAAAAAGGTCGTCTGAAAACCCGATGTAAGTTTTCAGACGACCTTCTTAAGGTATAGGGATTCACTTACCCCGGCAATCAAGCCAAGAAAAAACCCTCGGTAGAACCGAGGGTTTGAAAATTTGGTTGCGGGAGCAGGATTCGAACCTACGACCTTCGGGTTATGAGCCCGACGAGCTACCATGCTGCTCCATCCCGCGTCAGAAAGTGGAACTATACAGACACTTGAAAACGCTGTCAAGCTATTTGTCGCCCAATTTGAGCAATTCATTAACCATTCAAATTCAAAACGGTAAAATCAATTCCAACAACCTTATGATTTCAAATAGTTTAAACCAAAATTCTACTCATCAGCGTTAATCAAAACCCCATCGTAAACCGTCCAATCTCAAAAAGCCTTTAAACATGGTTGCAACCGTTTTTTGTCTTTTCACTGCTGATACGAAACTTATCTCATAATACCTAACGGATTGTAAAACACACTGAAATAGAGATCTTCAAAGATATCCTGATCGTTTGAGTTTTGCTGATACTGCCCAAGCCCTATTAAGCCGACAGCCCATATCAGACAAACCATGATTGCCAACCTGACAATCAGGCGCTGTTTGTGCGGCATAAGGCTACATAACCAATCTGCACATAAAAGCATACCTGACATCACCCAAACCACATATCCCCAACCAAATACACCGGGTAACACAAATATCGACCCCGGTATCATCAAGATTAACATTAAACAGGGGAACAAATATAAGGTTTCTTTATCATCCTTCAATCTGATATATAAAACAAAAAAAATCACATTGGCAAATGTAGGCCAGCTCGCCGGATACCAAAAAACAGTCAAACCTGTCATCCAAATTACCAAACCTATCGCTCCACCTACAGCGGGCAAACACAAGGATAAAATGAACAGTATGATCGCCACCCTTCTTAAAGATTTTCTCAAACCTAGGTCATAATCGAGTGGCAATAGATTATCCGGCATATTATTTCCTTACACGATAAACGGCAGCCAATCAAAGGTCGTCTGAAACCTTGTTTTAGAGTTTCAGACGACCTTTTGCCTTTGCTTCAATCAAATGTTTTTATTTCTTTGCCCTAAAGCCCAACAGATGCTGCGTGGTGGCAAGCCATGCGCCGAAAAAGAGTTTAAATCAAAAATCGACTAATCAGCGTTATTCAGAACTCCATCGTAAACCGTTCAATCTCAAAAAGCCTTCAAACATGGTTGCCCCCGTTTTTTGGCTTTTCACTGTTGATACGAAACTTATCTCATAATACCTAACGGATTGTAAAACACACTGAAATAGAGATCTTCAAAGATATCCTGATCGTTTGAGTTTTGCTGATACTGCCCAAGCCCTATTAAGCCGACAGCCCATATCAGACAAACCATGATTGCCAACCTGACAATCAGACGCTGTTTGTGCGGCATAAGGCTACATAACCAATCTGCACATAGAAGCATACCCGACATCACCCAAACCACATATCCCCAGCCAAATATCCCATCAATCGCAAATATCGACCCCGGTATCATCAGGGTTAACATTAAACAGGGTAACAAAGGCAAGATCTCTTTCTCATCATTCAATCTGATATATAAAACAATAAAAATTACATTGGCAAATGTAGGCCAACCCAACGGAAGCCACAAGAAAAATAAGCCTGTCGACCAAATTAGCAAACCCATAGCTCCATTCACGGCAGGCAAGCACAAGGATAAGATGAACAGTATCTGCGCCACCCTTCTCAATAATTTGCTCAAACTTAGGTCATAGTCGAGTGGTAGTAGATTTCCCTGCATATTATTTCCTTATACGATAAATGACGGGCAATCAAAGGTCGTCTGAAACCTTGTTTTAGAGTTTCAGACGACCTTTTGCCTTTGCTTCAATCCAATGATTTTATTTCTTTGCCCTAAAACCCAACAGATGCTGCGTGGTGGCAAGCCATGCGCCGAAGACGCCTAAGGCGATGACGAAGCCGAACACCAGCGAAACTTCGCTGAAATGGAAGAAACGCCAGCCGATATTAAGCCCGTAGGGTTTGAAGATGGCATCAACCAACGGGTGCACGGCGGAGAGCAGCCAGCCGCACAGTCCCAAGCTGACGGCGGCGGAGAAGATACTCTGCCACATGGCTTGATAGAGGAAGGGGCGGCGGATGAACGATGCGGGCGCACCGAGCAGCTTGGTGATTTCAATTTCTTCTTTGCGGCTGAGGATTTGCAGACGGATGGTATTGTGCGCGACAAGGACGAACGCCATACCCAGCGTCAGTGAAAGAAACCATAAAATTTTACGGATGAACTCGTTGATTTGATACAGCGTTTGCACCCATTCGGTGTCCATGGTGGCGGATTCGACCATGGGCAGCTTGACCATATCCTGATAAATCGCCTGCATTTGTGCGGGCGGTGTAGCGGGATCGGGCGTGACGATAAATGCGTCGGGCAAGGGGTTGCCGTCGAGCATGGAAACGAGGTTTTGATCGAGGTTGGATTGCAGCTCTTCCAAGCCTTCCTGCTTGCTGATGAAACGGATTTTGTTGAGGCGGGCATCGCGTTCCAACAGGTTGCGGACGGTATCGCTGTCGGCTTTGGATGCGTCGGTTTCCATATAGAGCGTGATTTGCGGCGACTCGTTGAGCTTGCCTAAAACGCTTTGTCCGCTTTGGATGCCCAAATACATGAAAAGCGGCAGGGTCATGGCAACGGCGAGCATCAGGAGGGTGAGCAGCGTGCCGACGGGTTGGCGCAGGAGCTGTTTGAGCGCAGTGCGCGCGGATTCGACGTGCAGCGAGACGTAGTGGATGATGCTCATGCGAGTCGTCCTTTCGAGAGGCGCAGGATGCGGTGGCCGTAGTCTGCCATGAGGGTTTCGTCATGGGCGGCGACGATGACGGTGGTTCCTGCTTCGTGGAAGGTTTTGAACAATTCCATGATGTCGAGCGCGTAGGCGCGGTCGAGGTTGGCGGAGGGTTCGTCGGCAATCAGGAGGCTGGGCTGGTGGACGACGGCGCGGGCGATACACAAGCGTTGCTGTTCGCCGCCTGAGAGGGTCACGGGATCGTCCAATTCGCGGCCTTTCAAGCCGACTTTTTCAATGGCGATACGGGCGCGTTCTTCGGCTTTGCGCGGCTGATAACCGATAATCCGCAGCGGCAGGATGACGTTTTGCAGGACGTTGCGGTCATAGAGGATTTTGTGGTCTTGGAACACGATGCCGATATGTTGGCGCATGAAGCCGATTTGGTTGTCGCTCAATTCGCCCAAGTCTTGGTTGTTGAACCACACTTTGCCTTTGCTGGGTTTGGTAATACCGGAAATCAGCTTGAGGATGGTGGACTTGCCGGAGCCGGAGTGGCCGGCGATAAATATCATTTCGCCTTTTTTGATTTGGAAGCTGACGTTTTTCAGGGCTTCAAAACCGCCGGGATAGGTTTTGGAAACTTGTTCGAAACGGATCATAAGGTATTCCTGGAAAGGGGTCAGGACAAACTTATCCACAGTTAATCCACAAAAGGATGCGCTATCGGAGATAGGTCGTCTGAAAAATAGGATATGTGCCGAATTATAAAGATTTCGGCGTTTTTTTGATAGTTTGCTCAGATATGGACGGCGGTAGGCAAAGCGTCGGACTGACGGCTTTACAACACAATATTACAAGTGTGATTGTCGCCATCATTTTATTTACCGGCATTTATCCACAAAACGCCCTGAACAAAGAGGTCGTCTGAAAATTTTCAGACGACCTCTGCGCATAATATAGTGGATTAAAATAAAAATGAGACAAGGCGGCAACGCCCGCCGTGTACGGGTAGTATAGTGGATTAAATTTAAATCAGGACAAGGCGAGGCAACGCCGTACTGGTTTAAAGTTAATCCACTATACATAAGGGCGTTGGCAGCGCCGTATATTGCAATTTTAATCCACTATAAACACCAAAAACCGCGTATCCAACTGAATGGCAGATACGCGGTTTGAGATTTGAAGCACATCTTCGGGGCTTGCTTCCTAACCGTTCAGACAATGCAAAGTGCAAGCTTAATTGATGTCCAAACGTTCCATACGGTAGCGCATGGAACGGAAGCTGATGCCCAAAAGCTTGGCTGCTTGAGTGCGGTTGTAACGGGTTTGCTGCAACGCCTGTTCGATAATGCCACGCTCGATTTGGTCAAGGTAATCTTGAATCTGCATGGTGCGCGGGTCAAACGGCGGAAGCGGCTGGTGATCCAAAGTTTCGCCTTTTCGTGTTTCGGAATCGGCGATGTCGTCAAGACTGAGGTTTGGATGGTCGTTTTTGGGCGTCGTCGTGTTTTGGATTTGCAAATCATCCAACTGGATAACTTGTCCGACAGTCAGGGCGACGGCGCGTTCGAGGATGTTTTCGAGTTCGCGGAAGTTGCCGGGATAGCTGTAATGCAGCAGGGCTTCTTGCGCTTTGGGGCTGAGTTTGTAGGTTTGCGTACCGTGGCGGTGTTTGTAGAGCAGGTACAGAATCAGCGCGCCCAAGTCTTCGCGCATTTCGCGCAGGGGCGGCATATACAGGGTAACGACGTTGAGGCGGTAATATAAGTCTTGACGGAATGCACCGCTGTCAACAAGGGCTTCGAGGTTTTTGTGGGTGGCGCAGATGATGCGGACATCGACGAAAGTTTCGCGGGCATCACCGATGCGGCGCACAGCTTTTTCTTGGATGGCGCGCAGGAGTTTGACTTGCATGGCTAGCGGCAAGTCGGCAACTTCGTCGAGGAACAGCGTACCGCCGTCGGCGTGTTGGAAGAAGCCGAGACGGTCTTGGTCGGCGCCGGTAAAGCTGCCTTTTTTGTAGCCGAAGAACTCGCTTTCCATCAGATTTTCAGGAATCGCGCCGCAGTTGACGGCGATAAAGGGCTTGTCAGCGCGATCGGACAATTCGTGGATGGTACGCGCCGCCTGTTCTTTACCAGTACCCGATTCGCCGGAAATATAAACGGGCACGCCGCTGCGGGCGAGGCGGCGGATCAGATGGCGGACTTCGACCATTTGGGGCGAACTGCCGAGCAGCCGCGGCATATCTTCTTCGCCACCCAATTCAGGCACGTCTTCGTTCGCACGCATGGCGATTTCGCCGGTGGCAAAGCGTTCTTTCATGGAACGCAGGCTTTCGGGTACGGAGACAGAACCGCTCAAGTCGCGTTTGGGCGGCTTGGGTGGGGTTTTGGGCTTGTTGAATGCGGCTGCGACAGGCGCGGACGGTTTTTCGGTTGGCGGCTGGGCAATTTCGTCCGTACTGTTGGAAACAGAAACGGCAGATTTAACCAACGAGCGAAGTTGGGAAAGGGTAATCGGCTTTTGCAGGTAGTCGAACGCGCCCGCATTAAGCGCTTCAACCGCTTGGTCGGCATTACCGAAAGCGGTAATGACGGCGACAGGGGTGTCGAGCATGAGTTCGTCTATGTATTGGACGACTTCGAGACCTGAGCCGTCGGGCATCCGCATATCGGTCAAAACGAGGGAATAGTCGTTGTTGTCGAGCTTGTCTTTGGCATCTTCTACGCCGACGGCGGTCTGCACGCGCAGTCCCATCTTCATCAGCGTCATTTCCATCAAGTCACGGATGTCGGCCTCGTCGTCGACGACCAATACTGGGTCTTGCAGCTTACTCATTGTGTTCTCTCGGTAAAATCAGTTCGAATCCGTTCATTTCGGGGTGGTAATGGAGTTGGCCCATATTGGCGTGCGCCAATTCGCGGGCAACGTACAATCCCAATCCTGTACCTTGTTTTTCAGTGGTGTAGAACGGCTCGAAGAGATGGTTGCGGACTTCGGGCGAAATGCCTTTGCCGTTATCGGCAACGACGATGGAAATATGCATCCTGCCGCTGGGGCGGATCAGGACGGTAATCGCATTCTCGTCCTGACGGCTGTGCCGCCACGCGTTATTGCAGAGGTTCCACATGATTTGTTGGATGTGCATCACATCAGCGAGGACGGTAAGGTTGTTGCCGTCCATGTTCATGCGCAGGCAGCCGATGGCTTCGGAATTGTTGAGCGTGAACTCTTGTTTGAAGTCGAGCCAGAATTTCATCAGGTTGATCGGCTCGCGGCTGATGTTGTCGCGTTTGTTGAGCAGGGAGATGTCTTCCAACATTTTGTCGATGCGCTGGATGTTGCTGTCGATGATGCCGCAAAGCTTGGCTTTAACGGGATCGGGTTCGGCATCGTCATCACTTTCTTGCAGCAAATCGCTGGCATGACGGATGGCGGACATCGGATTGCGGATTTCGTGGGCGAGGTTCGCGGTAAGCTGTCCGAGCGAAGTGAGCTTGGTGGACATGGCCTCTGCCGCGACTTCGCGCAGCGAACGGACATACAGCATGAGCAGTTCCGTCTGTTCCTGAATCAGCGGGACGGCGCGGACGTGCATGGCGTGTTGGAAGATGTGGATATCGGTTTCAAACGGTTTGTCGGGATGATATTGCCAGCGTGTAACCAATTCGCCGAACACGACTTCCTGCTGGTCAACCACCAAACCGGGGAAATAGGTTTTTGCCTGTTTGTTGAAAAGCCAAACGCGCTGGGTACTGTCGATGACGATAACGGCTTCCTGCACGCGGTTGAGGACGAGGCGGTTCAACCCGCTGATGCGGCGGTAGGCAAGCTGATGGCGGCTGGCGGATTCAGTCGCCTGCTCCAGATAGCGGGCGGCGAACGAAGTCAGCATGGCAACGAGGTAACACGCGCCACAGAGCAGGACCGTAGTAATCAGGGGCTGCGTATCCCAATCAAACGGATGCAGGCGGATGCTGCCGTCGAGCAGCAGATTGAAGAAGAACAGCATGGACGCGTAGCCTGCGTACAGCATGGGATAATGCCCGTAGCTGAGGAGGCAGGACGTCGCGACGAAAGGAAGGACAAGGATGCCGAAGCCCGAATCGACTCCGCCGGCGATATACACCAGTATCATCATCATCGAAATATCGACGACTGCGCTGGCATTGGGCAAATCCAAAGTCTGCCATTGCCAGTCCGGACGGGCGACGGATAACAAGATGAGGAAAGAATAGAGCGCTGCCCAGCTGTAAAATTCGACGGGAGGGAATGACATGCCGATATGGGTGCCATTACTGTAAACGCCGAAAGCATGCATAACCAACAGCGGCAGCACGATGGCAATGCGGGCAATATTGATTAAACCGGGTATCCGCTCGCTCAGGTTTCCCAGTTCCTGAAAGCCGGACTTACTCATATCCGCAACCCTTTTTGTTTATTTTTATCATTATTAGTACCTGTTTTTGAAATCGTTCTGCAATATTTCCGCAGACGGTCGTAAATATTTTTTTAATTTTGTCAGCATAACATAAAACGACCGTGTTTTCTAGGTTTTCAATGTGTTATCGTTTCCTCTGTTGCTTATTCGGAAGCTGTGGATAAGGTTTTCAGACGACCTGATACGTCCAAAACCTTCCCTTTTTTGCCGCGTTTGCCCTCGATGTCGCAAATGCGCAATTTTTCCTGATGCACCGCACCACGCTTGCCGACGGTTTCAACGATGAATTCCGCAGCCGTGGTCACGAGGACGTGTTCCAAAGATGCACCGTCGGTCAGCGACATCAACTGCAAACCGCGTCCTTTAGGCATGACTTTGAGTTCGCCGATCGAGAACGCCAAGAGGCGGTGGTCACTGCTGGCCAGTACGATTTTGCAATCAGGATTGATGAGCGAGGAGGCATAAACCGCAATCGGCGGCAGGACGGTTTCGCTGCTGTCCACGGTCATGACCACTTTACCCGCTTTCACGCGCCCGACCATATCGCCCAGTTTGGCGATGAAGCCGTAACCGCCGCTGCCTGAGAGCAGGTAGTGCTGTTCGGGCTGTCCGGTGAGCATGGCGACGGGCTTCGCGCCGTTTTGCAGCTCGATTAACGATGAAACCGGCACGCCATCGCCTCGCCCACCGGGGATTTCGGCGGCATCGAGCGTGTAGGTTCTACCCAATGAATCGAGAATGACGACGGGCAAAACGGTACGGCCTTCGAGGGTTTGCTTGAGGCGGTCGCCTTCTTTGAATGCGGTTTGGCTCAAATCGAGGTTGTGTCCGGCACGGCTGCGTATCCAGCCTTTTTCCGACAGAATCAGCGTAATGGGTTCATCGGCGGTGGTCTGCGTCAGCACGGCGCGTCCGGCTTCTTCCACCAGCGTGCGGCGCGCGTCGCCGAACTGCTTCATGTCCGCCTGCATCTCTTTGATAATCAGCTTGCGTTTTTCGTTTTCGTCGCCCAAAAGGATATTCAGACGACCCTGTTCCTCACTCAATTCGTTCAATTCTTTTTCGAGTTTGAAACCTTCCAAACGCGCCAACTGGCGCAGGCGGATTTCCAAAATGTCTTCGGCTTGAATTTCGGTCAGCCCGAACGCCGCCATCAGGTCGGTTTTCGGGTCGTCTGATTCGCGGATGACTTTAATCACTTCGTCGATGTGCAGAAAGACTTTCAGACGGCCTTCAAGGATGTGCAGCCGTTTTTCCACTTGGTTCAAACGGAATTTCAGACGACGTGTTACGGTCACGACGCGGAAATCCAGCCATTCCTGCAAAATCGTTTTCAGGTTTTTCTGCGCGGGGCGGTTGTCCAGCCCCATCATCACCAAGTTCATGGACACATTGCCTTCCAGCGAAGTCTGCGCCATCAGCGTGTTGATGAAGGTATCGGTATCGATGCGGCTGGATTTCGGCTCGAACACCAGTCGCACGGGATGCTCGCCGTCGGACTCGTCGCGCACGCGGTCGATTAAATCCAGCATCAGCTTTTTGGTGTTGAGCTGGTCTTGGTTGAGCTGTTTTTTACCTGCTTTCGGTTTCGGGTTGGTTTGTTCTTCGATTTCGGCGAGGATTTTGGCGGAATTGGCGTTCGGCGGCAGCTCGGTCACAATCACCCTCCATTGCCCGCGCGCCAGCTTCTCAATTTCGTAACGCGCACGCACGCGCACGCTGCCCTTTCCGGTTTCGTAAATACGGCGCAATTCGTCCGCCGGCGTGATAATTTGACCGCCGCCGGCAAAATCAGGCGCGGGGATGTATTGCATCAGGTCGGCGGTTTCCAACGTCGGCTTCTTCAACAGCGCAATCGCCGCCTGCGTAACTTCGTTCAAATTGTGCGACGGAATTTCGGTCGCCATGCCCACTGCGATGCCCGACGCGCCGTTGAGCAGCACCATAGGCAGGCGGGCGGGCAGATGCAGCGGTTCGTCAAACGCACCGTCGTAGTTCGGCACGAAATCCACCGTCCCCTGATTGATTTCGGACAACAGTAATTCCGCAATCGGCGTCAGCCGCGCTTCGGTGTAACGCATCGCCGCCGCCCCATCGCCGTCGCGCGAACCGAAGTTGCCGATGCCGTCGATTAAGGGATAGCGCAAGGTAAAATCCTGCGCCATGCGAACCATCGCCTCATAGGCGGAACTGTCGCCGTGCGGGTGGTATTTACCCAAAATCTCGCCGACCACGCGTGCCGACTTCACCGGCTTCGCCCCCGCCGTCAAACCCATATCGCGCATGGCAAACAAAATACGCCGCTGTACGGGCTTCTGGCCGTCCGAAACTTCAGGCAGCGCGCGGCCTTTGACCACGCTCATGGCGTATTCGAGATAGGCGCGTTCGGCGTACTGACCTAATAGCAGGTAGTCTTCGCCGACGGGGGATGGGACGGAAACGTGTTCGTTCATAAGGAAGCTGGAATGAAAGATAAAGGAAGGTATTGTAAAGGATAGCGAATGAAAATAAAAATGTCGGGGCATGGTTTCGCCGCGTATCTTTTTATTTTTGAATGGAATTGCTGACAATCTAAATGGATTTGAGGTCGTCTGAAATGTTTTCAGACGACCTCTCTGAGCATCATGGCAGGTTAACCCTTATATAGTGGATTAACTTTTAATCAAAACAAAGTGATGCCATATTTGCCAACTACAATTTGCTACATTTCAAAAGCGGACATCAAGTCTTTTCACGTTCGTCCAGCAGCAAAAACACCATCAGCGACAGCAGCATCAAAACCGTCGTCAACACCATTGCCCGCGCATAATTGTCCTCCCCTGCCCTCCCCAGATACGAATAAATCAAAGTAGTCAGCGTCTGCCATTCCGGGCGCGACAAAAACAGCGTGGCGGCAAATTCGCCGATACAGGTTGCCGCCGCCAAAGTCAGACCGCGTCGCAAAGCAGGTTTCAATAAAGGGGCTGTCACATACAAGGTCGTCTGAAAAGCATTTGCCCCCATACCGCGCGCAGCCGACACATAATCTTCAGGCAAATCGTCCCAAGCCGCCAGCACATCTTTTGCCACAAACGGATACGCCAGCAGCGCATAAGTGGCAACCAACAAAGGCAGCGATGCCGTCCATTGCGGATAAAGCAGCAATATACCGGCGGCAATGCAGACAGGAGAAACCATAAACGGCAAAAACACCAAACCGCGCACCCACGCCACCCGTCGCGCAACTGCCGCATACATCACCCCCAATACAACCGCCGTCAAAACCGCCATCCCCGAAAACCGCAGCGTATTCCATCCCGCCGCCAAAGTTTCCGGTTCCAACAACACGCCCCAAGACCCGCCTGCAGATACCGCCAGAAAAACCACCGCCACCAAAGGCAACAGACAACACAGCAGCAACACCATTAAAGAAAAACCCAGCAAAACACGTTCGCCCAAAGATTGCGGGCGATGAGGCAGCAACGCACGAACCGCCTTATCAGAAGCCGTTTGCCGGCTCAAATACGCATACAGCAGTCCCGCCAATGCCGTCACGCCCAACACCATCCACACCAAAACCGACGCCTGAGTCATATCCAGCTCATACATCACCAACTGATAAATCTCCACCTCGACCGTCGTATAACGGCTACCACCCAGCAACAAAGCCAGTCCGAAACCCGAAAAACAATACAAAAATACCAAACAAGCCCCGCCCGCCAACCAAGGGCGCAACACCGGCCATTCCACAAAACAAAACCGCTGCCAAGCCCCCGCACCCAGCGTCTGCGCCGACTGCAGCCTCGCCTGCGGCACCTGCAAAAATCCCTGATACGCCGCGCGCACCAACACAGGCAAGTTGAAAAAAACATTGCCGTAAAGCAACAAATACGGCGTATCCTGCCAGCCCGCCCACAACACACCGTTTGCCCCGAACAAAGCCAACACACCGACCCCGACCACCAAAGTCGGCATCACAAACGGCAACATCAAAAGCCGCAAAATCACCTCACGCCCGCGAAACGACAACCTCGCCAACGACCACCCCACCGGAATCCCAAGCAGCAAAACCAGCACACAAGTGACCGCCGCCTGAACCACCGTCCAAACCAAGCGATGCTGCATATAATCATCGGCCAATACCAACGACCAAGCCGACCCGTCATAAGCCGCCATCGCCACCAATGGCGCAACCACCATCACCACCAAGAAACCCAAAGGCAACAGCGCAAGCAAAACAGTGGCAGGAAATGAGCGAAACAGTGTTTTCATGGAACGGATAGGCAGGGTTTAAAACAGATATTGTAACGGATACAAAGCAAAGGTCGTCTGAAAAGGCAAATATGATTCATCATGCCGCTTCGCAAATGCTGTATAAGCAATTGAACAAGGCAACCGCCATAAAAAAGGTCGTCCGAAAACTCAAATCTTATTATTCAGACGACCCTAGTTTTATATCCAATCTATGATTACTATGCGCAACCTTCCAAATATGGTAATTCTTCTTTTTTACCAACACTGAAGCTCGTTATTTTTCCATTAGTAATGATGTATTTCACGCCTAAATTACTAGTCCAATAAAATTCAACAGTGTCTTTACTTCCTCCGTAAGGATGTTTTATAACCACCCTACCTTTATTATGATATTTCCGTAATTTACTTGCATTTTCACCAATATGGATACCATGAGGAGATATGAATATCTTATTATTAAATTCTATTTCTACTAGAGTATTGTCTATAAATTTATACGATACACCATTAATATTTTTTCGATGTGCATAAAAGCAACCTTCAATATCTTGCTCATCTTTTATGTAAATTTTAGCATCAAATTTTTTACCAATTTTCTCACCTTTCAAACCATCAAAAAAAACCTGATTAGCTTTAATTGGTTGTGAATATGCAAGATTATCTTTAGTCGGAATATAGACATAAAGATTCATAATTAGTAATAAAATTAAAATTTTATTAAATATCTTGAATTTTTCCATTGTGATTTCCAATATGTAAATGATGATGAGGGATATAGCTTGTCCCTGCAATTGCAGGGACTCCACCTACCGCTCGAGTACCTGTATAAAATGTCCTAAATCCAAATCTTTTAAATACTGCTACCCATTTAGTATTTGCTGTCAAATCAAATATTGAGTCTGTCGTATGTACTTTCTGATGAATCTTAGGTTTTAATCCTTTAGTTAAATATATCAAATCACAGACCTCTCCATTTCTATGAGTTTTGCTTGGTTTCGGACTATGCCCATCACTATGTGCATAGAAATTCCAAGTGAGCAAAACAGTTATTCTAACTGATTCGAAGCAAAGGTCGTCTGAAAACTTTCAGACGACCTTGATAGATGTTGAGCTTCAACCTAATCTACGATTGCTAGTCCTGCAAACAAAAGGGAAAGGATAAGTTGAGTTTCAGACAATCTGATGATATTTAATCAATAACATCATTATTATATTCTAAACGGCATGTTTGTTTTTCTTTATCTCCATCAAACCAAAAACGAAAATAATAGGGAGAATAATCTGGAGCATTACCTAATTCATATTCTGGATTAGGGCTTTCAAAAAGGTAATTTGGAATATTTTTAAATACCTCAATATGGGCAGAAGAACCATCTAATAATTTAATCTCAAACAATTTATTATCAGAAGAAACGTAAACTGCACCAACTTTTTTCATTGAGATAGGATTCTTACTTTTACTACTTAATGAATATGCATTTAATACTAGATATTCTGATTTCAAATCTTGAATATTCATATTTTTTGACTTAATGAGCTGCTGAATTTCTTTGTATGTATCTTTCCAATACTCCAGTTCGTGTATATATCCATCAGATATACTTCTGAATTGAATAGATGTCCTATCTGTAGGATACGTAACATCTTTAACTCTTTTACCTTTTTCATCTTTACATTCAATCCACTCTGCATCCGTAGCATTTAGTAAGTCTAGAATACGATCCTGAGCAAAATCTGAAAGAATATTTTCACTTTTTGTTACTTTATTGATTGGAATTAATAGATTAGTATCAGGCATCTGTTGTCTGTTTTCTAAAACGGTATCAGTACGTTTCTCCTGCGCTCGGTTCTTTTGCCCATCATGTTCAGTCTGAGTACAAGCAATAAAAAATAAAAAACAACAAGATAATGTGATTTGTTTAATTCTCATAATATATCTCTTAGAAATATCAGTTACCCGTTGCAGACCAATGAGGATTATCTCTTCTTTTTTTGGGCGTGATGTCCCAATGAAAAACTTTGTAGGTTTTACCGACTTCGATGATGTCTCTTTTTGATTTAATTACTACTGGTTGACCTGAAGCATTTTTAACCGTTTTACCGATTCCCCATTGCGGGAATAGCTTCATATCTATTGCCTGTCTTTTATTATGATTGGAGCGATAAGGTCTTCCAACAGGATTATCACCTATCCCATAAGCATTTTTCATTTTTTGAGCATTGGCACGGGCTAGCCGAATATTACCACCACACGTCCAATCAATATTAACATCTTCGGCATTTTTTGCCTCTTTATATGACTTAAAAGAAGGCACTGTATTTGGGTTTCCGCCAGCAGCAATAAAGTTTGCATAATACATAAGATACGACCGTTGTGGTGGACGATAGACCGCATTAATGTGAACCGAAACTCCAGCTTCTTTCAATGCCGCCAAAAATGCCTTGAGATTAGATTTAAATGGATCCCTTAAAGCCTCAATTGAATTATCGTTCGGAAATTTTTTAACCCATTCTACCCCACTTGGTAATAGACCCTTTCTTTGCGTTTTATCAGCTTCAGATTTTCTCTCCTCTCCCACCATAGTCAATGGATTCCCGTTCTTCTCAGTATGAGTATTCATCTGCTTGATCGGTTCGGATTGTCTGGGCTTTTCTGGTTGCTTGGATGCCTGTTTGTCTGTCTGTTTGGATGGCTGCTTATGCGGTTTGTTTTGTGCAGTGTTATTTTTTGGCTTCAATACTTGCCCTACAACACTCGAAGCAGCCTGTTTTACCATCTCTGCCACAGCTGTTATTGAATTTGTTCCTAAAGCACTCTGTGCGTTCTGTATTGCTGTCTGATTAACAGTAATCTGCCTAATCGAGACAGATTGCAGACATCGTAAGTGTAAAAGTGGTTTACCTTTATTTCCAAACCCATATACGAAACCGACTAAGGCCTTTACTTTTAAACGACCTTCATGATCAGTTTTTTTGCTTTTTTCTCTTTGCCTATAAAATATACTGAATTCTGTATTGGAAACAGCTTTCCCTTTGGTATCTACAACTGTAATTGTAAATGTGTGCACAGGAAGCGAAACCTTCACTACTGTATCACGTAGACTTTCTGTAACAGTAAAAGAGGTAATTGGTTGCAGTTTTCCTTCTCCTGCCATACAAACCTGAATAGTTTGTCCTATTTCCGCAATAATATTTTCTTTGATTCCTTGTGTATTCGTAATGTATTGTTTGGGCTTTCCTTTGTACACCAAAGTGAATTTCACATTACTTATTGGTTTTTTTGTATCTCCTTCTAAAAGGCTGAGATGGAAGTTGACATCTTTAGACGCATTATTTTCCGCATCTGAAGACGGCTGTTGTGGCTGCTGTTCCATTTCATCTTGTTTTTTAGGCTCAGGAGTGCCTTTTGCAGCCAATGGTGCAGAAACTTTCATATCTGAAGCTATGATCTTATATGGCTGTACCTGATCCGCTTTTTGAGAAATTGTCTCACTTTTACGACCATCAATTTCTAAAATAATTTCAGCGCCGGGATGTCTGACTATAACGGGCAGCTCTCCATCTTTATCAGTTTTATGGGTAACTTCAAATTTGCTATTTAAATGCTTTCCATTATAGGAAGAAAAAATTTTAACCGTCTTATCTTTTAGAACGAGACCATCAGCATCTTGCAGTTTTACCCGGATTTTACGTTTACAACAGGTTTCCAAGTCGTAACCAGCAAATAAATCGAGATATTCGCTGATATGTGTTTTGTTACCATCAAACTCGCTGTGTCGTTTTCCTGTTTTTTTATTAATTTTGTGATTTCCAGGCATATCTAAAAAAGATGCTAAACCACCAGAACCAACTAGGTGACAGCCGGCAATACAGCCTGATTCGGTAATTTCTACCCCTTTAACAATTTTCCCATAGTATTCGTTAAATCCACCTGCCCGTAATCTTTTGCACCATAAGTCAATAGATAAATTAATTGCTGCCATTTGGATTTCACGAGAAGATCTAAATGCTTCTTGTGATACAGCTCCATTTTTCCCTGTCCAGTTTCCCTCTTTTGTCTTATAACCTATATCAATTAGAGCGCCTTCTCCATACTGGAACAAACCAATATATCCTTGCTTATTCTTTACTCGAAGAGATTTACTGTTTACTAAATCATTCTGATTTAAATCAGCAGAACTTTCGCGCCTGGCTAACGCATAGATAAAACCTTTTCTATCAGAAGGATAGGATATGTTAGATACAGCCTTATTTTTTCTCATAATTAATTTCCTAAATAAGCATTCTTAATAATAAATTTAATATTTTCCTAAAACAGTATTTTTAAGTATATTAATTTCCGAATTGGTTGTAATCTTCCAATAAATTATCCTCGACGACTTCTTCTGTCTCAGATATTTCTTCACAATCATGATCTTCTTCATCACAGGCACAACAGTGATCTTCATGTTCTGTTTCATTATCTGGGATTAGTGCCCATTTTTGCTCTTTGGTCAGCTTACCTATCACAGAAATTTCGATTTCATCTTTCGAATCCCCATAAAATCTTGATGTTCTACCTTTTTCATCAAGCGTTTCAATCCGCTCGGAATTCTGACTTCTATTAATGACTTGATAACTGATGCCTGCAGTTAAAAAATCTGGCGTAAATATGCTACTAAAATCAAAACGTCTACTAAACAAACCAGTCTGAGGAAGCAATGGCATTCGTGTATTTATAGCATTTGGCCCCGTCACCTCCAACGGCGCCTTCACTCGCACCAGCTTCGGACTCCCAATCTCCACTTCCCCGTTCGCCAGTTTGATATACGCCCCTTTGCAGGTAATCAGAATCTCTTCCTTCGCCGCTATGGTGATTTTCCCCGCGCTACTGGTTAACGTTGCATCCTTCAGCGCATTCAGCTGCAACTCGTCATTCTGTGCCTGCACTTCCACTTTGCCCTGATTGGCCTGCACCTTGATGCCGCTGCTTTGCGCAAACAGGTTGAGGCTCTCTGCCGCATGGGCGGTCAGGCTTTGGCCGGCGGTGATGTCGGTATGGCTGCCGCTGACGAGGTGGATGTTTTCATTGGCGGTGTGTAATTGGCTTTGTTGTGTCGCGGTAGCAATACCGGCGGGGGCGGTTTGGATCAAACCGGCCTCTTTCAGGTCTTTGAGGGCGTCTTTCAGACGACCCCTTTGGGTTTCTTCATCGGTGTGGTGATTGTTGGCGGTTTGGGCGGCTTTGTTCAGGCTTTTGGCGAGGGAGAGTGCCTGTTCAATCTGCGCGATGGCATCGTCCATATCCAGCACTTTGCCGTTGGCGTCTTGGTTTTGTGCGCTGACGAGTATGCCTTTACCCGCCCGTACGGCGCCCCAGCCGTCGGTTCTGAGTTCGAAGCCTTCGCCGTTCTCTCCGCGTTTCTCCCTACCGCTGTCGACGATGTGGCCGAGGTTGAGTTGGGATTTCTGGTAGTCGGTGGCGAGTTTGATGTGTTCCTGACCTTTTTGGTCTTCCATCCTGAGTTTGTTGTTCGCCCAGGTGCGGATGACGTTCCTTGTGTTCCAATCGGCAGGAATGTGGTCGGGATGGGCGCTGTCGTGCATGACGCCGGAGATATACGGACGGTCGGGGTTGCCTTGGACGAAGGACAGCATGACTTCGGTGCCTTCGTGTAAGGGGAAGTGGATGCCGTATTCGGGACCGGCATAGGGTTTGGCGAGTCGGACGGGACGGCTTTCTCCGCCGGGACTCCATTCGTCCAAATCAAACGGCAGTTTGACGCGGTAGCGTCCCATGTCGTCGATGTAGGCGTAGGTGCAGTTCTCTGCCGCGGTTACCCGTGCGGGCAGTGTGCCGGCGATATGGGGGCGCGGGGTGGTGCGTTCGGGACGGAAGGCGAGTTGGGCGGGTATGGCGGTAAAGGTATGGGTATAGGCGGTATCGCGGCTGCCGCTGTGTTCCATGCTGAGTACCAGCCAGCCGTCGGGGGCTTCGGGGAAGGCGGTATCGGTTTGGAACACTTTCATCGGCGCCATGGAAACGACGTTGCCGCTGCCGTTGGCAACGGTTTGGCGGCAGAGGACGGCTTCGTTCAGCAGGGTCGTCTGAACTTTGGCTTCGTCGGGGGTTTTGGGATGAAGGCCCCAGTTTTGCTGTTTGCCCAATAAGACGGTATTGTCGGCAGATTCTTCGGATTGTTTGTTGTCGGTTTCGGCGAAGAGGTCGGTATCGGCAGTGCGGTAGTTGTAGTCGGCACTGCGTATGCCTTCGACGATGGGGTTGTGGCGGATGCTGAGGTTGAACAGTGCTTCGGTACCGGTGCTTTCCAGTCCGGCATGGGGACGGTAGGAAACGGGCAGGCTTGGGTCGCGGAAGTAGTGTTCGGGACTGTCGCCGAAGACGACTACGTCGCCATGTTGTTCATGCTGTTCGAAGGCATACCAAATGCCTTCTTCCTCACACAGACGGTTGATAAAGGCAAAGTCGCTTTCGAGATACTGGGTCACATACTCGCGGACGGTGTAGCTGCGGCTTTTTTGGAAACGGTAGTCGACACCGGAGAAGCCGTGGTGTTTGAAGACGGCGGCAACGATGTCGGGGACGGTTTGGTTTTGAAACAGTCGGGAGGATTGGAAATGTTTTAAAGCCGCGAAACGCGGCTCTAAAACAAAGCGGTAAACGGTTTCATCCTTGGAGACGGACAGCTTCTCACACGAAGTCACAATGCCCTGCCATTGTTTCGCCGGAGCGTCGTCCGAACCGGCTGAAAAAGCGGCGGCTACTTCGGACAATACGGCCTCCTGCGGACGGATTTCAAACGCTGCGCGCTGGTTGAGGTAGGAAGACAGCGGCAGTGAGGAATCGGTGGAGGTGGCGGTGATTTCGACGCGGTAGGCAGTGTTGGCGGCTTCGGAAGCGGTGAAAGAGCGGACTGAAAGTGACGGAGAGAAACGGGCGAAGGTAAGGTGGTAGGATTGGCGGGCAGTCATGGCGTTGATTTTAAAAATGACAATGAGGTTCGTATGGTAACTTGAATGTCATTGCCGGTAAAGCAAATGGGATAAACGGTAGAAAGGTCGTCTGAATGGAGGTTTTCAGACGACCTTGATAGATGCTTGGTTTTTAGCCTAATCTATACTTGTATAATCTAAGATAACAGAATCATGATAGTAAGCTTTTTAGCCACTCAATGAACCGATCAAACCAACTTCCTTTATTTTCCTTTAAAGATTTCTGTTCAGTTTGGATAGAAACTCTATCTACACATTCACCTCTAATATAATCTTGAACCCTAAAATGACCATTTTGATCTTTTTTAAGGCAAATTGTATCTCCAAAACCAGTGAAATTCGGCTCTATCCTTAATTGTTCATTTTTATTTGGATCAGGACGCAGCCTAATTGCATAAACTTGCCTATCTTCTAATTTTAGATTTGGAAAGTTTGAAGAATTCAACATAATACATTTTTCTTTAGTCGGGTAATTTTCTTCAAATGTTGCCTCATAAAGCATGCTATCCATACTTTCTGAAAAAACTTGAGATATATCTATGAAATACGCACCAATCAAGCCGGTTTTTTCAATATAAAGGCAAGGATTATTATCTATCATCCTGATGCTAACTACACCATCTGCATTAGGGGCTTTGGAAAAAGCATTGCAATTAACTGTAAATAACAAAATTGACAATGCAGAAAATAGTTTTATGTACATAGAAATTCCAAGTAAGCAAAACAGCTATTGTAACGAATACGAAGCAAAGGTCGTCTGAAAATTTTCAGACGACCTTTGTGAAAGTTGGATTTCCACTTCAAACTACGCCTGTTATGTAAATAATGCGGTGTTTTCTTACATCTTTTTTCTTTAGTATTTTTATCCTGATTTAAACCTAAACCAATATACCCGCTAGTCATAGTCGAAAGGTTCGAATTCTTCGTCCAGCCGTTCGCATGAGATGAACCGTTGTTCGGCGGCGCTGGTTTCTTCATCGCTCAACATGAACAATCCGCCCCATTGGTCTTTTTGATAGGGTTTTTGATAGGTTTGTCGGAGGAATTCATATTGTTCGGCGGAGAGGTAGGGTTGGTGGCTTTCCAATTGGGCAAACAGTTGCCTGCGGTAGTCTTCGGGAGAAGTATCTTCTTCGGGGAAATAGTCCGCTTGGGCTTGGAGCAGCCTGCGGAAGATGAAGTCTGCTAAGTTTGCGGCTTCTACTACGCTGAAGTCGTCGTCGTGATACAGGCGTGTGATACATGGTTCGCCTTCTTGGCGGTAATCGAATGCGTAGTAATCGCCATTGCCAGCTCCGGCAAAGGCGATGAGTTTGCCACGGTATTCGGGTTTCAAACTCATCCATTCACTGTCGTCGCATAGCTGTTCGTTGATTCCCTGCAATTCGTCGGCGTGAGGCAGTTCAAATTCCGAGCCGACCAGCAGTAAAGGCGGATATTCGAGCAACTTGGGAAAGGTTTCGCTATACCATTTGCTACCCAATTCGCCCCAGTCCAACATACCGTCGGCAGCGAGGCGTTTGTATAGGTTGGGCAGGGAGATGCCGTATTGTGTTTCGGTTTGGCTGATGAAATCCTGATAATTCATGATGTTTCCTTTGCTAGATTTTGGTTTTGAACTTCATTGAAGCTGCGTTTTCAGACGACCTCTTCCCTTTCTCATTTTACCGTCTGCCGTTTAAATAAGGCCTTGCCTGAAGGATGACGAGTTTGCCGTCTGCGAAAGCCCATTCGATGTCTTGTTCGCCGTTGCCGAAAAGCTGTTTGATTTGCTGTCCTGCTTGGTCGAGGCGGCGGATTTGGTCGTGATTCATGACGTTGCCGCCGGTGATCGGTACTTCCCTGACGCCGCCGTTTTCATCCAGTTGCAGCGCGGTGGTTTCGTTGGAGGAGCTGAGGCGTTGTACGGCGTCGTTGCGGCGGTTGTAAACGGCTTGTTCCGCCACCCGTTTTCCTTCGACCACGCGAATGCCCAGCCCGCGTTTGGCGGCGATGTAGGAAGTGTTTTTCTGCGCGGTATCGTAGGGATTGACGGTAACGAGTACGCCGGAGAGGTCGGCATTGATGCTTTGTTGGACGAAGACGCTCATTTTCACGCTGTCGTGCGGCAGTCCGGCGATGCGGCGGGCTTCGTACGCGCTGTAATTGAAGACGGAAGCCCAAGACTGTTTCACTGCTTCCGCCAGCGCGTTTTCGCCGGTTACGTTCGGCACGGTGGTGTACAGTCCTGCGCCGCTAAAATTCGGTAGGTCTTCGGAATTGGACGAGCTGCGGACGAACACGCCTTTGCTGTTTAATTGGCTGCGCCATTGTTCCGCCCATGTGCGTTTCCATTCGGGCGGGATTTCGGCATCGGTGATTTTTTTCTGCAAGGCGAGCAGGGCGGTGCGGCGTTTGCGGTTGTCGCCGCCGCTTTGCGTTTCGATTTGCGCCAGTGTTGCCGCGTTGATGCCGAGTTTGTCCATCATGGCGCGGTAGTAGGCGAAGGGGATGCAGAATCCGTCGGGGACGTTGCTGTCTGCGATATGGGAGCGGATATGGCCGAGGTTGGCGGCTTTGCTGCCGCAGTAACGGCTGTCTTCACGGCGCAAGTTGGCAAGCGGCCTCAGGCTGTAATCGGAAGTGTCGGGCTGCGGCAGGGAGAGGTCGTCTGAAAAGGTTTTGGCGGCTGTGTTTCGGTTGGTTTGGGCGACCCGGTATTGTTTTGCGTCTGCCTCCAATTCGATACGGCGGCCGATATAGGGGGCGAGGATTTTTTCCGCGTCTTTGAGGTAGATGTTGGGAATGCCCCAGCCGCGCGCCAAGACGTTCACATGCGACAGCGCGGTGGACGGTTTTTCGCTGATGATGCCTGCTACGGGCGGCAACACCAGCGGCACTTCTTTCAAGATGATGATGTCGTCCGCACCGACATCGTAAAGGTCGTCTTCCTGAGTGATGACGCGCAATGTGCCTACCGCTTTCCCCCTGTGCAACGGCAAATAAGGAAAATTCTGTATCAGGCTTTCTTGGGTTACAAAGGGGACTTTGCTTTGCGCAGCAACAGTTTCCTGCCACAGGGAATTGGTTTTGTAGCGCAGCGGGGCGAAGAAACTGTCTTTCAGACGACCTTCTGCCAATTTCAGCAATTCGGGCGTGATTTTGTCGCCTTCCCAAAATTCGTAAACGTATTCTTGAGTGCTGTTCTGCCAACTGATGGTGCCGAACAGGAAGCGGCGGTTCGGGCTGCGGTATTGTTCGAACAATTCTTTGCGCGTCGGCATCGGCTTCAAAATCTCGGCGAGATAGGTTTCGTGCAGGCGGTATTTCGGCGTGTTGATGTAGTCGGTGCGGTTGTTGTCTTCGCGGTCGATAAGGAAGAGGACGTGCGGGATTTCGTATTCGCTGTCTTGTTCGTAAACGCGCGAAAGCAGGTCGAAATCGGCGCGGCTGCGGATGGCGGACAGCGCGGGGGTCTGCGTTTTGACCGGCGTGGCGGCTTGGCGTTTGTCGGACTCAAAATAAGAAGGCTTGCGCGCGGTCGGCGCGGCGGTATCGGCGACTTCGGCATTGGGATGGCAGGCGGCGAGCAGGAGCAATAGTGAGAGGCAGACGCTGGTTTTCATGATAATGGCAACGAGAAAAAAAAACGGATTGTAGCAAGAAAAGGTCGTCTGAAAACCCTGTTCGAGGTGTTTCAGACGACCTTTTTCTTGACCCAACCCTTTCAAACCATCGCTTGATACAACGCAATCATCAGCGGCATGGTAATGACGCACAGCAGCGTCGTGATGCCGTAAATCGCGCTGGCTTTACAGGCGTTCTGACCATAAACCATCGCCATTTGGGTAACGGTGGACGCGGCGGGGCTGACGGTGGCGAGGAAGCTGATGAGGACGACGGTATCGCTGTGTCCGCCCAAATGGGCAATGCCCGAAATTTTGACAAACACTAGCAGAATCAGCGGGATAAGCATCAGACGCAGGAAGGCGACGAGGTAAATCCGTTTGGAGAGGATGATTTCTTTAAGCGGCAGCGAGGCAATCAGCATTCCGGCAACGAGCATGGCGACCGGACCTATCATGCCGCCGACGGTCGCAAGCGTGTTGTCGATGATGTGCGGCAGTTTGATTTGAAAGGCAAACATGAACACGCCGATAAAAATGGATAGGATGTTGATGTTGGTGAGTACGGTTTTCCACGCAAGATTGCCGCGCCCGCAAAGCAGCAGGCGCAAGTGCGTCCAGAAAAGGAACATTTGGACGATGATGAAGCCGCTGGTGTAAATCACCCATTGCGGTCCGAAAATAGACATCACCAGCGGGATGATGAGGTTGCCGGAATTGGTGTAAACCGTGGCGGCGTGTTCGAGCGTGTCGAGCTTGAACAGGATTTTGAAAAGCCTGCCCAGCACAATCAGCAGGATATGGAACACGACCGCCAAGGCGACCGAGAGTTTCAGCCCGTCAATGATGTCGGGCGTGTTCTCGATTTGGAAGGCGTGAATCATTACCGACGGGCTGATGAGGTAGAGCGCGATGACGGAGAGCGTGCGGCTGTGTTCGGAATTCAGAAGCTTGGATTTCACCAACGCCATGCCCATCAGGACAATCAGGGTCAGCTCGGTGATTTTGCCGGCGAGGAGCAGGGCGGTTTCCATGAGTGTGGCACATTTTGGGAAAACGGAAATTTTACGCTTGCGCGCCAGTGCGGACAATGTATTCGGAACACGGTTTCAGACGACCTTTCCGTGTTTGCCGCCGTATTCAAAGGGCAAAGGTCGTCTGAAAACGCCGCTCGGATTTTCAGACGACCTCACGCTCTGCCCTGTTCTCATTTAAAGTTAATCCACTATACGCACAGACACAGCGGGAATGGCAACGCATTGCCCAAGTGGAATGTTGACAATTTTTCACCCGACAACAAGGCGTTTTCAGTATAATACCGCCCGCAAATTTTCCTTTTTTTTGAAAAGCATAAATCATGACTACTTCAAATCAAAATGTGCTGGAGCGCATATTCAATTTAAGCGCAAACGGCACGAATGTGCGCACTGAGCTGATGGCAGGTCTGACCACCTTCCTCGCCATGTGTTACATCATCATTGTCAATCCGCTGATTCTCGGCGAAACGGGCATGGATATGGGCGCGGTATTCGTCGCCACCTGTATCGCTTCCGCCATCGGCTGCTTCGTGATGGGCTTCGTCGGCAACTATCCGATTGCGCTCGCTCCGGGCATGGGTTTGAACGCCTACTTTACTTTCGCCGTCGTCAAAGGCATGGGCGTTCCCTGGCAGGTGGCTTTGGGCGCGGTATTCGTTTCCGGCATCATTTTCATTTTATTCAGCTTTTTCAAAGTGCGTGAAATGCTGGTGAACGCGCTGCCTATGGGTTTGAAAATGTCGATTGCCGCCGGTATCGGGCTGTTTTTGTCGCTGATTGCGCTCAAAGGTTCCGGCATTATCGTTGCCAGCGATGCGACTTTGGTGAAACTAGGCGACATCCACCAACCTGCCGCACTCTTGGTATTGGCGGGCTTCGCCATGGTGGTGGCTTTGGGGCATTTCCGCGTCAAAGGGGCGATTATCCTGACCATTCTGGCAATCACAGCCATTTCCACCCCGCTGGGCTTGAGCGATTTTAAAGGCGTGGTCGGCGAAATTCCGAGCATCGCGCCGACTTTCATGCAGATGGATTTCAACGGTCTCTTTAAAATTAGCATGATCAGCGTGATTTTCGTCTTTTTCCTGGTTGATTTGTTTGACTCCACCGGCACGCTGGTCGGCGTTTCCCACCGTGCGGGCCTGCTGGAAGACGGCAAACTGCCTCGTCTGAAACGTGCCCTGTTCGCCGACTCGACCGCGATTGTCGCCGGTGCCGCACTGGGTACGTCTTCAACCACGCCGTATGTCGAAAGCGCGGCGGGCGTGTCCGCAGGCGGCCGCACCGGTCTGACCGCCGTAACCGTCGGCGTATTGATGTTGGCGTGTCTGATTTTCTCGCCGCTGGTGCAGAGCATCCCCGGCTTCGCCACCGCGCCCGCGCTGCTCTACGTCGGTGCACAAATGCTGCGCAGCGCGCGTGAAATCGACTGGGACGACATGACCGAAGCCGCCCCCGCTTTCCTGACCATCGTGTTCATGCCGTTCACCTATTCGATTGCCGACGGCATCGCCTTCGGCTTCATCAGCTACGCCGTGATTAAACTTTTATGCAACCGCATCAAAGACGTGCCGCCTATGGTGTGGATAGTCGCCGTATTGTGGGCGTTGAAATTCTGGTTTATGGGCGGCTGATACCGTTTTCAGGTTAGCCGTTTCATTCCCCGCAATAGCAAAAGGTCGTCTGGAAATTTTCAGACGACCTTTTTTGGTTTTTAAGATGAAATGAATATTTGAAACTTCGCGCTATCGTTCCGCTCAATATTCAAAGACATCAGCCAATGCTTAAAACCACTCTTTCTTGCCGACAACATAAACTTGTTCAAATTCTTCCGGCGTACATTTCAGGTATTTAACGATGTCGATGATACAGAAAACAAAAACAATCATCGGGCCAACGATAATAAACGAACCCAAAATACAAATCAACAGGTAGATGATACCGACTTTGTTTACGCCCAAATAAAATTTATGCACCCCGAAGCAACCTAAAAAGAACGCCAAAACAGAGGCAACAAGTCGTTTGTCATCGGTAATACGAGAGGATTGCAGAGGTGTATTTTCGGACATTTTTTTCTCCAAACGGATAGTCAATATTAAGAAAGTGTTTTTAAGTATAGCAGAATAATGATATTAATTTCACACAGATTTTATTTTTACTGCCCGCCTGAAACGCATCCTGTTTGCCAACTCGACCGCCATCGTCGCCGATGGCGGCATGTCTGATTTTCTCGCCGCCGGTGCAGAGTATCCCCAACTTCGCCACCGCCCCCGCGCTGCGTTACAGCGGCTGATGCCGTTTCCAGAGTTGATTCCACAATCGTTTATATTCGTCTCCCCGCAATAACAAAAAGGTCGTCTGAAAATTTTCAGACGACCTTTTTTTGGTTTTTAAGATGTACTGAATATTTGAAACTTCGCGCTATCGTTCCGCTCAAAATTCAAAGGCATCAGCCAATGCTTAAAACCACTCTTTCTTACCGACAACATAAACTTTTTCAAATTCTTCCGGCGTAGATGTCAGGTATTTAAAGATGTCGAAGAGAGATAAACCGACAACAACTATCAAAGCAGGATAGACAAAAAACATACCCACCACACCAATCGCCAAATAGATGATACCGGCTTTGTTTAAGCCCAAATAGAATTTATGCGCTCCGAAGCAACCTAAAAATAACGCCAAAGCCGCGGCGATGATGCGTTTGTTGGTAGTAGGAAGGGATTGCAGAGGTGAATTTTCGGACATTTTTTCTCCAAACGGATAGTCAAAATTAAGAAAGTGTTTTTAAGTATAGCAGAATAATGATATTAATTTCACATAGATTCTATTTCTATTGAATAATAAACCTATAAAATTTCGTAAATTTATGTTACGAAAAGCCTAATTTGCAGTTTAAATATGCGATTTCCTATACATTTTTAGCATATTATACTTACTACCTTTATTTATCTTTTCGATTTATCCGCATTTCTTAGCCAATCCGCCCCGCTTAAAGTTTCAGACGACCTTGACACTGCTTTTGACTCTGCCGCGCCTGTCTAGTTCAGATTTAAAAATGAAACAACACCAAACTCAGGGCAATCACCGCCATGCCGGACGTCAACCCGTAAACGGTTTCGTGTCCGTCGGAATAACGCTTGGCGGCGGGCAGCAATTCGTCCAACGCGAGGAACACCATCACACCCGCAATCACGCCGAACACTGCACCGAACACGAAAGGCGATAAAAACGGCTTGAGCATGGTGTAGCCCAAAACCGCGCCCAAAGGTTCGGCCAGCCCTGAAGCGAGGCAGGCGAGGACGGTTTTTTTGCGGTTGCGGGTGGCGAAATAAACGGGCGCGGCAATGGAAATGCCTTCGGGAATATTGTGTATCGCAATCGCAAGCGCCAGCGGCATCCCGACGGCGGGATTTTCCAGCGTGGCGAAAAACGTTGCCAAACCTTCGGGAAAGTTGTGCGCGGTAATCGCAAACGCCGCCATCATGCCGACGCGGGCGATGTGGCGGCGTTTGTTTTCCTGAAAGGCGGGGTCGTGCGGGTCGAGCGTTTCATGCGGGTTCGGCACAAGGCGGTCAATCAGCGCAATCGCCCCCATGCCTGCCAGAAAAGCCAGCGTCGCGGCGGCGAAGGCTTTGTCTTTGTCGTAAACCTGCCCGAAGGCTTCGCTGGATTTGTTGAAAATCTCCGTCAGCGACACATATACCATCGCCCCGCCCGCAAACGCCAATCCGAACGACAAGACACGCGGGTTGGGCGTTTTGGAAAACATCACCAACCCGCTGCCCAATACGGTAAACAATCCGGCGGCAAGGGCGATGCCGAAGGCGGTGATGAGGTTGGTTGAGCTGATATCAGGCATCGTCTTAAGTCGTTAACACAATAAAGAAATCAGCCTAACATATTTTCCCTAATTAGAGAATAATTATTATTTTTATTTGTATTGACAAGAGCAATGTCGGATTAGAAACGTCGGCAAATATAGTGGATTAACTTTAAATTAGGACAAGGCGACGAAGCCGCAGACAGTACAGATAGTACGGAACCGATTCACTTGGTGCTTCAGCACCTTAGAGAATCGTTCTCTTTGAGCTAAGGCGAGGCAACGCCGTAATGGTTTAAAGTTAATCCACTATAAAAACCATTCCAACCCCTTTTCCCTTCCTCCAAACGGCAACGCAGCCCGCCATCCGCCAGTCTGAAACGCCGCCGGATTTTCCATATAAATGGAAGAAATGTTATGATTTTGCAATCTTCCCTCTTTCAGACGACCCGGTGCGGATGATGTGAAAGGTCGTCTGAAACACATTCAACCCCCTCCGAAACGAGACATTCATGACCCTGCAAATCGGTATCGACTTAGGCACGACCAACAGCCTGATTGCCCAGTTCCACAACGGCGAAACCCGCCTGATTCCCAACCAACACGGCCATTTTCTGACACCGTCGGTCATCAGCGTCGCCGAAGACGGCAGCATCCTGACCGGCATCGCCGCACGCGAACGCCTCTCCACCGCCCCGACGCTGACCGCCTCGGCGTTCAAGCGATTTATGGGAACGGATAAAACTTTCCATTTGGGCAAGCGCACGTTCCGTGCCGAAGAGTTGTCCGCGCTGATTTTGAAAAGCCTGAAAGAAGATGCGGAAGCCTTTTTGGGAGAACCGGTATGCGATGTCGTTCTGACCGTTCCCGCCTATTTCAACGCCATCCAACGTCAGGCAACGAAAAACGCGGCACAGATGGCAGGTTTGAACGTCTTGCGTTTACTCAACGAACCGACTGCCGCCGGCCTTGCTTACGGTTTGCAGGAAAAACCCGACGACACGCGCTTTTTGATTTACGACTTGGGCGGCGGGACGTTTGACGTATCCGTACTCGATTATTTCGACGGCGTCGTCCAAGTATCCGCCAGCGCGGGCGACAACCATTTGGGCGGCGAAGATTTCGTCAACGTGCTGCGCCAGTGTTTCCTGAAAAAATGCACGACGCTGACGTCGTCTGAAAGCGACAAACTGGCGCAAAACAGCGAATTGTGGCAGGTATTGGAAACCGCCAAGCGCAAACTCGGCGAAGAAATGCAGGCGGAAATCCGTTTCCATTACGGCGACACGGTTCACTCCGCCGTCATCAGCCGCGAAGAATTCCAAGAAGCCGCCACGCCATTAATGGGCCGCCTGCGCCAACCGCTGGAACGCGCATTGCGCGATGCCAAGCTGCACCCTTCGCAAATCGACGGCATCATCTTGGTCGGCGGCGCGACGCGGATGCCGATGATTCGGCATTCCATTGCCCAACTGTTCCGCCGTATCCCGCTTGTTTCGGTCAATCCCGACGAAGCCATCGCACGCGGCGCGGCGGTGCAGGCGGCGCTGATTGCGCGCAACGAAAGCGTGGAAGAAGTCGTCCTTACCGACGTGATGCCCTTCTCGCTCGGCACGGAAGCCGGCATGGACATTGGCGACCAATACGTTACCGGACGGTTTTTCCCGATTATTGAACGCAATATGCCCGTTCCCGTTTCGCGCGTCGAAACTTTCATCACTTCCCACGACGGGCAGAAAGTGATTTTGGTCGATGTTTTGCAGGGCGAGTCCATGCTTGCCAAAGAAAACCTGAAACTGGGCGAACTGTCGGTCAACGTCCCGCCCAAGCCGAAAGGACAGGTATCGATAGACGTCCGCTTCAGCTACGACGTCAACGGGCTTTTAGAAGTCGACATCAGCAACAAAAACCTGAATCTGCACATCAATCAGGTTTTCCGTCAAAACAGCCAAAGCCTGACGCCTGAAGAAATCAAGGCTTCCCTGATCAAACTCGCCGCCTTGAAAATCCATCCGCGCGATCAGCAGCACAATATCTATCTGTTGGAAAAAGCCAAACGCCTGTATGAAGAATTCCTCGGTGACAACCGGCACATCATCGCCGCAGAAGTGGCGCGTTTTGAAGCCGTATTGGAAACGCAGGACCCAATCGTTATCCATAGGGCGCAACAGCAATTTAGCGAATTTTTAAACCGTTTCGACGGCGGCTGGCTGCTGTAAACGCTTCGCTTTTCATCGGACACGCCGAACAATGAAAGATAAAATCCATTGAAAACAAAAAATTATGCAATACTGGCAAAAATAAGTTGACACCTTTCCGACGCATCCATATAATGCACGGCTTATCGGGTCGTTAGCTCAGTCGGTAGAGCAGCGGACTTTTAATCCGTTGGTCGAGCGTTCGAATCGCTCACGACCCACCAAATTTAAAAAGCTGAGTTGAAAAACTCAGCTTTTTTATTATCTTTCAGATACACGCAAAAGCCATACGGAAACGCCGTACCGGTTTAAAACTAACCCGCCAAACAATCAAGGTTATCTGAAACGCCGCAATCATACAAAACCGCGTTTTCAGACGACCCCGCCAACGCCACTCGGAATCCACATGATCAGCAGACTGACCGGCAAGCTTATTGAGAAAAACCCGCCGCAAATCGTCATCGACGTCAACGGCGTCGGCTACGAAGCCGACGTATCCATGCAGACTTTCTACAACCTGCCCGCCTTGGGCGAAACCGTGCAGCTTTACACCCAGCTTGTCGTCCGTGAAGATGCGCATTTGTTGTTCGGCTTCGCGACTGCCGACGAGCGGGCGACGTTCCGCCAGTTGGTCAAAGTCAGCGGCATCGGCGCAAAAACCGCACTGGGCATACTCTCCGCCATGTCCGCCGACGAACTTGCCCGCGCGGTTGCCGACGAAGACATCAAACGCCTGTCCTCCGCCCCGGGCATCGGCAAAAAAACCGCCGAACGCATGGTTTTGGAACTGCGCGGCAAACTGGTTTCCCATGCTGCTGCCGACGAGCTTTTCGCCGCCGCTCCTGCCGCCGACGAAACGGACGACATCGTAAACACCCTGATTGCGCTGGGTTACAACGAACGCGAGGCAAAAGCCGCCATCAAAGGCATCCCCAAAGGCACGGAAGTCGGCGAAGGCGTGCGCTTGGCTTTGAAAAACCTGTTGAAATAAAACATACCCCGCCTTGCCGTCAAAACGCGGCAACCATACTAAAGAGGTCGTCTGAAAACCTATTTTAGAGTTCTCAGACGACCTCTTTTTTACGTCAAACCGCTTACGCGCCGCGTTTTTCCAAAGCGGCTACGGCAGGCAACTCTTTGCCTTCCAAGAATTCGAGGAACGCGCCGCCGCCGGTGGAGATGTAGCCGATTTGGTCGGTAACGCCGAATTTGGCAATCGCCGCCAACGTGTCGCCGCCGCCCGCAATCGAGAATGCTTTGCTTTGGGCGATGGCTTCGGCAAGGGCTTTCGTGCCGCCTGCGAACTGGTCAAACTCAAACACGCCGACCGGACCGTTCCACACCACAGTGCCTGCGGCTTTGAGCAGTTCGGCAAGTGCGGCGGCGGATTTCGGGCCGATGTCCAAAATCATATCGTCTTCGGCAACGTCGGCAATGTCTTTCACAACCGCTTCGGCATCGGCGGCAAAGGCTTTGGCAACGACGACATCGGTCGGCAGCGGTACGGAGCCGCCTTTGGCCGCCATTTTCGCCATGATTTTTTTGGATTCTTCCACCAAATCATGTTCCGCCAAAGATTTGCCGATGGCTTTGCCTTCCGCCAACAGGAAGGTGTTGGCGATACCGCCGCCGACGATGAGTTGGTCGACTTTGTCCGCCAGCGATTCGAGGATGGTCAGTTTGGTGGACACTTTGCTGCCGGCGACAATCGCCACCATCGGGCGCGCGGGCTGTTTCAGGGCTTTGCCCAAAGCGTCGAGTTCGCCCGCCATCAATACGCCGGCACAGGCAACGGGCGCAGCTTGGGCGACGGCTTCGGTCGAGGCTTGGGCGCGGTGGGCGGTGCCGAACGCGTCGTTGACGAACACGTCGCACAAGGCGGCATAGGCTTTGCCCAGTTCCAAATCGTTTTTCTTCTCGCCTTTGTTGATGCGCACGTTTTGCAACATGACGACATCGCCCGCGTTCAGGGCGGGTTTGTTTTCACGCCAGTCGTTCAATACTTTCACGTCTTTGCCCAACAGGCCGCCCAAGTGCGCGGCAACGGGCGCGACGTCGTCTTCGGGGTGGAACTCGCCTTCGGTCGGTCGGCCCAAGTGGGTCATCACGATAACGGACGCGCCGTTGTCCAGGCAGTATTTGATGGACGCGAGCGAGGCGCGGATACGGGTGTCGTCGCTGATTTTGCCGTCTTTGAACGGCACGTTCATATCGGCGCGGATGAGGACGGTTTTGCCCTGCACGTTTTGTTCGGTCAGTTTCAGAAATGCCATGATGTATCCTTTGTGAAGGTTGGAAACGGAAATGGGAATGTTCTCAATTATCCGCGAACGGGGCGCATCGGTAAAGGCGGGATTTGCCTGCGCTTGATTTGCGTCAGCGGCAGCGTCGATATAAGGTCGTCTGAAAACGTGGTTTGAATGAAGTAAAAACCCAAATCCCTCCTTTCAGACGACCTCCCGCCGAATCTTTGCTAAACTACACGAAAATACGTTCAACATCCTCAAAGCTATGCTCACTTACACCCCGCCCGATCCGCGACAACCTGCCAAAACCCATGAAAAACCCTGGCTTTTGCTGCTGATGGCATTTGCCTGGCTGTGGCCGGGCGTGTTTTCGCACGACTTGTGGAACCCCGCCGAACCGACCGTCTTTACCGCCGTCGAAGCCTTAGACGCAGGCGCGACGCCGTTGGTCGCCCATGTGTTGGGACAGCCGGATTTTCAGATTCCGCCCATCTATTTGTGGGTGGCGGCGGCGTTCAAACACCTGTTGTCGCCTTGGGCGGCGGACGCTTATGATGCCGCGCGTTTTGCGGGCGTTTTCTTTACGATTATCGGGCTGACCGCCTGCGGTTTTGCCGGATTCAACTTTTTGGGCAGGCACCACGGGCGCAGCGTCGTCCTCATCCTGATCGGCAGCATCGGGCTGCTCTCGGTCGCGCACTTCCTCAACCCCGCTTCCGTCGCCTTTGCCGCGTCGGGCATGATATTGTGCGGCTTTTCGTTGGCGCAACGCCGCGTCATTACCTCCTCCCTGCTGCTGGGCGGCGGCTGGGCGTTGCTGTCGCTCTCATCGGGCTATCTGATGACCGCCGCGCTGATGTTTTTAGCACCTGCCCTGCTGCTCGATGAGAAATGGCGCGTCAAACGCTATTACCTGACGCTGGTCGGCGCGTTCGCCATCGGACTGCCGCTCTTGACGGTTTATCCGCTCATTTTCTCCAGAACGCAGCCCGCACTGTTTTCCGTCTGGCTGCAACACCACTCGCTCGGCGCATTCGGCGGTTTGGGTGGTTTTCAGACGACCTTCAGCCTGTTCTATTACCTGAAAAACCTGCTCTGGTTTACCCTGCCCGCGTGGCCGCTCGCCGCATGGACGTTAAGCCGCCCCCGCATACGCGAAAAAAACTGGAACGTATTGTGCATTTCGTGGTTCCTCATCGTCCTCAGCATTCTTGCCGTCAGCCCGCAACGCCTCCAAGACAACCTCGTCTGGCTGCTGCCCCCGCTCGCCCTGCTTGGCGCGGCGCAACTGGACGGACTGCGGCGCGGCGCGGCGGCGTTTATCAACTGGTTCGGCGTTATGGCGTTCGGATTGTTCGCCATTTTCCTGTGGACGGGCTTCTTCGCCATGAACTACGGCTGGCCTGCCAAACTCGCCGAACGCGCCGCCTATTTCAGCCCGTATTACACGCCCGACATCGACCCGATACCGATGGCGGTCGCCCTGCTGTTTACCCCGCTGTGGCTGTGGGCGATTACCCGCAAAAACATCCGCGGCAGACAGGCAGTGACCAACTGGGCGGCAGGCGTTACGCTGGCGTGGGCATTGCTGATGACCCTGTTCCTGCCGTGGCTCGACGCCGCCAAAAGCCATGCACCCGTCGTCCTCCAAATGGAAGCCGCCCTCTCTCCCGAACTGAAACAACGGCTTTCAGACGACCTCGAATGTATCAGCATCGCCAACGAAGACCACCGCGCCCGTATCGCTTGGGCGCAATACAGCGACTTGACACTCCATATCGACGATGCTGCCTGCCGCTACCGTCTGGTGCAGCAGCCTAAAAATACCGATGCGCCGCCGGGCTGGACGAAAATCTGGCAGGGCGCGCGCCCGAGAAACAAAGTGGAAGGCTTCGCCTTGCTGGAGAAAGCGGAATGAATCCGCTAGGGGCGTGAATGGCAAACGTCGTCTGAAAATCAGTTTCAGACGACGTTTTTTTCATGAGAATTTGAGTATCGGAAACATTGTTTGCAAGAATGCGTCTGACAGGTATTTGATATAGTGGATTAACAAAAATCAGGGCAAGGCGACGAAGCCGCAGACAGTACAGATAGTACGACAAGGCGAGGCAACGCCGTACTGGTTTAAAGTTGATCCACTATAAAACACAAAGGTCGTCTGAAAACCCATATTTAGATTTTCAGACGACCTTTTATGCTTCAAATCCCGTGTTATTGCAGGCTGTGTTCCAATGACACGCCTGCCGCCCAGCCGGTTTTGGGGTCTTTGCTTTCTTTGACTACGCCGGAGTTGAACGAGAGGGTCGTGCGTTTGGAGAATTTGTATTCGGTGTTGAACGCGAGCTGTTTGTAGTTCTTGCCGGTATCGGAGCGGCCGTAGGCGACGCCGAGTTTGGGGGTGATGTTGCCCATGGTGTAGCCGGCGGTCACTTGGAAATCGCGGGTGTTGGTATTGGTTTTGGTTTCGTCTTCCCAGTGGAATTTGTCGGCAACATTGCGGGCGTACATCATGCCGGCGGCGAGGTAGAGATTGTCTTTGTCGTAGCCGACTTTCATGGAATGAACCTGTCTGTCTTTGGTATCGTCAGGCGAGCCGTTGCGGGCGTATTCGAGGGCGTAGTGAGCGTTGAAGCCGTTGGTCGGGTGTTTGTAGTGCAAGCCTACGCCCGCCATCCAGTCGCCGTTGCGCTTTCTGTCTTTATATTTGTTGGCACCGGGCGCGATTTGGACGCGGTAGTTGAAGCCGTTGTCAAAGGTTTTGGATTCGTAGTTCAGGGCGATTTCACGGCCGCCGAAACGGGTCATGCGCCCCATGGTTTGGGTGTGGTTGTTGCCGTTGAACGCGTCTTGTTCGCCGGTCAGGTAGTGCATGGGGGTACTGAGCCAGCCGGCGCGGACGGTACCGAAATCGCCGCGCAGACCGATGTAGGAGTCGTCCGTACTCCAGCCGTTGTAGTCGAAGGCGACGAATGAATTGACGCCGTAGATGAGCTTGAGGTCTTTGTCGAGTTTTTCACTGCCCATAATCCAGATGCGGCTGTTGTTGTCGGATATATCGGTAGCGGATTGCCCTTTGCCGTTGCGTTCGTGTTCGATAGAAGTAAATATCCGTCCGCCGATTTTGGCTTCGTTATCGGATGCCAATGCGGGGACGGCAAGCGGGACGGCAACCGCAATCATTAATAACTTCTTCATTTTATTCTCCTTTTGCTTGGTTTTTCTGAGGCTGCGTTTAAACAGGGTTTTATACTATTTGAGGCGTGCAAAAAAATCAATATTTTTGTAATCACTTGTAACTTTTATTTCAAAAAATGTTTTTTACGGCGTTTTTTTGTGTTATCTTGCAAACCGATTTCCAAAACAGGCGGATTTTTTCAAATATCCATAGAGAATAAATCTTTTTATCCGCCAAAAATCAGAATATTTCCCTACCATATAGTCATATGTAGTTTTTTTATTTTTTGCAAAACGCAGGATGGAGGGAGAGATAGCGAGAAGAGGAGAAAAAACGTGCTGCCGAACAAACCTTATTCCATATCGGCTTTATCGCTTGCCATAGTGCTTGCGCTGTCGGCGTGTCATCGCGAAGTCAAGCCCGCGCCCGAATTCAAGCGCAGCGAATACAATAAAATCGTCATCAGCAATGCGGTCGAACCGAGTACGCTCGACCCGCAAAAAAGCTCGGATATGGCGGCAGGCGCGATTATCCGCCAGATGATGGACGGCTTGGTCAGTACAGATGCCGAAGGCAAAACCATTCCCGCTTTGGCGTTGAAATGGGAGCCGTCAGACGAAGGGCGCGTTTGGACGTTCCACCTGCGCGATGCAAATTGGAGCAACGGCGACCCGATTACCGCCGAAGATTTCGTTTACAGCTTCCGCCGCCTCGCCGATCCCGCAACCGCCGCGCCTAACAGCAGCTATTTGGAAGACGCGAAAATACAGGGTGCGGCGGAAATCCTGCAAGGCAAGGCGAAGCCGGATACTTTGGGCGTCAAGGCTTTGGACAAGAAAACGCTGCAATTTACGCTCACCGCGCCCGTGCCGTATTTCCCCGATATGCTGATTCAGCAGTTCACCTACCCCGTCCACCGCGCCACGGTCGAGAAATTCGGCGAAAAATGGACGCAGCCGGGCAATTATGTTTCCAGCGGCGCATACATCCTCAAAGAATGGCGTGTCAACAGCCACATCACCATGGATAAAAACCCTACTTATTACGACAGCAAAAAAGTATCCATCCCGCAGGCGGTGTTCCTCGCCATCGGCAAAGAATACGACCGCTACCGTGCCGACGAAGTGGACGTTACCTACGGCATCCCTTCCGATCAAATTAAGATTGCCGAGAAAGAATTTCCCGGGCAGGTCCGGCGCGCGACTTTGCTGTGTTCTTGGTTTTTAGAGCCGAACTTGGAATCCGCCGAATTTAAAAATCCCAAAGTCCGCCGCGCGCTCAACCTGCTGACCGACCGCGCCATCATTACCAAAGTTGCCGGACGCGGCGACAAGGAGGCGTTCCAGCTTACCCCGCCGAATATGCAGGGCGGCGGCGAGTCTGCGCCCGCGTGGAAGCCGCTCAAGCGCGAAGCGCGCATTGCCGAAGCGGAAAAACTCTTGCGCGAAGCGGGTTACAGCGAAGAGAAACCGCTCGAATTCCAAATCGTCTATACCACCAGCGAGGCCGCCAAGAAACAGATTACCGCGCTGCAATCCATTTGGAAGGCGACCGTACCGTTTGTGCGCCCCACGCTGATGAACGAAGAATGGAAAACCTTTTTGGACAAGCGCCTGCAAGGCAACTTCAGCATGGCGTTTGCGGGCTGGTGTTCCGACTACAACGACCCTGCGGGCATGCTCAATATTTTCAAATCCAACAATCCGAACAACGCCTTCCATTACAAGAATCCCGAGTTTGACAAGCTGATGAACAGCACGCTCGAAGCGGGCATTTCCGCCGAAGAGCGCGCCCGCCGCTACGTCAGCGCCGAGGCGATGCTGCAACGCGACGACGCCTTTATCCCGCTGTATCACCAAGTCAGCATCAATCTGGTGAAACCCGATATCCAAGGCTACTCCGACCGCGACCCGCTGAAAAACTACACCATCAAGAATTGGTCGTTTGCACCCAAGAAGTGATTTGATAACATAGACACGTTTTTCAGACGACCTCTCTGTACATCAAGTTAATCCGCTATAAAAAGGTCGTCTGAAACCGCGAAACCTATTGGAGAATCCGTTCATGAATACCGTATCGAATTATCTGTCCGCATTGCGCGAAGCCATGAAGGCGCAAGGTTTGGACGCACTCGTCATCCCCTCCGCCGACCCCCATCTTTCCGAATACCTGCCCGCACACTGGCAGGCGCGCCGCGAGTTGTCGGGCTTTACCGGCTCGGTCGGCACATTTGTCGTTACCGCCGATGAAGCGGGCGTGTGGGTGGACAGCCGCTATTGGGAACAAGCCACCAAACAGCTTGCAGGCAGCGGCATCGAGTTGCAAAAAAGCGGGCAAGTTCCGCCGTATAACGAATGGCTCGCGGCAAACCTGCCCGAAAACGCCGCCGTCGGCATCCCTTCCGATATGGTGTCGCTCACCGGCAAACGCACTTTGGCGCAATCCCTAGCCGCCAAAAACATCCGCATCGAACACCCCGACAACCTGCTTGACCAAGTGTGGACCAGCCGTCCCGCCATCCCCGCCGAAACCGTGTTCATCCACGACCCCGCCTACGTCTCTGAAACCGCCGCCGAAAAACTCGCCCGCGTGCGCGCCGTCATGGCGGAAAAAGGCGCGGATTACCACTTGGTTTCCTCGCTTGACGACATCGCTTGGCTGACCAACCTGCGCGGCAGCGACGTGCCTTTCAACCCCGTTTTCGTATCCTTCCTGCTTATCGGCAAAGACAATGCCGTCCTGTTTACCGACCAAGATCGTCTGAACGCCGAAGCCGCCGCCGCGCTGCAAACCGCAGGCATCACGGTCGAACCTTACGCCCAAGTTGCCGACAAACTCGCGCAAATCGGCGGCACGCTGCTTATCGAGCCGAACAAAACCGCCGTCAGCACCCTCGTGCGCCTGCCCGAAAGCGTGCACCTGATCGAAGGCATCAACCCGTCCACCTTCTTCAAATCCGTCAAATCCGAAGCCGACATCGCCCACATCCGCGAAGCGATGGAACAAGACGGCGCGGCGTTGTGCGGCTTCTTCGCCGAGTTTGAAGACATCATCGACAACGGCGGCAGCCTGACCGAAATCGACGTGGACACCATGCTCCACCGCTACCGCAGCGCACGTCCGGGCTTCATTTCATTGAGTTTCGACACCATCGCGGGCTTCAACGCCAACGCCGCCCTGCCGCATTACAGCGCAACGCCCGAAAGCCACAGCACCATCAGCGGCAACGGCCTCCTGCTCATCGACTCCGGCGCGCAATACAAAGGCGGCACGACCGACATCACCCGCGTCGTCCCCGTCGGCACACCGAGTGCCGAACAAAAACGCGACAACACCCTCGTCCTCAAAGCCCATATCGCGCTTGCCGAAGCCGTGTTCCCCGAAAACATCCTCTCGCCGATGATAGACGCCATCTGCCGCAAACCCCTGTGGCAGGCGCAATGCGACTACGGCCACGGCACAGGCCACGGCGTAGGCTATTTCCTCAACGTCCACGAAGGCCCGCAAGTCATCGCCTGCGCTGCCGTTCCCGGTCCGCAGCACGCCATGAAAAAAGGCATGGTGACCTCCATCGAACCCGGACTCTACCGTCCCGGCAAATGGGGCATCCGCATTGAGAACCTCGCCGCCAACCAAGCCGTCGCCAACCCGCAGGAAACCGAGTTCGGCAGCTTCCTCTACTTCGAAACCCTGACCCTCTGCCCCATCGACACCCGCCTGATGGACACCGCCCTCATGACCGACGGCGAAATCGACTGGGTCAACCGCTACCACGCCGAAGTCCGCCGCCGCCTCGAGCCGCTGACCGAAGGCGCGGCAAAAGCATGGCTGATCAAACGCACCGAACCGCTGGCGCGCTGACGGCAAAGGTCGTCTGAAAACGGCCGTAGTGTGGGCTTTGCCCACGAAAAACACCAGCAAAAAGGTCGTCTGAAACCGAAAATCCCGTTTCAGACGACCTCCGAAACAAACACAAAACGCAGGCTGCCACCCGCGACTGCCGCAATAAAAAACCGTCCGAAACCCCATCCAAAGTGTTCAGACAACCATAAAAGCCGTAGCGTGGGCTTTGCCCACGAAAAGCATCAGCCCAAAGGTCGTCTGAAACCCAAAATCCCGTTTCAGACGACCATAAAAGCAAAAGCCCGCACACCCAAAAACCAAGGGCCTGACTACAAAGAAGAGAAAACCACCCCAAGCGTCCGAACCCCGTTCAGGCGACCTTCCCGTATTCAGGCATATTCCGCCCCACCAAGCCCCGAGCAGGTACGATATGCTGAAATTCATCATCCGCCGCATACTTTCCGCCATCCCCACCATGCTGGTCCTGATTACCGTCTCATTCTTCATGATGCGGCTCGCACCCGGCAGCCCCTTCACCGGCGACAAAAACGTACCGCCCGCCGTACTGGCCAACATCGAGGCCAAATACCACCTGAACGACCCGATGTACCTGCAATACTTCGACTATCTCAAACAACTCGCCCACGGCGACCTCGGCCCCTCGTTCAAATATAAAGACTACAACGTCAACGAGCTGCTCGCCCAAGCCCTGCCCGTCTCCGTCGAACTGGGCGTGTACGCCTTCATCGTCTCCACCGTCTTGGGCGTACTCATGGGCACCATCGCTGCACTCAGGCGCAACACATGGGCGGACTACACCATCATGACCGCCGCCATGACCGGCATCGTCGTCCCCAGCTTCGTCAAAGCCCCCATCATGATTTTCATCTTCGCCATCACCCTCAAATGGCTGCCCGCCGGCGGCTGGAACGACGGCGCGCTGACCAGCCTCATCCTGCCCGTCGCCGCCCTCTCCATAGGCTATGTCGCAGGCCTCGCCCGCATCACGCGCGGCGCGATGATAGAAGTGTTGAACAGCCCCTACATCCGCACCGCCCGCGCCAAAGGGCTGTCCATGAACAGCATCGTCCTGCGCCATGCCCTGCGTCCCGCCATGCTGCCCATCCTCTCCTATCTCGTTCCCGCCTTCGTCGGCATCATCACCGGCGCCATCGTCATCGAAAGCGTCTTCGGACTGCCCGGCATCGGACAACTCTTCGTCAACGGCGCGCTCAACCGCGACTACGGCATGATCTTGGGACTGACCATCCTCGTCGGCGTACTGACCATCGTCTTCAACGCCATACTCGACATCCTCTACGCCCTGATCGACCCCAAAATCCGCTATTAAAAGCAAAAAAGGTCGTCTGAAAACCGGTTTTGCCGTTTTCAGACGACCCCCGAACAAAAAACGGAGAACACCATGCTATTTAACAAGAAAAATTCCCGCGCCATAGCAGACGCAGCCGAACAGGCACAAGTACACGGACGCAGCCTGTGGCAGGACGCATGGCGGCGTTTCAGCAACAACAAAGCCGCCCTGTGCAGCGTCTTCATCCTTGCCGCCATCACCCTCTTCGTTGTCGCCGCCCCCTGGATCAGCGCCTACACCTACGACTACACCGACTGGGACAACATGCAAATCCCGCCTTCCTTCGCCACCCGCCACTACTTCGGCACCGACCTGCTCGGACGCGACCTCCTTACCCGCGCCGCCGCCGGCGGGCGCATTTCCCTGCTCATCGGTATCGCAGGCGCACTCGTCGCCGTCGTCATCGGCACGCTCTACGGCGCACTCGCAGGCTTTTTCGGCGGCAAACTCGACTCCGTCATGATGCGCCTGCTCGAAATCCTCAACGCCTTCCCCTTCATGTTCTTCGTCATCCTCCTCACCACCTTCTTCGGGCGCAACCTCTTCCTCATCTTCGTCGCCATCGGACTCGTCTCATGGCTTGACGTCGCCCGCATCGTCCGCGGCCAAACCCTCAGCCTCAGACACAAAGAATTCGTCGAAGCCGCCCGCATCACAGGCGTATCCCGCCGCCGCATCGTTACCCGCCACATCATCCCCAACGTACTCGGCGTCGTCATGGTTTACGCCTCCCTGCTCGTCCCCGGCATGATCATGTTCGAATCCTTCCTCAGCTTCCTCGGATTGGGCGTACAAGAACCCATGACCAGTTGGGGTTCCATGCTCCAAGACGGCGCAGCCTCCATGGAAGCCGCCCCGTGGCAGCTCCTCGTCCCCTGCTTCTTCCTCGTCGCCACCCTCTTCTGCTTCAACTTCATCGGCGACGGCCTGCGCGACGCACTCGACCCCAAAGACCGCTGACACACACCACGAGGACACACCCATGAACACCCCGTTACTCACCGTCGAAAACCTCGACATCCGCTTCCAACTCCACGAAAAAACCGTCCACGCCGTGCGCAACATCAGCTTCAAAGTCGCCAAAGGCGAAACCCTCGCCCTCGTCGGCGAATCCGGTTCCGGCAAATCCGTTACCGCCATGTCCCTCATGCGCCTCCTGCCCGAAAACACCACCTGCTACGGAAAAGACTCGCGCATCACCTTCGACGGCACATCCATCCTCGACGCAGACGAAAAAACCCTCCGCAGCCTGCGCGGCGGACGCATCAGCTTCATCTTTCAAGAGCCCATGACCTCGCTGAACCCCTTCATGAAAATCGGCACCCAGCTCATGGAAGCCCTGCGCGTCCACAACAAAACCATCACCCGCAAAGCCGCCCGCGAACGCATCCTCGACCTCCTCAACCGCGTCGGCATCCGCGAAGCAGAACGTCGTCTGAAACAATACCCCCACGAATTCTCAGGCGGCCAGCTCCAGCGCATCATGATCGCCATGGCGCTGCTCAACGAGCCCGCCCTGCTCATCGCCGACGAACCCACCACCGCCCTCGACGTCACCATCCAGGCAGAAATCCTCGACCTCCTCCACGACCTCCAAAAACAAATGGGCATGGCGATAATCTTCATCACCCACGACCTCGGACTCGCCGAACACTACTCCGAAACCGTCTGCGTCATGAAAGACGGCGAAATCGTCGAGCGCGGCAAAATCAAACAAGTTTTCGCCAACCCCACCCACCCCTACACCGCACAACTCATCCACTCCGTCCCCAAAGGCATGAAAGACCCCGTAGAAGGCAACCCGCCCGAGCTCATCCGTGCCGACGGCATCGACGTCCACTTCACCCTCAAACACAACTTCTTCGGCAAACCCCTCAAAACCTTCCACGCCGTCAAAAACATCAGCCTCGCCATCCGCCAAGGCGAAACCCTCGGCATCGTCGGCGAATCCGGTTCCGGCAAATCCACACTCGGCAAAGCCATCATGCAAATGCTCCCCTACCAAGGTAGCATACACTTCGACGGCAGCGACCTCGCCGCCCTCACCCCCGAGCGCGCGCGCCAACTCAAAGCCGAACGCCAAATCGTCTTCCAAGACCCCTACGGCTCACTCTCCCCCCGCCTCACCGTCGGCGAAATCATAGGCGAAGGCCTCACCGTTCACCGCCCCGAAATGACCAAAGCCCAACGCACCGAACTCGTCCTCAAAGTCCTGGACGAAGTCTCCCTGCCCGCCGACGCCCTCAACCGCTACCCGCACGAATTCTCAGGCGGACAACGCCAACGCATCGCCATCGCCCGCGCCCTCATCCTGCGGCCCAAGTTCATCCTCCTCGACGAACCCACCTCCGCCCTCGACCGCTCCGTCCAAATCAAAGTCGTCGAACTGCTGCGCGGACTCCAAACCAAATACGGACTGACCTACATCTTCATCAGCCACGACCTCTCCGTCGTCCGCGCCGTCAGCGATAACGTCGCCGTCATGCAGCACGGAGAACTCGTCGAATACGGCAGCGCAGACCAAATCTTCCACCACCCGCAGAAAGACTACACCAAACGCCTCATCAACGCCGCCTTCGACCTCTGACCCAAGGTCGTCTGAAACCCAACGTAGCGTGGGCTCCGCCCACGAATTCCACAAATACCAAAAGGTCGTCTGAAACCCAACTTTCAGATGACCTTCTTTCTAATCTCATCTACTTCATCGCAACTTTCAACGCAAACGCTGCCAATCCAACCCATAATTACCTCCAGCAGCCGTCATTCCCGCGCAGGCGGGAATCCATCGGAAACCCTAAGAAACAGATATTCAAAAACAGTTGCCGAAATTCAAAAGTGGATTCCCGCCTGCGCGGGAATGACGGCAAACAAATATCCCGTCGGGACTCCCCCCAAACTACAACCACACAACCCGTAGCGTGGGCTTCACCCACGAACCCCACAAATACAAAAAGGTCGTCTGAAAACCCACTTTCAGACGACCTTTCATCCCCATTTCCTCCCAAACCACCCATACGACATCTCTACCTCTTATCATCCGTTGTTTATCCTGCCTGTCATTTTGACTTATATTCAGACTTTCATCATAAACCTCATGGCTGACTGCCAATCCTACCCCGTTCTTTCGCCGCCATCGAAACCGCCAACACCCAAGAACATTACCCAACCAACAGCCGCAACCATGATAAACATGATGTTTATGCAAAAACTATTCGAAAAAAGACAAACCTGCTTTTACCATCTTATCCAGAGGAGTTAAAAAGTGTCGAAAGGTAAATATTTAATTTTTATCGCAGTTCTATTTCTGGCCTCATGTATCGTTTCTTTTAATGATTATGAGTTACAACCTAAAAATTATGTGATCAACAAAGATTTTAATGAAATCATGTTTGATATAGATTTTATTAATACTAAACAAGAAATGATAAATAATTTACAAAAAGCATATACACATCATGCCAATTGTGAAAGTGTTGAAAAAACACATGATGCAAAGTTATTTAGTAAAGTAGAGTTATTTGGATTTATTCTTGGTCCAGAATATAGTGAGCTAAAAAATAGTCAGACTGATAGTTTGACAGGAAGTATTCGCTTGTGTAGATACCATAATTCATCTGAATGCATACAGGAAAAATTTAAAC
This sequence comes from Neisseria macacae ATCC 33926, assembly GCF_022749495.1. NCBI lineage: Bacteria > Pseudomonadati > Pseudomonadota > Betaproteobacteria > Neisseriales > Neisseriaceae > Neisseria > Neisseria macacae. Next base: position 202,148 of record NZ_CP094241.1, on the reverse strand, counting down.
AAAAAAGATATACATTCAAATGTGTAGCTGCATTCTACGAGGGAATGGATCGCGGTTATCGATCCAAGCCTTTTGTCATCGACTTTGATACACGGACGCTTAAAAAAGAACTGTAAGCCTAGATTAGGCTTAACCCAATATTTTGAGCGATTTGAAGGTGTCATTGAGCCTCGCCCAACTTACTTATCCATTTACTTACCCTCTTTCTTAAAGGTTACATCATGAAATCTTTGATCATATCTATAATCCTATTTTTTTCATCCGGCTTTTGCATCGCCCAGGAAATTCAGTCTATAAAAAATGAAGATAAATCATGTGATGATCAGAATTACAAATTAAGCCTCTTCAAAACGAATGATGCTTTATTTTCGGCATCACACTGTATCACCATTCATCATGAAGAAATAGACGAAATCAACGGAATAGATGGAATAGAAGAAATAATCTATAACAGTATAGTGGTTAATGGAAAAAAATATGAATTAAAAAATTTTAGAAAAGAGAATAGTCCAAGTAGGAAAATCAACTTAGAAGCAGTGAGCGTATATAAGGATAATCGCCATCCCCCATTGCTTATTATTCTATTTTCAGAGGAATTTTGTTGCTATCCTCAACTGGATGGCAAAGATTATACGATTTATTTATATAAAATTTATCAAAACAAAGAAAATGGTGAGTTAAAACTAATACTTTCAAATCATATCTTAGGTGAGAACGCATCAGGATTTAATGGTATATCTGATCATAAAATAGAATTTAAATTAAAAAATATCAGAGAAATAAAAAAATATTTAAATAAGAAGAAAGCTCTTCTTAATTAATCCATTGAGCAAGTACAGATTGAGTTGAAACCCGGAATTTATAAAGGTCGTCTGAGACTTTTCAGACGACCTTCTTTTGAATTGGAATTAAAATAGACAAGTGGAATCATGTTTAAAAAATTTGCCCTAATAACCATTTTGTTAACTATAATTTTTTCTTATTTTTATTTTAGATATAGCGCATATTGCCATTATAAAGAAAAGACTTTACCTAGTTATCCAGTTCCTAGTGATGGGGACCAATGTGAAAGGTTTAGCGTAAGTGAAAATAAAAAAATTGTTGTTTGTCTTGATAGTATAGGAAATTTTTTAAGCATAGACGGCCTCAACTCTGGTATCTATTTATATGATGACCAAGGTAAATTACTGTCTTTTTATTATCTCCATAATGAAGTTTGGCTAGGAATGCCATTAGACTTGAACTTAGATGAAGAAGGTATATTCGATTTAGGTCTATATGCTCAAACAGAATCCTTTTCTATAAACCCATCTATTTTCCATAGGATAGAAGCAAAATTTATTGATAATTTATGCCATAAATAAAATTTTAATCTATATTATTTTATATAATTCAATTATTTAAAAGCCGGGTGGGAATCTGCCGGTATTTTTATCCTTAAATAATATTGTTTCAATCCCCAATTGAAGTAGTTTTAAAATAATAGGCAAAGTTTATGAAAAAGAAAAAAATAGTGAAATGGTTTGGTTTCTTTATATTGATATTTGGGTTGGTTGAGTATTGGCGAATAACGGGGATGGGAGAAGAGATAAAAAATCTCTCTGTGAATTGCCAGATGCAAGAAAAAGGCATACTTATTTAGAAAGTAAAAATAAGTTATAGATTATGAATAAAAAAATTTTAATGGTTTTATGTATCTTTTTATTATGTTATTTTTATAAAAATCTCCACCCTAAGGTAACATATTTTTACTATAATGAAGGTAAGCGCACTAGTATCACCTTAATTAGGAGTGATGGTAGTAAGGAATACTTGCGTCCTTTTTTTACTAATAATGTAACTTTTTATTTTCCATTCGATTGGTCATCTGAACCAGATGGTATTATTTTAATATCAAAACATGAAACAACTATCTTTTTAAAAGAAGATATAACCTTTTGTACCATGGAAATTTACCTGGATGAAAATCAGAAAATTTCCGATGTTAAACAATATGATGGACTTTGTATTAAACCGTAGATATTCAATATTTGTAAAGTGTATTGAAAGACGAATTTTTCGCCACTGTCGCAGGCTGTACTTTGGCAGCTGCCATCGGAAAATACCGCATGCCTGGAAATAAATTAATGGTAGAAAGCGTTTATCTCTATATCCGAGATACATTTGATTTTCTTAACGATAATGGCGGAGATCAATACCTAGGGCATTGGAATCATACAGGATTTGATGTGTTTTATAGCCATCAGCTTTCAGATAAGAAAAATGAGATTATAGCAGCCTCAGCCTATATAGCAGCCCCCCTTCTCTTTTCGATTCTAAACCTGAAGACCTTTTCTACCCAGTTAGGAACAGCCATTTCAATAAATGGAGAAATTTAAACAGACTAGGCGGGGATCTGCTGATATTTTCATCTTTGAAAGAATATCGTTGTAACCCTCCAATTGAAGTAGTTTTGAAATAATAGGCAAAGTTTATGAAAAAGAAAAAAATAGTGAAATGGTTTGGTTTCTTTATATTGATATTTGGATTAGTTGAGTATTGGCGAATCAAGGACATTGGAAAGGAAATTAATAAGCTGGATATAAGTAGCGAATGCTATCAGAATAATGATTTTATTGAATATAACAATTATTCTTGTGGCTTTTATTTTATAAACAAAATCTCAAAAGGATTATCTGATGATAAGGAATATGAGTTTTGTGAAACCAGACATAGCAGAGAGAAAGAAAAAGTTGAAGAGATAATTAGATTTAAAAATAAATTATTACAAGATCAAAAGACATTACAAAATAGAAAAATCTTTGCCTGTACAGGATGGAATGGCTTTAGGACAGCAATCTTTATTGCCGATGAAAAGGATAATTTGCTCTACTATTATCGAGATACATCCCCATTTGGCACCGAATGGGTTCCTGAAAATTTTGCAAGACCCTCTATCGATGACGAATATATCGGCTGGAGTGGCGGACCTGACGGCGGTCCTGTTGCCCCACTGCACCCCAACCTCCTTCAACGGATAGATGCAAAAATTATACAGTGGCTGGTTGAATTGTTTTATTGAACGGAAAGAGCCCTCTTTGAACCTTTTGTTTTCTAACCTATCATGAAAAAAATAATTTTCCTAATATTGCTTTGTGTGTTTCCCTTTGTGATACACGACTTCATTACTGAACAAAAACGACAAATCGTCATCCATAATTCATCTCCTTATTGGCTGCAAGTCAACGTTTATAGAAAGTATGACAATCAGACTGAGGATGAAGCAATAGAAAATTACTGGAACTTCAATTTAGAGAAGAACGAATCTTCCCCGATCTACTTCTCATATAATAAAAAAAATATTAATGAAACCCTCTATCTTGGTTTTTCTTTTTTCCAGCCAGATAATGATGATGTATTCTATACAGATGAATCTGTACCAACTCCAAAACAGAAGTTCATGGAAATTCATCGCGACTCGGGCGATTTCTGTGAGAGGCATATTTATATTGGGAATAGTGGAGAGATAATTAAAGATGAAGTAGTTAAGGGATTTTGCTTAGGACGATTATTGAGTTAAATCCTTCATTATTTGAATCCTTGACTAAGTTTCAAGCAAGTACAGGTTGAATTTATAAAGGTCGTCTGAAACCGTATTTGGTTTTCAGACGACCTTTTTGTTTATTTAGGATCGCAGCGGAAATGGTATGCGCAGATTTCGAAGCCGTTTTTGAAATACAGGCGGTGCGCATCGACGCGGTCGTGATTGACGTGGACGTTGAGGTGGATTTTGGTCACGCCCGTTTCCGCGCCGATTTTGCGGACTTCTGCCAACAGGCGGGAGGCATAGCCTTTGCGGCGGCTTTGCGGCAGGGTAACGATGTCGTCGATGTGGATATGGCGGCCACTGGCAAGATTGCAGGATTCGCGGAAGCCGCAGACGGCGACGGCGTTGTGTTTGCCTTCTTCGAAAATACCCAAGAGGCGGTAGCCGGCGGGGCGTTGGACGGTGTTGATTTGTTCGGTGAATTTGCTGATGTCGGTCAATGAAGAACGCAGGACGCTGAGGGCGGCGAAGGCGGTGGATGTATCTTCGGGCGGGATTTCGCGCAAAACGTAGTCGGCAGCGGCGGCTTGGACCGGCGCTTTTTCGGCGGCGTGTTTTTCTTCGATGGCTTGTGCCAGCGGGACGCGTTCGGCAGGTTCGCCTTGCGCTTTGGCTTCCTGTTCTTTCAAAAGCTCTTTGCAGTCGATGATGCGCAGGTCGTTGTCGGCGGCAAAGTCCATCAGGAAACGGAACATCTGCGGATTGTCTTCTTCGAGTTTCTTATCGACGGCGACGCAGCGGACGTTGTCCACCAGCATGGGGCGCACCCAGTTGGAGTAGGACAGCCGGTTGTCTTTGGTGAATGAGGACAATATGCCGCACAGGCGTTCTGCCCAGTCGCTGGGACGGAAAATCTTGCCTTTGTTGGTTGTGCCGTGAATCACGACTTCGTAAGGGTTGCAGACTAACATGGCGGTTTCCTGTGTAGAGTTTGAAATTAGGGTGAAACCTTTCAAAAACTGCTTTTCGTCTTTGTTTTTTATTGATTTCACAAAAGAATATATTTCGCAATTATACCCTACTGTCCGTGCTTCGTGGCGTTCGGGGCTGGAGTCGGATTTTTTGTTTTTTGAAAAACGACAAGGGGTCGTCTGAAAATGGAACGTTAAATTTCAGACGACCTTTGAGCCGTAGCAGCAATATGATGTGTTTGGGACGAAACGGCGGATTACCTGTATTACAAGCATCGGCGCCAAGGCGGATGATTGCCGTCCGACAAAGATGGCATCGTTTTATTTTAGCCCGGCTGCATCCCCATTCCTCGCCTGCGGACACACGCCGCCGCACAAACAAAAAACACCAACTGCGCCAGATTAAACGTCGCCCCGCCAAGCGCGGCGGCAACAGGCGATTGCGGAAACAGGCTGCACGAAACCGCAATAACCGTTCCTACCGGCAACGGATTGCACCACGCGGCGGCGCGCGGAAGCAGCGTCCTACGGCGCAGCGTCTGTACCAGCAACAGCAGCCATCCCGCCGCAATCGAACCGACCGAAGCCATCCAGTGCACCTCCAGCATCCGGTAAAAATGACGGAACAGCGTCAGTAGCGGCGGATAATCGTCCGGCACGGCATTCAGCAGCACCTTGGCAACCATGCCCGTAAAATAAAAACCGGCATGTCCCAAAGGCGACAGCGCATATCCGAAAAACAGCACTGCAAAACCGACCTTGGCCGTGCGCCCGGGCCGCATCAGCCGGTAAACGCCGAATGCCGCCGCCAGATACAGCGCCGCAGAAAACGTCGCCGGCAACACGCCCCACAGCAGCCGCTCGGGCGAGCCGGCCTGCATCAGCACGGCAAAATCCGCCGCCTCGCCCAACTGCGGCGCCAGCGTCTGCGAAAGCAAAGGATAACGTTCCGGCGTCTGCACGAATCCGACCAGCAGCATATCGGCAACAGTCCAGCACACCGCCGCTGCAATTCCCGCCCAAAGCAGCAGAGAAAGTCGGGAAACAGCGGTTTCAGACGACCCGCACCTAACGGATGCTTCATTTTGATTTTGCATATCATGGAATCCTGCCGGGGTATTCTCGACAATAAAATAGACTATTAAACAGGAAGATAAGTTCTCAAATTATCGGTACGTCCTATGATGTTTTCACAAAATTTCCGGCAACTGCTTAAATTCATAGGGAGAGATCTTTGCAAAATTCCTTCCTCCCCCGACAGCCGAAACCCCAAACACAGGTTTTCGGCTGTTTTCGTTTCAAATATCCACTGATTCTACCCAAATGCCCCCTTAATCCTCCCCGGATACCCCATAATCAGGCATCCGGGCCGCCTTTTAGGCGGCAACAGGCACACTTAGCCTGTTAGCCGCTTTCAACAGGTTCAAACACATCGCCTTCAGATGGCTTTGCGCACTCACTTTGAGCAGACCAAAATAGGCTGCCCGGGCGTAGCGGAATTTACGGTGCAGCGTACCGAAGCTTTGTTCGACCACATAACGGGTCTTCGACAAATATCGGTTACGTTTGGTTTGCGCTTCCGTCAGCGGACGGTTGCGGCAGGCTTTGCGCATAATGCCGTCTAACAACTGATGCTCTTTCAGATGTTGCCGGTTTTCCTTACTGTCGTAGCCTTTGTCGGCATAGACGGTCGTGCCTTCGGCAATACCTTCCAACAAAGGGGACAGATGGTTGCACTCATGGACATTGGCGGGGGTGATGTGCAGTTTCTCGATATAGCCTTCCTCATCGGTACGGGTATGTTGTTTGTAACCGAGTTTGTAGAGGCCGTTTTTCTTTGTCCAGCGGGCATCTTTGTCTTTACTCGGTGTGGTTTGGCCGCTGACTTGTCCTTCTTCATCGACTTCTATGGCCTGACGCTGTTTGCTGCCGGCGGTCTGAATAATGGTGGCGTCAACGACGGCGGCGGATGCTTTCTCTACTTTTAGGTTTTTTTCGGCCAGTTGGCAGTTAATCAGTTTGAGCAATTCGGACAGGGTGTCATCTTGCGCCAGCCAGTTGCGGTAGCGGCATAAGGTGCTGTAATCGGGGATGTTCAGTTCGTCAAAACGGCAAAACAGGTTGAAGTCGATGCGGGTGATGAGGCTGTGTTCGAGTTCGGGATCGGAGAGGCTGTGCCATTGTCCGAGCAGGACGGCTTTGAACATGGACAACAGGGGATAGGCGGGACGGCCGCGGTGGTCTCGGAGATAACGGGTTCTTTGACGGTTCAGGTATTGTTCGATCGGCTGCCAATCAATCACCTGATCCAACTTCAATAATGGGAAGCGGTCGATGTGTTTGGCGATCATGGCTTGTGCGGTTTGTTGGAAGAAGGTGCTCATAAGAAATCCCCTAAATGTCTTGATGGGAATTTAGGGGATTTTGGGGAATTTTGCAAAGGTCTCAGGGAATAACATAAGACTGTCTGAAACTATAGTGGATTAAATTTAAATCAGGACAAGGCGACGAAGCCGCAGACAGTACAGATAGTACGGAACCGATTCACTTGGTGCTTCAGCACCTTAGAGAATCGTTCTCTTTGAGCTAAGGCGAGGCAACGCCGTAATGGTTTAAAGCTAATCCACTATATTTCAAATAGCCTTAAATCATTCCGGTAGTAAAATTCAGACGACCTGCGTCTGATGTTCGTCGCCGTTTCGCCCGCGGATAATGCCCAAACGGTAAACGGTTTCGCCTTCTCGCTTTTTCACGCCTGAAATCCTGCCGGCTTCGTATTGTTGCCACCACAGAATACTTCATGTAAATTCCCGCCTGCTCCAACAACCTCTATTCCAAAGAAATCACCATGAACAGACAAAAATATACCGCAGCCCTCCTGCTCGCCGCCGCATTCTCTGTTGTACACGCCGAACCGCAAGAAGCATCCTTCCAAGACCAATGCGCCCTGGTCGGACTGATGGCTCAAACCGCCATGGGCGAACGTTTGTCCGGTACGGGCATCGGACAAACCGTTGAGAAGATGAACGAACGCTTTATGGTCGTTGCCAAAAACGATTACAGCCGCTCCTTCATTCAAGGGCTAACCGAGCGCGTGGCGCAAGAAATCTACCACTTTCCGCAATCGGCTTTGAACGCCGTCCCCAAATCCGACTACGCCATCTTCGCCCGAGATACGGGCAAGGCGGAATATCAGCTTTGTATGAAAGCCCTGACGGGCAAAACCGAATAAAGCAGGTCGTCTGAAAAGGATGAAACCCCATTTTTCAGACGACCCCTTTTCACGAAAATCCGAAACCCCACCCCGTCAAATATGCGATAATACCGCCACCTCAAAACGATTTCAGACGACCCATGCGCCTCAACGCCCGCCCCGCCCGTTTTGCCCGTACCGCACGCCGCGGCGCGTCCGTCGTTGTTTCGTAAAACCCCGCCTTAGCGGGGTTTTTGCCGAATTGAAGAAAGGAAGCCGAATGCCCAACCCGCTTTACCGACAACACGTCATCTCCATTTCCGACCTGACGACCGAACAGCTCGAGCTGCTCCTGCAAACCGCCCTCAAGCTCAAAACCGACCCGCGCGACGACCTGCTCGAAGGCAAACTCATCGGCTCATGCTTTTTTGAACCCTCCACCCGCACGCGCCTGTCGTTTGAAACCGCCGTACAACGCTTGGGCGGCAAAGTCATCGGCTTCTCCGACGGCGCCAACACCAGCGCGAAAAAAGGCGAAACCCTCGCCGACACCGCCCGCATCATCTCCAGCTACACCGACGCCATCATCCAACGCCACCCCAAAGACGGCGCCGCACGCGTGTCCGCCGAGTTTTCCAAAGTCCCCGTCATCAACGCCGGCGACGGCACCAACCAACACCCCAGCCAAACCCTGCTCGACCTCGTGACCATTTACGAAACCCAAGGTCGTCTGAACAAGCTCAAAATCGCCATGGCGGGCGACCTCAAATACGGCCGCACCGTCCATTCCCTCTGCCAAGCCCTCAAACGCTGGGACTGCGAATTTGCCTTCGTCTCCCCGCCCAGCCTCGCCATGCCCGAATACATCACCGAAGAACTCGAAGCCGCAGGCTGCCGCTACCAAATCCTGCCCGACCTCGAAACCGCCGTCGAATGGGCGGACATCCTGTACATGACCCGTGTCCAACGCGAACGCTTCGACGAACAAGAGTTCGCCAAAATCCAAGGCAAATTCAACCTCAACGCCGCCATGCTCGCCAACGCACGCCCCAACCTGCGCGTGCTGCACCCCCTGCCGCGCGTTGACGAAATCCACCCCGACGTCGATGCCACGCCGCACGCCTACTATTTCGAGCAGGCGACCAACGGCGTTTACGCCCGCATGGCGATTTTATCGCTGGTGTTGAACGAAGAAGTATAAGGAGCAAATATGGAAACCCCAAAACTCAGCGTCGAAGCCATCGAAAAAGGCACCGTCATCGACCACATCCCCGCCGGCAAAGGCCTGATTATCCTGCGCCAATTCAAACTACTGCACTACGGCAGCGCCGTCACCGTCGGCTTCAACCTGCCCAGCAAAACCCAAGGCAGCAAAGACATCATCAAAATCACCGGCGTCTGGCTGGACGACAACGCCGCCAACCGCCTCGCCCTCTTCGCCCCCGAAGCCGTCGTCAACACCATCGACCACTTCAAAGTCATCAACAAACGCCGGCTTACCCTGCCCGACGAAATCGCCGAAGTGTTCCGCTGCCCGAACACCAACTGTGCCAGCCACGGCGAGCCGGTGAAAAGCCGCTTCTACGTTCGCAAACAAAGCGGGCAGACCAAGCTCAAATGCCACTACTGCGAAAAAACCTTCAGCCGCGATTCCGTGGCGGAGGCTTAGTTTTTGCTAAGGCTGGACCGGCATGAATGCAAAAGGTCGTCTGAAAACTGAACTGGCCCCCAAATCTTGGACACTCATAAAAGCCTATTCAGGCGCTCTGTGCAAGCTGGGTTCTGTATGCGACAGGACTCAGCTTTTTCAATTTCAAACTGCAACGCTCCCGGTTGTAGTAATCCATATAGTCATCTATCTGCTTCATCAATTCATCTACCGTCAATTCACCTGCGTTATAGAAACACTCCGTCTTTAACACCGCAAAGAAGCTTTCCATCGGCGCATTGTCCCAACAGTTCGCCTTTCGCGACATGCTTTGAACCATGGAATACTCCGCAAGCAATTCCCTATACCCCGCCGTACGGTACAGCACACCTTGGTCCGAATGAAGCATCGTTCCTTTAGCAGTCAGACGGGGGGCGGCTTTTTCGAGCATTTCCTTCACCATTTCGCTGTCGGCTCTGCGGCTCATGGCGTAGGCGACGATCTCGCGGTTGAACAAGTCCAAGATTGGCGAGAGGTACAGTTTGCCGTCCTTCCCTTTGAGTTCGGTAACGTCGGTCAGCCATTTTTCGTTGGGCTTTCGGGCTTTGAACCGGCGTTTGAGGAGGTGTTCCGATATTTCGCCCATGGCGGGATGGCGGTAGGCTTTTTTCGCCCGTATGAGGGCTTTCAGTTCCATCTGCTTCATCAGCCGCGCCACTTTTTTGCGGTTCCAATCCAATGCTGCGGCAATGCGCCTTTGCCCGTAGCGTCCTTTATGCCGTTCGTAGATTTCGGCGATAAGGGCTTTGTCGGCTGCGTCGGGGTCGGGGCGGTCTTGGTGATGGTAGTAAAAGCTGCTTTGGGGCAGGTTTGCGATGTGCAGCAGGTATTTGAGCGGGTGTTGCGCCCTCAGTGTTTGGACGGTTTGGCTTTGTCCTTTGCGGTCCGCTTTTGGCTGAGGGCTTTTAACTCCTTTAGATAGGCAACCTTTGCGCGCATATAGCACAGTTCTTCAATAAGCTCTGCCTGTGTTTTTTCGTGGTCGGGTTTGTCGACGATGAAGGGGTTTTTGCGGTGGTCGGTCATGGTTTTGGATTGGGGATGTTCGAGTGCGCCGATGCCGCCTTCTTGATAGGCGCGTATCCATCGTCGCAGGTGGGTTCGGGAGATGCCGTAATGATCTGCGGTACGCTGTTGGCTGCGTATGTGCAGGTAGTGGAGTACGGCTTGGTATTTGAAGTGTAATGTATATTTGCTCATAAAAAAACTGCACTTTGTGAGTTGGAGGGGATGTCCAACTTTTGGGGTGCAGTTCAAACTTGAAATCAGGTTTTCAGACGACCTTTTTATAGTGAAAAAGAAATGAGCTACGCGAACTCTCATGCCATGTATCCAAAATCCTATCCTCAACATCCTCAACAGACGAGAGCAGACTTAAAGAGGTCGTCTGAAACCCCATTTCAGGATTTTCAGACGACCTCTTTCATCATCAAGAATGGCACAAAGCCATCTGCCTTTTAAAACGTAAACCCTGTTTCCAATTCATCATCGCCGACCAGTTCGACCAACAGCGCGTAAAGCGGTGCAAGCTCGGTGTAGCGGCGGGAGGTGCGGCGCAGGTAGTTGAGGAAGCGCGGGATTTCGGGGCGGTATTTGTCTTTGCCGTCGCGGTAGTACAGGCGGGCGAAGATGCCGGCGACTTTCAGATGACGCTGTACGCCCATCCATTCAAACCAGCGGTAAAACTCGTCAAACGCGGCGGGTACGGGCAATCCGGCGGCGCGGGCTTTTTCCCAGTAACGGATAACCAAATCCAAGACGAATTCTTCTTCCCATTCGATGAAGGCATCGCGCAGGAGGGAAACCAAGTCGTAGGAAATCGGGCCGTAGAGTGCGTCTTGGAAATCGAGTACGCCGGGTCGGCCGGTGGTGAGCATGAGGTTGCGGACGATGAAGTCTCGGTGGACGTACACCTGCGGCTGGGCAAGCAGCGGCGGCAGCAGGGTGTCTATGGTTTGCTGCCAAAGCTGGCGTTGTTTGAAGTTGAGTTCGCGTCCGAGTTCTTTGGCAACGAACCATTCGGGGAAAAGGTTGATTTCGCGCAGCATGATGTCGCGGTCGTAATTGGGCAATTCGCTCGCGCGGCTGGCTTTTTGCAACTCGACCAGTTCGTCTATGGCTTCAAGCAGCAGGACTTTGTGTGCCTCCGTGCCTTGCTCTTGCTGCATGGCGGTCAGGAAAGTGGTGCTGCCCAAGTCGTTGAGCACCATAAATCCCTGCGCTTCGTCCACATGCAATACTTGGGGAACGTTAAGCATATTGAAAAGTTTTTGCACTTTTAGGTAAGGAGCGACGCTCATTTTATCGGGCGGCGCGTCCATGCAGATGACGGTCTTGCCGTCGGCAAAAGCAGCGCGGAAGTAGCGTCGGAAGTCGGCATCGGCGGCGGCGAAGCTCAATTCGAAGTTTTGTTCGGGATAGACGGCGTGCAGCCAATTTTGTAATTCGGTTTGTCGTTGCATAGCGGTGTCGCGGATTTTCAGGTTAAAATAACTGCTATTCTAACTGGCAAACCGATTTAAGGGGCGATTTTGGCTCGTTTATTTTCACTCAAACCATTGGTTTTGGCGTTAAGCGTCGGCTTCGGTGCGGGAGGGGCATATGCGCAAAATGCATCTTTGCCGCAACCTGCCGATTACGAGCCGGCAAGGGCCACCCCGCCTGCGGTTCAAAGCGGGGAAAACCGTCGTCCTGCCGATCAGGACAAATTGTCCTTGGGCGATACCTGCCTGTTTTGCCAGCATCAGGCTTCCGAAGCAAACAAGCAGCCTGAAATCAAACGCAGCGGCGAAGACCCCCTGCCGCAGGATTACACCCGCGTGATTGCGGACAAGGTTGCCGGACAGTCTAAAGTCGCCGTCCGCGCCGAAGGCGATGTCATCATCGAGCGCAATCAGGAAGTGTTGAACGCCGATTGGGCGGATTACGACCAAACCAGCGATACCGTCAGGGCGGGCGACCGCTTTACGCTATATCAAGACGGTTCGACCGTCAGCGGCGATACTTTGGTGTACAACCTGAAAGACAATACCGGCTCGAGCGAATACGTCCGCGTCGATGCCGAAAAAGACGGCCGCCGCCTCCAAAGCGTCAGCGAAAAGGCGGAAATGAAAGGCAAAGGGCTGTACAAGCTCATCAATACCAAATTCAATACCTGCTCGCCCGGCGATGCGAGTTGGTTCATCAAAGCGAAAAGCATCGAAACCGATCAGGAAACGGGCATAGGCGTGGCAAAAGACGCGTCGCTGGTGTTCGGCGGCGTTCCCGTACTTTATACGCCTTGGGCGGATTTCCCGCTCAACGGCCATCGCAAGAGCGGTCTGTTGGTGCCGACCTTGTCAACCGGTTCGGACGGTTTGGAACTCGCCCTTCCCTATTATTTCAACCTCGCCCCCAACTTGGACGCCACCTTCCGCCCCGGCATCATCAGTTCGCGCGGCGTGCAACTTGGCGGACAGGTCCGCTATCTCGAGCCGAAATTTAACGGCGTCATTGACGGCGATTGGATGCCGCACGATAAAAAACGCCATGAAAACAACCGCTATCAAATCAAGTTTGACCACAACCACCAACTGACCGACAAACTCAGCGGCGGCATCAGCTTCAATCAGGTTTCAGACGACAATTACTACCGCGACTTCTACGGACGCGAGGACATTGCCAGCAACGTCAACCTCAACCGCCAACTGTGGCTGAACTACGGCGACAATATCTGGGGCGGCTCTTTTGACGGCGCGCTGAACGTACAAAAATACCAAACCCTTGCCAACCAAAACGGTTACAAAGACGAACCCTACGCCATCATGCCGCGCCTGACCGGACGTTGGCAGAAAACCATAGGCAAGGCGAATATCAACGTATTCAGCCAGTTCACCCGTTTCGTACACGACAGCAAACAAGACGGCAGCCGTACCGTGCTGTATCCGAGCGTCCGTTGGGATTTCAACAACCAATGGGGCTATATCCGTCCGAAAATCGGCGTACACGCGACTTATTACGACTTAGGCTCGTTCGGCAACCAATCCAGCCGCCGCGTCAGCCGCGTATTGCCGATATTCAACGTCGATACCGGCATGACCTTCGAGCGCAACGCCAATGTGTTCGGCAAAGCCTATCTGCAAACCCTCGAACCGCGCCTGTTCTACAACTACATCCCGACCAAGTCCCAAAACGACTTACCCAATTTCGACACCTCGGAAAACAGCTTCTCTTACAACCAGCTTTTCCGTGAAAACCTGTACGTCGGCAACGATCGCATCAACTCCGCCAACAGCCTGACCGCCGCCGCGCAAACCCGATTCCTCAATCCGAACAACGGTGCCGAGCTGTTCCGTGCCGGCATCGGACAGAAGTTTTATTTCAAAAACGACAACGTATTGCTGGACGGCAGCGTCGGCCGTTATGAACGCAGCCAATCCGACTGGGTCGGCTTCGCGCACGGCAAACTGAGCGACAGCATCCATGCCGGCTTCGATATCCACTACAACCAAAACGAAAGCCGCGCCGAAAGCTACGCCGCGACCGTCCGCTACAATCCCGAGCCGGGCAAAGTATTGAGCGCGCGTTACAAATACGGCCGCAACGAACGCATTTACCTACAATCGGACGGCAACTATTTCTACGATAAAATCCGCCAAATCGATTTGGCGGCGCAATGGCCCATCCGTAAAAACCTTTACGCCGTCGCACGTTACAACTACGAAATCCAAGCCAAGAAACCGCTTGAAATCTTGGTTGGCGCGGAATACAAAAGCGATTGCGGCTGCTGGAGCGCAAGCCTCGTCGGACAACGCTACGTGACCGGCGAAAACAGCCGCAAAAACGCCGTATTCTTCAATCTCCAACTCAAAGACCTGAGCAATCTCGGCAACAACCCATTTGAAAAACTGCGCTTGGCCATTCCCGGCTACAGCAAAACCAACGAGGTAGTTACCCCATGAACGTCAAACCCCTGATTCTTGCCGCCGCACTCGGTCTGGCATTGAACGCACACGCCGCGCCCAAAGCCGCATCCAAAGGCAAGCCGGTCAAAACGCAGAAAGCGGCAAAACAGGCAGCGGCAGCCACGCCTGCCGATTCGGGCGCCGTACGCCTTTCCGACGGCATCGCCGCCATTGCCGACAACGAAGTCATTACCCAACGCCAGCTGGCACATGCCATTGCCGAAGCGCGCCAACACCTTCCTAAAGGCACGCAAATCAGCGAAGACGAACTCCACCAGCAGGTCCTGGCGCAACTGGTCAACCAATCCCTGATTGTTCAAGCGGGCAAACGCCGCAACATTCAAGCGACCGATGCCGAAATCGATGCCGTCATCGCCCAAACGCCGTCGCTGAAAAATCCGTCCGCACAGACCCGCCGCGAAATCGCCGACACCATCATTATGGAAAAAGTGCGCCAGCAGGCCGTGATGCAAAACAGCCGCGTCAGCGATGCAGAAGTCAACAGCTTCATCGAGCGAGCGCGCCAACAAGGTGTCGCCCTGCCCGAAGGCGAACCGATGCGCCAATACAGCGCGCAGCACATCCTGATTAAAGCCGACAACGACAACGCGGCGGCAGGCGCGGAAAGCACCATCCGCAAAATCTATGCACAAGCCCGCAGCGGTGCGGATTTCGCCGGTTTGGCGCGCCAATATTCGCAAGACGGCAGCGCGAACAGCGGCGGTGATTTGGGTTGGTTCGCCGACGGCATGATGGTCGCGCCGTTTGAAGAAGCCGTCCACAAGCTCAAACCCGGCCAAGTCAGCCCGCCCGTACGCACGCAATTCGGCTGGCACATCATCAAGCTGAACGACGTCCGTGACGCCGGTACGCCCGAAGAGCGCCAACGCAACGCCGTACGCCAATACATGTCCGGACAAAAAGCCCAACAAGCCACAGCAAACCTGCTGCGCGACCTGCACTCGGGCGCGTACGTCAACATCCGCTAAGATGTTGTTGAAAAAAGGTCGTCTGAAACTTTTCAGACGACCTTTTTTTGTTTGAGGACAACTTCCCTCTGACACACCAACCTAATCGCAAATCGAATATCCATTGGGACAAAACAACGTAACCACGGACAATTTGGCGGACAGCATCATTCCGTCCGCGCCGATTCCAAATATAGTGGATTAACTAAATCAGGACAAGGCGACGAAGCCGCAGACAGTACAGATAGTAGCAAAGTGAGGCAACGCCGTACTGGTTTAAAGTTAACCCAATATACATCTTAACCAAAAATAAATATTCTTATCTCATTAAGACACTCCCTAAAACATCCGCTAATTCTCCTCTAACACTCCCCCTCTAGAATGATGTTCAGAAAAAAGAAAAACAAGTCTCCTCACATAACGATAGTCTGCTCACACTGACACGGACGGAACATCATTTTTCCCACCATCGTTTTTCCCCTAAGGAGCGTATCATGAAACTGAATCTGCAAAAAACCACCGCTGCTGTTTTAGCCGTTTTGTTCAGCGCAGGCGTATTTGCTGCCAACAATGCCTACAATCCATTTGATTACGGTTACCAAAACCACAAATACGGCAAAAAATGGGGCAAACCCGCCTCTGAAGCCGAAGGCGAAAAAGTGATGAAACACGCTGCCTACCGTTCAGGCGTACACTACACCAACGTCAACCGCATGCCTGGCAATGTAGACCGCAACGGCGTGAAAACCGTACAGGTCAACGACGCATACACCCGTCAAAACCTCGGCCGCTATGCGTTCAACACCATCAAGAGCGGCGGCTCTGAAGTGTACTACGGCGAGTGGGTCGGTAAAGAATACGCCAAAGGCACCAACCGCGGTGTTTTCTACTCAGGCGACAAACGCGCCACCTCTATGCCGGTATCCGGTGTAGCCAACTACGCCGTCAAAGGTATCAACAACTACACCGGCAACAACCCGATGGTCGGTACTTTGCGCGCAGACTTCGGTCAACGCGTCTTGGCAGGTTCTATGAAAAACAACGCTGTACAGATGGACATCCATTCCCGCATCAAACCGTCCAGCGCATCGTTTGAAGGCTACGCCCGCGCCAACGGCCACTTTGGTAAAACCGAAGGCCACTTCTTCGGTCACAACGCAAGCGCGCTGGCCGGTGTTGCCAAATTTAAAACCGACCGCAACTTGGATACGGCATTCGGCGGTGTGAAACGCTAAAATCCGTAGTTAAGTAAAATAAAGCCTGCTTCACGCAGGCTTTTTTAAACACCAGCCCGCCAACCTTCTCAAGGTCGTCTGAAACCGCCGACCGGAAAGCCGACACCATGTACAAACCGTCTGCCTGCCTTATCCTGTTTCTTGCCGCCCCCGTCCTTGCCGCGCCCCGTTCTGACTTTTCAGACGACCGTACCGCGCAACGTCTGTGGCAGGACACCCGCCAAACCATGCAGGAACAGGAACAAAAAGTGCGCGAATACCGCCTCGACATTCCCGCCGAACACATCGGGCAGACAGCCGAAACCGACCCCGAAGCCGACCAAGGCGAAGCCCTGTTTAACGCCGTCAACCGCAGCGACTGGCAAACCGTGCGCCCGCTGCTTGAGCGTTATACCCAGCAAACCGAATACGACCCCGACATCGCCCTCTTTGCCCGCGCCTCGCTCGCCCGCGGCGAAGGCAGATGGAAAGCCGCCAAACAAGACTACGAAACCCTGCTGCAACGCCATCCCGACTTCACGCGCGGACGGCTCGATTACGCCCGCCTGCTCTTTGAAGGTCGTCTGAACCGCGAAGCCACTTCCGAATTTATGCGCCTGCAAAACGAAGACCTGCCCGAAGCCGTCAAAGAAAACATCGGCCATTTTCGCGACTCTCTAAACCAACGCCAAAGCTGGCAGGGCAGCCTTTCCGTCGGCGCCGTCTACAACAGCAACATCAACGAAGCCAGCGGCAAAGTGTGGTGTAAAACCGAAATCGACGGCGAATGCTGGGAAGAATTTTCAGGCGACCAACCCATTTCCGCCAACGGCATCAAATACGAAGCCGCCGCCGTCCGCCGCTGGCAGATTAAAGGACACCACGGCATCGCCGCCCGCGCGCTCGGCTACGGACGTTTCTACCACGACCATAAAGACTTCAACGAACACACGCTCAACCTCAGCGCAGGCTACCAGTTTGAAAACCACCGCCACACCTTCGCCCTCGCCCCGCTCGTCGAATGGAACGGCAGCGGCGGCAAAACCCTCAACCGCGCCTACGGCGTGCGCAGCGAGTGGAACCTCGACAAAGGCAGTTGGACGTGGAACACCGAAGCCGAGTGGAAACACCTCTCCTATTCCGACAAAACCCGCCTGCTCGACGGCAGCCTCTTCTCCGTTTACAACACCCTGTCCTACTTCCCGCGCAACGACCTCATGCTCTACGGCGGCATAGACTGGCAGCAGCGCAAAGCCAAAGAGCCGGTGGACAGCTACCGCCTCATCTCCGCACGGCTGGGCGCGGCAAAAATGTTTGAAGCCGGTTTCGACGCCTCCGCCTCCGCCACCTTCGGCATCCGCAGCCACCGCGAAGAAAACGCCGTACTCGAACAACGCCGCCGCGACAAAGAACAGACCTACCGCCTCAGCATAGGCGCGGACCGCTGGAAATTCGCCGGCATGAAGCCCGTCCTCAGCTACAAACACCGCCGCGTCCACGGCAACACCGACTGGCTGTACAGCTATAAGCAAAACGAAGTCGGTCTGTCGCTGGTCAAATCGTTCTAACGCAGGACGCAGAAACGCAAAGGTCGTCTGAAAATCAGTTTTCAGACGACCTTTGCGTTTTATAGTGGATTAAATTTAAATCAGGACAAGGCGACGAAGCCGCAGACAGTACAGATAGTACGGCAAGGCGAGGTAACGCCGTACTGGTTTAAAGTTAATCCACTATAAATTATTCCCCGTCTTTAACCGGATAATCAGGCAAGTACACATCAAAGCGGGTGCTTTTGCCCGTGTATTGGTAGGCGGGTTTTTCGCCGTTGAGAAACTCGCCGAGGCGCGGGCGTTTGACGACGACGCGCTTTTTGGCGACAGCGCGGGCGGCGGCAAGCAGCTCGGCTTCTTCTTGGGCGGCACCGACGACGCTGTGGAAATACGCCATTTCTTTTTTGACGGCGGCGGATTTTTGGCGTTCGGGGTACATGGGGTCGAGGTACACGATGTCGGGGCGCGATTGGGCGGCGAGTTCGCGCATCAACTCGACGGCGTTGCCATAATGGAAAGTCATGCGGCGGGCGATGTCTTGAATTTCAGGCTCTTGCAGCGCGCGTTCGAGGCCGTCGGCAAGCAGGCAGGCAACGGCGGGATGCTGCTCGAAAGTGTGGACGTTCAAACCAAGCGAGGCGAGGACGAAACTGTCGCGCCCGAGTCCGCCGGTACCATCCCAGACGGTCGGTTTGGTTGTGTGGTTGACCGCTTTGGCAATCAGCTCGCCGCCGCCTTTGGTGCGCCGGTATTGGGCTGCACCGCCGCCGAAATCAACGCGGACGCGCCCCTTCTCCCCCGCGCGGCACAAGCTGACGCCCTCCGCATCGGCAAGCAGGTATTCGCCGCTGTCGGGCAGGTCGGACAAAATCGGAAGCTGAAATTGCCGCGCCAAACGGCGGGCGTGTTCGGTGGCGGTGTCGTCGAGATAAATGGGCGTCATGGCGGTTGCGGGTCGGGGTCGTCTGAAAAGGGCGGATTATATAGTGGATTAAAATAAAAATGAGACAAGGCGGCAACGCCCGCCGTGTACGGGTAGTACATAAGGGCGTTGGTAATGCCGTATTATTGCAATTTTAATCCACTATATCGGGAATCCGCTTGAAGCCGATATGGCTTCATCAATACGGATTTTATCCGTTCTTGGGACAAAGGTCGTCTGAAAATCGGATTTCGGGTTTTCAGACGACCTTTGCCGTTCTTTACGCGCTGAATTTCCGTCCGCGTTCCATGTCCTGCCTTGCGGATAAAGGGGAACGGTCAATGCAGCGCGGATAGAGGTTTTGGCTATATCCAAAGTATCAGGAGTTATTTAGCCTGCGTCAGCCCGTTTGTTAAAATCCGTCATTCTGCCGTTTGATTGAACGGCATTTTCCAATAGAAACAAACAATAACCATGACCCACACACAGCAAAAATCCCCCAACCTTTGGCTGGTGACCGCCGCTGCCGCCGCCATCCTGCTGATTACCATCGGTATGCGCATGACTATGGGACTGTTTGTCCGCCCCGTCGTCGACTCTACCGAGCTGAGTATCCAAGAGTTCAGCCTGATTATTGCCGTTTTCCAGTTGATGTGGGGCGTGTCCCAGCCGCTTTCCGGCGCGCTTGCCGACCGCTTCGGCGCGTTTAAGGTTTTGGGCGGCGGCGCATTGCTGTTGGTCTGTGCCTGCCTGATGGTGCCGCAGATGCCGACTTATTGGGGGCTGATGCTGGCAATCGGGCTGCTTTTTGCATTCGGAACGGGCGCGGGTGGTTTCTCCATCATCATGGGGCAGGTCGCGGCAAAAGTGCCGCCGCACAAACGCGGTTTGGCTTCGGGTCTGGTCAACGCAGGCGGTTCGGCGGGGCAGTTTCTGTTTGCGCCGCTGGTGCAGGGTTTGCTGGTGTTGCCCGCCGTCGGCTGGACGGGGACGTTTTATGTTTGGGGCGGGATTGCGCTTTTAATCCTGCCGATTTCGTGGTGGCTGGCGGGCGGCAAAAACGCTGTCGCCACGCACCATACGTCGTCTGAAAACGGGCAAACGCTGGGGCAGGCGGTCAAAGCGGCGTTTAAAGATCGAAGCTACATCCTGCTGCACTTGGGCTTTTTTACCTGCGGTTTCCACATTGCGTTTTTGGTAACCCACCTGCCCAACGAAATCGCGCTCTGCGGCCTGCCCGCTTCGGTCGCTTCGACTTCGATTGCGATTATCGGTTTGGCGAACATCGCGGGCTGCATTTTTTCGGGCTGGTGTACGGGGCGGTTTTTAGGCAAATACGTTTTGTTCGGACTCTACGCCTCGCGTGTGGCGATGGTGCTGATATACCTTGCCGCTCCGAGAACCGACGTCAATTTCTACATTTTCGCCGCCGCGCTCGGTTTCACTTGGCTCGCCACCGTCGCCCCGACCGCTGCGATTACGGGCAAGCTGTTCGGCACGCGCTATCTGGCGACGCTGTTCGGGCTGACGATGTTGAGCCACCAAATCGGCGGCTTTTTAGGCTCGTATATCGGCGGCATCGTGATTTACCGGTTTAACGATTACGGCTGGATGTGGTATGCCGACGCGGTGTTGGCGGGGACGGCGGCTTTGCTGAACCTGCCGATACGCGAAAAGAAACCGGCGTAAACCGCTGCGACGCAACCAAGACAGGTCGTCTGAAAATCGGATTTCGGGTTTTCAGACGACCTTTTTTTCGCCGTTACATCAAGTCAGCTCAAAAGAGGCGTGGGCGAAGCGGCAAAATCGGCTAGAATAGGTCCGGGAAACCGGAGGTTCGGCGACAGGCAGCTTGAAACCGTCAACCGCCTAGAATCCGCACCGTCCGCCTTCCCGTCCGTACCGTTTTCGAGTGGAATACATGAATCGTTGGTTTTACACGCAATTATGGCGCATCGCGCCGCCGCTTATCCGCCACTATCTCAAAAAGCGCGCCGTCAAATCGCCTGCCTATCTCTACCATTGGGGCGAGCGTTTCGGCGAACCGTTTGACCGGCCTGTGCAGCGTCCGATTTGGGTGCATGCCGTATCGGTTGGCGAAACCCGTGCCGCGCAGCCCTTGGTGGAGGCGCTGCGCCGCCATTTCCCCGACGCGCCGCTGCTCATGACCCAAATGACGCCGACCGGACGCGCCGCCGCGAAAGAACTGTTCCCCGACGCGCAATGCCGTTACCTGCCTTACGACAAACCCGAATGGGTCGCCCAATTCCTGAAGGAACACCGCCCACTGTTCGGCGTACTGATGGAAACGGAAATCTGGCCCAACCTCATGCACGCCTGCGCCGACGCGCACGTCCCCCTGTTTCTCGCCAACGCCCGCCTGTCTGAAAAATCGCAGCGCGGCTATTTGAAAATCCGCAACCTGTTCGAGCCTGCGCTGCAAACCTTAAGCGGCTGTTTCGCGCAAACCGCCGAAGACGCGGAGCGGCTGCACTTGATCGGCGCGTCCAACGTCCATGTCTGCGGCAACACCAAATACGATATTTCCCCGCCCGAACGGATGCGCGCGCTGGCGGCGGCCTTCCGCGAACGCATAGGCACGCGCCCCGTCGCCGTCTGCGCCAGCACCCGCTTTTACAAAGAGCAAGACGAAGCGGCGCTCTTGCTCGAAGCATGGAAAAAATATACCGGCGATGCCTTGCTGGTCGTCGTTCCGCGCCATCCGGAGCGTTTTCAGACGACCTTTGAAACGGCGCAGGCATTGGGTTATACCGTTCAAAAACGCAGCGACAACCTGCCGGTTTCCCGACAAACCCAAGTCTGGGTGGGCGACAGCATGGGCGAACTCTTTGCCTACTACCTCAGTTCGGATGTCGCCTTTGTCGGCGGCAGCCTCGTGGACAGCGGCTGTCAAAACATCATCGAGCCGATAGCCTGCGGCATTCCGACCGTGTTCGGCTTTTCCACCTACAACTTTGCCGCCGCCTGCCGCAGCGCGCTGGAAGCCCAAGCGGCGGTGCAGGTGCAGAATGCGGACGAATGGCGTACCTTCGTCTCAGCCTGTTTGGAAAACCCGAACGAACGCAGCCATTTCGCCCAACAGGCGGCACGCTTTGTCGCCGGCCATCAAGGCGCCAGCCGTCGGATGGCGGACGAAATCGCCGCGTCTGTGCGCCATCTGACGCGCAAAGAGGCGTAAGGACAAACCTGCCTTCCCCAAACGAAAGGTCGTCTGAAAACCCGAATTTAGGTTTTCAGACGACCTTTTTGTCTTGTGGACGGATTGCTGCGAATCAGGCGGCGTCGCCCGCACTGCCCTGACGGCAAGCCATTCCGCCTTATAGTGGATTAAAATTGCAATGATACGGCGTTGCCAACGTCCTTATGTACTAACCGTACACGGCGGGCGTTGCCGCCTTGTCTCATTTTTATTTTAATCCACTATATTTCGCCATTTCCGCGAACACTTGATGCGCGGTGGCGATGGTTTCGTCAATCAGCTCGGGCGTGTGCGCGGCGGAGACGAAGCCTGCTTCGTAGGCGGACGGGCCGAAGGCGGTGTTGCGGTCGAGCATACCGTGGAAGAAGCGTTTGAAGGCGTCGATATTGGAACGCGCCATGTCGCCGTAGTTTTGCGGGGCATGGGCGGCGAAATACAGGCCGAACATACCGCCCACGCTGTCGGCGGTAAACTCGATGCCGTGCGCTTTGGCGGCGGCGGCAAGCCCGTCGGCGAGGCGGCGGGTCAGGGCGGTCAGGTTTTCGTAGAAGCCTTCGCGCTGGATGATTTCAAGCGTTTTCAAGCCGGCGGCGACGGCAATCGGGTTGCCCGACAATGTGCCTGCCTGATACACGCCGCCCAGCGGGGAAATACATTCCATGATGTCTTTGCGTCCGCCGAACGCCGCCAGCGGCATACCGCCGCCGATGACTTTGCCCATCGTGGTCAGGTCGGGCGTGATGCCGTGCAGCGACTGCGCGCCGCCGAGCGCGACGCGGAAGCCGGTCATCACTTCGTCGTAAATCAACACGGCGCCGTGTTTTTCGGTCAATTCGCGCAGGGCTTTCACGAAGGCTTCGGTCGGGCGGACCAGGTTCATATTGCCGACGAAGGGTTCGAGGATGACGCAGGCGATTTCGTCGCCGTTGCGGGCGAACGCTTCTTCAAGCTGGGTAATGTTGTTGTATTCGAGGACTAAGGTGTGTTTGGTAAAGTCGGCAGGAACGCCTGCGGAAGACGGGTTGCCGAAGGTGAGCAGGCCGCTGCCGGCTTTGACCAGCAGGCTGTCGGAATGGCCGTGGTAGCAGCCTTCGAACTTGATGATTTTGTCGCGTCCGGTAAAGCCGCGTGCGAGGCGGATGGCGGTCATGGTCGCTTCGGTGCCGGAGCTGACGAGGCGCAGCCGTTCGACGGACGGCATGATTTTGGCGATTTCTTCGGCGATGACGATTTCGCCTTCGGTGGGCGCGCCGAACGACAAACCGCCCAACGCGGCTTCGCGCACGGCTTCGATGACTTCGGGGTGCGCATGTCCGACAATCGCAGGCCCCCACGAACCGACGTAATCGGTGTAGCGCGTGCCG
The DNA here is from genome assembly GCF_022749495.1 of Neisseria macacae ATCC 33926. Lineage (NCBI taxonomy): Bacteria > Pseudomonadati > Pseudomonadota > Betaproteobacteria > Neisseriales > Neisseriaceae > Neisseria > Neisseria macacae. The sequence goes on along the minus strand of NZ_CP094241.1, from coordinate 178,569 downwards.
TTTTCGTCCCAAACATACGCGCCTTCGGCTTTTTTGATGAAGCGCGGCACGCCGCCGACGCTGCCGAATGCGCGGACGGGGGAATTCACGCCGCCGGGGATGATGGCTTTGGCGCGGTCAAACAGGATTTCGTTACGGTTCATAGCGGGTTCTTTCTGAGGTCGTCTGAAAAATAAGCGGTATTTTATCATCAGATTGCCCGCGCCAGCCGTTTCAGACGACCCCGAAAGCCCAAACCGCCACGGCGCAACGCCGTATCTGAAAATGAAAATTGTTCTGTAAAAACAATCACTCTGTTCATATTTGAAGCGTTTGTGCTATAATCCGCACCCATTTATACCATAAAGAAAACATCATGTTACGCGGATTCATTTTAATGCTTGCCCTTTTGGTTTCCACCGTCTCCTACGCCGCCCAGCGCAAGCTGCCGAGCGATATGGACGCGGCGGTTTTGAAACAGGTCGAACTGCCTTATCTGAAAGTGAGCCGTGGCGGCTTCTCATGGACGCGCCTCTTGACGCTGGGCCTTGCCGACGGCAATTCCGCCAAGCTGCAGATTACCCGTTTCACCAAAATCCACGACGAAAACGACCGCTTCATCCCGATGGGGCGGCTGGCGAGCAAAACCGGCAAAACCATCGCCTTCAAACACAACGACACCAACGCCCTCGTGCGCGAAGTGTGGGTTTTGACCGACGACGAAGCCTCCCGTTTTACCACGCAAAAAGAAGTCCGCGACGAGATTAAGCAAGACGCGCAATAAGCCGCCGCCTGCCCGTTTCAGACGACCCAAACACACACCGCGTGGTTGGCTGTTGCAGCCGCAGCAGCGCAACCGCGCATTTTTGCGCCCTGACGAATCAGTGTTTCAGACGACCTACCCACGCTCTCCCCAAGGTCGTCTGAAACCGAGATTTCCATAACAATCAGCCCCGCAATTACGGGCTACCTGAGAAAGACACAAACCATGAAAAAAGTATTTATCCGCACCTTCGGCTGCCAAATGAACGAATACGACAGCGAAAAAATGCTTGCCGTACTCGCCGAAGAAAACGGCGGCATCGAACAAGTGACCGAAGCCGACGAAGCCGACATCATCCTCTTCAACACCTGCTCCGTGCGCGAAAAAGCGCAGGAAAAAGTGTTCTCCGACTTAGGCCGCGTGCGCCCGCTCAAAGAAAAAAATCCCGACCTCATCATCGGCGTTGCCGGCTGCGTCGCCTCCCAAGAAGGCGAAAACATCATCAAACGCGCGCCTTATGTGGACGTCGTTTTCGGCCCGCAAACGCTGCACCGCCTGCCCAAAATGATTGTGGATAAAGAAACCAGCGGCCTGTCGCAAGTCGATATTTCCTTCCCCGAAATCGAAAAATTCGACCACCTGCCGCCCGCCCGCGTCGAAGGCGGCGCAGCATTCGTGTCCATCATGGAAGGCTGTTCCAAATACTGCTCGTTCTGCGTCGTCCCCTACACCCGCGGCGAAGAGTTCTCCCGCCCGTTGAACGACGTTTTGACCGAAATCGCCAACCTCGCCCAACAAGGCGTTAAAGAAATCAACCTCTTAGGACAAAACGTCAACGCCTATCGCGGCGAAATGGAAGACGGCGAAATCTGCGACTTCGCCACCCTGCTGCGCATCGTCCACGAAATCCCCGGCATCGAGCGTATGCGCTTCACCACCAGCCACCCGCGCGAGTTTACCGACTCGATTATCGAGTGCTACCGCGACCTGCCCAAGCTGGTGTCGCACCTGCACCTGCCGATTCAAAGCGGTTCCGACCGCGTATTGAGCGCGATGAAACGCGGCTACACCGCCTTGGAATACAAATCCATCATCCGCAAACTGCGCGCCATCCGCCCCGACTTGTGCCTGAGCAGCGACTTCATCGTCGGCTTCCCCGGCGAAACCGAGCGCGAGTTCGAGCAGACCCTGAAGCTGGTCAAAGACATCGCTTTCGATTTGAGCTTCGTCTTCATTTACAGCCCACGCCCCGGCACACCTGCCGCCAACCTGCCGGACGACACCCCGCACGCCGAAAAAGTGCGCCGCCTCGAAGCCCTGAACGAAGTCATCGAAGCCGAAACCGCCCGCATCAACCAAACCATGATAGGTACCGTACAACGCTGTCTGGTCGAAGGCATCTCCAAAAAAGACCCCGACCAGCTCCAAGCCCGTACCGCCAACAACCGCGTGGTCAACTTCACCGGCACGCCCGATATGATCAACCAAATGATCGATTTGGAAATCACCGAAGCCTACACCTTCTCCCTGCGCGGCAAACCGGTCGAAGCGTAAAGCCGTTCCGCCATAGCAAAGGTCGTCTGAAAACCTGTATCTTGGTTTTCAGACGACCTTTTTGTATCTTGGGCAAGTTCGGAAAGACTTAGTGTTTAAAAACGTACTTTAATTGACTTGTTCTACCAAAAAATCCACAAAAGCCCGGATTTTCGGGCTGACGGCATTGTCGCCGTAATAGACGGCGTAAAACGGTTTGGCTTCGTTCAAGGCGCGGTCGGGCAGGAGTTCGTGCAGGTGTCCCGCTGCGATATCGGCGGCGACGGTGAAATCCGACAGACAGGTGATGCCGTTGCCTTCCAGGCACAGGCGACGGATGGTTTCGCCGCTGTTGGCGGACAGTTGCAGCACGGCGGCGTAAGGCGTGTGGCCGGTGTCGGCAAACGGCCAGTTGTTCAGGGTTTTGGGCTCGGAGAAGCCGATAAGGGTGTGCCGCGACAGGTCGGCGACGGTTTGGGGTGTGCCATGACGGGCGAGATAATCGGGCGCGGCAACGAGTTTCAGACGACTGTCAAACAGATGGCGGGCGCGCAAGGCAGAGTCGTGCAGGCTGCCTGCGCGGATGGCGATGTCCACGCGCCGCTCGATGAGGTCGATGTAGCCTTCGGACGAAGTGAGCAGCAGCGACACCTGCGGATAGCGTTCGCAGAACGGGCGTACCAGCGGAGCGACGAGGTGCAGCAGCGTGGGCGTGGCGGAATCCACCCGAAGCACGCCCTGCGGCGCGCCGCCTGCGGAGAGGATTTCGGCTTCGGCGGCTTCGATGTCGTGCAGTATCTGCCGCGCGCGCTCGAAAAAGCGGCAGCCTTCTTCGGTGAGCCGCAGTTGGCGCGTGGTGCGGTTGAGCAGGTTGGCGGAGAGTTTGTCTTCCAGCCGCTTCACGGTACGGCTGACGGCGGAGTTGGCCAGCCCGAGCCGTTCTGCCGCGCGGCTGAAACTGCCGCTTTCCACCACCTGCACGAACACGGCCAGTTCGTCCGAATGGGTTTTCATTGTTGCTTTTCCTAGAAAAGTGTTTTGCAATTATTGCTGTTTTCATTATAAAGCATCGGGGTACAATAATGCTTTTTCAACGCAAATATTTGAGGGACCAACATGAATATTCTGTTAATTGACGGCGGCCAACATTTCGGCCATTCCGCCGGCCGCCTGAACCACACATTGCACCAAACCGCGCGCGACACGCTGACCGCACTCGGCCATGCGGTGAAGGAAACCGTGATTGAAGCAGGCTACGACAAAGATGCCGAGGTGGAAAAATGGCTGTGGATGGACGCGGTCATCTGGCAGATGCCCGGCTGGTGGATGGGCGAGCCGTGGACGGTGAAAAAATATATCGATGAAGTGTTTACCGCAGGCGTGGGCGAAAACAAGCTGGTGGCCAACGACGGCCGCCACCGTGCAAACCCGACGGAAGGCTACGGCACGGGCGGCTTGCTGCATGGCAAAAAACACATGATTTCATCCACTTGGAACGCGCCGATTGAAGCGTTTACCCGCGAAGGCGATTTCTTTGAGGGCGCGGGCGTGGACGGCGTGTACCTGCATTTCCACAAGGCCAACGAATTCCTCGGCACCACGCGCCTGCCCTCGTTCATCTGCAACGATGTGATCAAGAATCCGCAGGTGGAGCGGTATTTGGCGGATTATCGGGCGCATTTGGAGAAGGTGTTCGGTAAAGCATAGTTGAGATGGCCGGCCCGACTGGTTGCCGATACGGTATCTGCTATCCGCCGTATCGATGTAGGTAGGCTGGCTATACGCAGAGTATAGTGGATTAACTTTAAACCAGTACGGCGTTGCCTCGCCTTAGCTCAAAGAGAACGATTCTCTAAGGTGCTGAAGCACCAAGTGAATCGGTTCCGTACTATCTGTACTGTCTGCGGCTTCGTCGCCTTGTCCTGATTTAAAGTTAACCCACTATATTTGATATTCGTGTACGCCAAATAAATCAAAGGTCGTCTGAAAACCCGTATCGTGGTTTGAACTGGCCCCCAAATCTTGGACACTCATAAAAGCCTATTCAGGCGCTCTGTGCAAGCTGGGTTCTGTATGCGACAGGACTCAGCTTTTTCAATTTCAAACTGCAACGCTCCCGGTTGTAGTAATCCATATAGTCATCTATCTGCTTCATCAATTCATCTACCGTCAATTCACCTGCGTTATAGAAACACTCCGTCTTTAACACCGCAAAGAAGCTTTCCATCGGCGCATTGTCCCAACAGTTCGCCTTTCGCGACATGCTTTGAACCATGGAATACTCCGCAAGCAATTCCCTATATCCCGACGTACGGTACAGCACGCCTTGGTCCGAATGCAGCATCGTTCCTTTAGCAGTCAGACGGGGGGCGGCTTTTTCGAGCATTTCCTTCACCATTTCGCTGTCGGCTCTGCGGCTCATGGCGTAGGCGACGATCTCGCGGTTGAACAAGTCCAAGATTGGCGAGAGGTACAGTTTGCCGTCCTTCCCTTTGAGTTCGGTAACGTCGGTCAGCCATTTTTCGTTGGGCTTTCGGGCTTTGAACCGGCGTTTGAGGAGGTGTTCCGATATTTCGCCCATGGCGGGATGGCGGTAGGCTTTTTTCGCCCGTATGAGGGCTTTCAGTTCCATCTGCTTCATCAACCGCGCCACTTTTTTGCGGTTCCAACCCAATGCTGCGGCAATGCGCCTTTGTCCGTAGCGTCCTTTATGCCGCCGGTAGGTTTCGACAAGGAGGGCTTTGTCGGCTGCTTCGGGATCGGGTCGGTCTTGGTGATGGTAGTAAAAGCTGCTTTTGGGCAGGTTTGCGATGTGCAGCAGGTATTTGAGCGGGTGTTGCGCCCTCAGTGTTTGGACGGTTTGGCTTTGTCCTTTGCGGTCTGCTTTTGGCTGAGGGCTTTTAACTCCTTTAGGTAGGCGACCTCTGCGCGCATATAGCACAGTTCTTCAATAAGCTCTGCCTGTGTTTTTTCTTGGTCGGGTTTATCTGCGATGAAGGGGTTTTTGCGGTGTTGGGGCATGGTTTTGGATTGGGGATGTTCGAGTGCGCCGATACCGCCTTCTTGATAGGCGCGTATCCATCGTCTCAGGTGGGTTCGGGAAATGCCGTAGTGGTCTGCGGTACGTTGTTGGCTGCGTATATGCAGGTAGTGGAGTACGGCTTGGTATTTGAAGTGTAATGTATATTTGCTCATAAAAAAACTGCACCTTGTGAGTTGGAGGGGATGTGTCCAACTTTTGGGGTGCAGTTCAGTTTTCAGACGACCTTTTTGTATCGTATTGGCATCAACAGTCGGCTCACCGAATCCCGTCTGTCTTTTAGCAATTTCACGATACCGCGTATTGACAGCCCCATAGGGGTCGTCTGAAAATCAGTTTTCGCGCTTTCAGACGACCTTTTTACGTTTAACAACCCGTCCGAAGCCGCCCCATATCCCCAGCGAGAAAAACCATGTCCCTGCAAAACCTCTCCAACATCCGCACCCTCGTCGTCAAAGTCGGCTCCAGCCTCGTTACCGCGGGCGGCAAAGGCATAGACCAAGCCGCACTCGACCGCTGGGCGGCGCAAATCGCCGAACTCGGCAAACAAGGCGTGCAAACCGTCCTCGTTTCCAGCGGCGCCATCGCCGAAGGTATCAAACGGCTGGGCTGGAGCAAACGCCCCACCGCCATCAACGAACTGCAAGCCGCCGCCGCCGTCGGGCAAACCGGCATCGCCCAAGCCTACGAAACCGCATTCGCACCGCACGGCATCCGCACCGCCCAAATCCTGCTCACCCACGACGACCTGAGCAACCGCACCCGCTACCTCAACGCCCGCAGCACCCTGCAAACCCTGTTGTCCAAAGGCATCGTCCCCGTCATCAACGAAAACGACACCGTGACCACCGACGAAATCAAACTTGGCGACAACGACACCCTCGGCGCACTCGTGACCAACCTTATCGAAGCCGACGCCCTAGTCCTCCTGACCGACCAAAAAGGCCTGTACGACAGCGACCCGCGCAAAAATCCGCAAGCCAAACTGATTCCGACCATAGCAGCCGACCATCCCGACCTCGAAAGCATGGCGGGCGGCGCGGGCAGCAGCGTCGGCACCGGCGGCATGTACACCAAAGTAACCGCTGCCAAACGCGCCGCACTCAGCGGAGCCGCCACCGTCGTCGCATGGGGTGGCGAACCCGACGTCCTCGTCCGCCTCAAACAAGGCGAAAGCATAGGCACGCTCTTCACCAGCGCGCACAGCCGCGTAGCCGCCCGCAAACAATGGCTGCTCGGACACGTCCAAACCGCCGGCAGCCTGACCGTCGATAGCGGCGCGGCAAAAGCCCTGACCGAACAACACGCCAGCCTGCTGCCCGTCGGCTGCATCCGCGCGGACGGCCATTTTCACCGCGGCGAACTCGTCGCCATCCTCGATACCGACGGCAAAGAAATCGCCCGCGGCCTCACCAATTACAGCAGCGGCGAAACCGCCAAAATCCTGCAAACCCCGTCCGAGCGCATCGCCGAAAAATTAGGCTACGCCCACGAAGACGAACTCATCCACCGCGACAATATGGCGTCGCATTGGTAAAAAGGTCGCCTGAAACCTTATAGTGGATTAAATTTAAATCAGGACAAGGCGACGAAGCCGCAGACAGTACAGATAGTACGGGACCGATTCACTTGGTGCTTCAGCACCTTAGAGAATTGTTCTCTTTGAACTAAGGCAAGGCAACGCCGTACTGGTTTAAAGTTAATCCACTATATTATTGCGTTTCAGACGACCTCCCCTCCCATCCAACCAAAGGAAACCAGCATGAAAAAATTCATCTTCCTCACCACCGCCCTCCTGCTCCTCAACGCCTGCGCCTCCCAATCCGGACAAGGCAGTTCTGCACAAGTCTATGGCGAAATCAAAGGCGGCGTAGAAAGCAGCCACGTCCACTAAAGCGGGCGGAACGGCAGGCATTGCCCACGCAGAAGATGCCGCCCCATTCCCCTGAAATCCGCATGACGAACATCGTGCCATAAAATCAAAAGGTCGTCTGAAACTCGGTTTACCTGGTTTTCAGACGACCTTTTCTATTGGTCTGAAGACGAATGTTTGGACGGCAGTCATTCCCGCGCCAAACAGGGAAAGGACAAGGCTGATGTTGCGACAACGTCGTCTGAAACGGTTTGCGGACAGCACCCAGTTTCTATTCAAACCTTTTCGCCGCTACGGCTTTCAGCCCTTAATCCTGCCTGTCGGTACGGTTTCTCCCAATCAGCGGATAATTCCGCGCGTGGATTGGGCGAAGAAGTCTTTAAACACCGCCAACTCGGCTTGCGTTTCGGCGCGGCGGAGGATGTCGGCTTTGGCTTCTTCAAACGGGATGCCGCGGTGGTAGATGGTTTTATACACATCTTTGACGGCGGCGATCTGCTCGGGGGTGAAGCCGTTGCGACGCATGCCTTCGCTGTTGATGCCTGCGGGTTCGGCGCGGTAGCCTGCCGCCATGAAGTAGGGCGGTACGTCTTTGTGTACGCCTGCGGCGAAGGCGGTCATGGCGTAGTCGCCGATTTGGCAGAACTGGAACACCAGCGTGTAGCCGCCCAAGACGACGTAGTCGCCGATGGTAACGTGTCCGGCGAGCGAGGCGTTGTTGGCGAAGATGGTGTGGTTGCCGATGACGCAGTCGTGCGCGAGGTGGCAATACGCCATAATCCAGTTGTCGTCGCCGACGCGGGTTTCGCCGATGCCGGTTACCGTGCCTAGGTTGAAGGTGGTGAATTCGCGGATGGTGTTGCCGTTGCCGATAATCAGCTTGGTCGGCTCGTCGCGGTATTTTTTGTCCTGCGGGATTTCGCCGAGGCTGGCAAATTGGAAAATGCGGTTGTTTTCGCCGATGGTGGTGTGGCCGTTGATGACGGTATGCGGGCCGATTTCGGTGTTCGCGCCAATTTGGACGTTGGGACCGATGATGGTATACGCGCCGACTTTGACGCTTGAGTCGAGTTCGGCTTTGGGGTCAATGACGGCGGTCGGGTGGATGAGGGTCATGTTTTTAATACTCCGCTGCTTGTTTAGACAAATAATAGAAAATTACAGTTTGTCGATTTCATCGCAGACCGCAATCACTTGATCGCTAAAATGGCTGAATACTGAAGCAGTATCTACATCCATATAATTAAGCAGTTCAAAAATAGATCGGTGGATATTTCTAGCGTAGTTAGTATCTTTTATTGCACCTTTAAAACAAATCGGCTCGTGATGTGCCAAACGATTACGGAATTTGTTAATATTGGAAAGTTCTTGAAAAATCCATTTTTGGTTATATTGCACACTTGGTGTAGATTTGGGCTTTTTTGGAAAAACTTTCATCAATACTTTCCCTGTAGCATCAAATTGAGCATCTTTCCCTCCTGCAAACAGATACCGCCAAAAACCGAATCCTAGTCCTGCAACCAATTGGTTGTGGTCAAACTTTCCCCCGCTATTATTTCGTATTTTAGATAATGCAACCTTGATTAATTCAGCAGATTCTTTCGTACCATTTCTTAAAAAGCAACCTTGAAATTTCAATGCGGGATTCGTCTGTGGCTGTATGCTATCATATAACCAGTTTCTGTCTTTAAACTCCTGCTGAAGGCAAATGTCAATTTTGTTTCTTAAAACAATCTCAAATATTGAAACAACATGAAAAAGTTCTCTTGATAAAGATAAATTCAATAAATACAATTCAGCTGCTTTGTCTTCCCCAACGGCATTTTTATACCGTTCCATTCTGAAATCAGAAAAAATACTACAGCATTCCTTATAATTCACGCTAACACCTGATTCTTTATTTTTAAATTGACGTTTCAAACTATATTTGATACAGTTAGGTAAAACTAATCCCCACCGTGTCCCTGGGTTTGAACAAACCTAAACCGGTGGGTTTTCTTTTTATTAGGTCGTCTGAAACTTTCAGACGACCTTTTTCTGAACACTCAAACCACGCGTTTGGCACACATGATGATGGCTTCGACGGCGACTTGTCCGTCCACTTTGGCGACGGCGCTGAATTTGCCGATGCCGCGTTTGTTGGTCAGCAGCTCGACTTCGAAAACAAGCTGGTCGCCGGGGATGACTTGGCGTTTGAAGCGGGCTTCGTCTATGCCGGCGAAGAAGAAGAATTCGTTTTCTTTGCGGCCGCCTTCGCTGAGGATGGCGAGTGTGCCGCAGGCTTGCGCCATGGCTTCGATGATGAGTACGCCGGGCATGACGGGCAGGTCGGGGAAATGGCCTTGGAACTGCGGCTCGTTCATGGTGACGTTTTTAATCGCGGTCAGGGTTTTCATGGACTCGAAGGCGGTGATGCGGTCGAGTTGCAAAAACGGGTAGCGGTGGGGAATGAGTTTTTGGATGTCTTTGGCTTCGATGGGGAGTTGTACGTCCATGTTCGTCGTATTCCTTGGTATTTCGGGGTTGGCTGGGCGGTTTCATCGCGGAGGCTTTAAAACGATAGGCTTTGCCGCTTTGTTGGGATTTAAAGCGCATCCGCCATGTAAACCGATTGTGGGGTTATTCGTCTTTTTCGCTGTCGCTCAGACGGTTTTCCAATATTTTGAGGCGTTTGTTCATTTCGCTCAGGCGGTGGATATAAACGGCGTTGCGCGCCCATTCTTTATGGGTGGACATTGGGAAGATGCCGGCGAGGTGTTTGCCGCTTTCGGTAATGCTGTGGGTCACGGACGTGCCGCCGCCGATGGTGGTTTTGTCGGCAATTTCGATGTGTCCGACCGTACCGACGCCGCCGCCGATGATGCAGTAGCTGCCGATGGTAACGCTGCCTGAGATGCCGGTTTTGGCGGCGATGACGGTGTGCGAACCGATTTTGCAGTTGTGTCCGATTTGGACTTGGTTGTCGATTTTGGTGCCGTTGCCGACGGTGGTGTCGCTCATCGCGCCGCGGTCGATGTTGGTGTTCGAGCCGATTTCTACGTCGTCGCCCAGCGTTACCGCGCCGGTTTGCGGGATTTTAAACCATGAATCGCCGGCGAAGGCGAGTCCGAATCCGTCCGCACCGATGACTGCGCCGCTGTGGATTTCAACGCGGTTGCCCAGTGTGCAGCCGTAATAAACGACGGCGTTGGGATGCAGGACGACTTCGTCGCCCAGTTTGCAATCGTGTTGGACAACGGCGTTTGCCAAGATGCGGCAGCCTTCGCCGAGCACGGTGTTCGCGCCGATGTAGGCGTTTGCACCGATTTCGCAGCTTGCGGGAACGGTGGCACTTTCTTCGACGACGGCGGTCGGATGGATGCCGCCGCGCGCTTTGACGATGGGCGAAAACAGGCGGGCGACTTTGGCGAAATAGAGATAGGGATCATCGGCGACAATCAGGTTTCGCCCTTCAAATTCGTTTACTGCTTTGGCGGAAACGATGACCGCACCCGCGCTGCTGTCGTGGACTTCGGCTTTGTATTTCGGATTGGCGAGGAAGCTGATGTGTTCCGCCTGCGCGTCTGCGAGCGGGCGCACGGCGGCGACGGAAATGTCCTCGCCGCGCCATTCGCCGCCAAGCTGCGCTGTGATTTGGGACAGGGTGTAGGTTTTTGAAGTCATGATGTTTCGTAAGCTTTGAGATGAGGTCGTCTGAAAGGGACGGCGGGAGCAGTCGGACAGAACGGTTTGCCTAAAACGTATGCCGGCAGGAGTGATAAGACAGGTAATTATATCGTTTATTGGATTTTCAGACGACCCTTCGCTTGAAAGAGGTCGTCTGAAAACAGGTTTGCTGTATCTCGTTCAGCCTTCCGATTAACGTGTATTCAGGGCTTTAATCACGCTGTCGGTAATGTCGTAACGCGCGTTGACGTAAATCACGTCCTGCAAAATCACATCGTAGCCTTCGCGTTTGGCAAGATCGACGATGATGCGGTTGGCGTTTTGCTGGAGGGCGGCAAATTCTTCGTTGCGGCGCAGGTTGTAGTCTTCTGCCAGCTCCGCCTGTTTCTTGCGGAACTGCTGAACCAGCTCGCCCCAGCGTTTTGCCGCAGCTTCACGCTCTTTGCCCTGCAATTTGCCTTCGGACAGGGATTTTTCGAGCTTCTCACCTTCTTGCTGCAATTTCTGCAAAGCGTCCTGACGGCTGCGGAATTCTTTTTCCAAGGTCGTCTGAATGCGTTGCGCCTGCTTGGACTCAAGATAAACGCGCTCGGTATTGATAAAGCCGATTTTCTGTACGGCTTCCGCCGCCGCAGCTTGGTTCATCAACCCGAAGCCCAATAAAGCCGCGCCGCCGAGGCGGAAGGCGTTGGCAATGATGTTCATCTGGATTTCCTTGATTTTGTATCCCGCCCATCAGCGGGATGACGGTTTGTTTTTAAAAAGAGGCAGAACGCCCTGCCCCTTTTCCTTCAGGTCGTCTGAAAATGTTTATCTGCATAGGGATTTCGGTTTTCAGACGACCTTTTTCTGCCTACGTCAGAATGTGGTACCCAATTGGAACTGGAAGCGTTGGATTTCGTCGCTGTCTTTTTTCTTGATCGGGTAGGCGTAGCTGAACTTCATCGGACCCAGTGGCGAGAGCCAGGTTACTGCCGCACCGGCGGAGTAGCGCAACTCTTCCTTGAAGGTCGATTTGTGGGTCTTGCCTAAGCCGTATGGGTTTTGAGCGGCATTGTTGGTGTAGTAGGTATTGCTGCTGCTGTCGTTATAAGTTTTGCCGTCCCATACGCTGCCCGCGTCGGCAAACAGACTCAGACGGACGGAGCGGGAGTCTTTGATACCCGGCATCGGGAACAGCAACTCGGCGGAAACGTTGGCTTTTTTGTTGCCGCCGTAGCTGATTTTCTCGCCGTATTCGTCATAAACTTTCGGACCCAGCGTGCCGCTCTCGTAACCGCGTACGGAGCCTAAGCCGCCGCCGTAGAAGTTTTCAAAGAACGGCATGGTTTTGGTTTTGCCGTAGCCGTTGCCGACGCCGACTTCGCCGCCGAGCATCAGGGTAAAGTCTTTGGTCAGCGGGAAGAACCAGGTTTGGTTGTGGGTCAGTGTGTAGTATTGCAGGTCGCTGCCCGGCAGGGCGATTTCACCGTTGATGCCGGTCATGTAACCGCGGGTCGGCCACAATGCGCTGTCGGTTTTATTGCGTCCCCAACCAATCGTACCTTTGTACAGCCAGCCTTTGAAGCTGCCTACGCCGTCCGTGCCTTTACCGTATTGGTTGATAAAGTCGGCATAACGTTTAGGCGCGCCTTTGTAGGTATTCACAGTCAGGTGTTCCGCCGCCAGACCCAAATTGACACGGTCGTATTCGGTAACGGGGATGCCCATGCGCACGCCGCCGCCTGCGGTGGTGGTTTTATATTGTTTCGCGCTAGAAGAGGCTTTACGCGGGTCGTAAGACTTGCCGTAAATATCGTAACCGAGGCTCACGCCGTCGGGTGTGAAATACGGATCGGTAAACGACAGCGAGCCGTTCAGCGTGGTTTTGCTTCGTGAAGCGCGCAGGGAAACGGATTTACCCGTACCGAACAGGTTGTCTTGGGAAACGCCCACAGACATGACCAAGCCGGTATCCTGAACCCAGCCCGCACTCATATCCAGCGAACCGGTAGAACGCTCGTTCACGCTCATGTTCAAATCGACTTGGTCGGGCGTATTGGCAACCGGCACGGCATCGAATTGTACGTTGTCGAAGTAGCCCAGCAGCTCGACACGCTCTTTGGAACGTTGCAGCTTGGAAGTGTCGTAAGGCGCGGATTCCATCTGACGCAATTCGCGGCGCACGACTTCGTCACGGGTTTTGTTGTTGCCGGTGATGTTGATTTCGTTCACATAGATTTTGCGGCCGGGTTCGACGTTCAGGACGAAATCGACAGTTTGGGTCTCGGCATTGGGCACTGGCTGAACGTTGACTTCGCTGAACGCGTAGCCTGCCGTACCCATGCGGTTTTGAATGGCTTCGAGCGATTTGACCATTTGGGCGCGTTCGTACCATTTGCCCTTTTTCATGGTCAGCAGTTTTTGCAGCTCTTCTTTCGGCACTTCGCGGGTATCGCCTTCTATGCGCACGTCGCCCCAACGGAAGCGTTCGCCCTCGTCAACCGTGATTTTGATGGTTTGCTTGGTTTTGTCTTCGTTGGTCTGGATGTCGGTATCCAGAATGCGGAAATTGAAATAGCCGTTGTTTTGGTAGAACTCGCTGACGCGCTCCATGTCTTGCGAGAATTTCTGCTCGTTAAACTGGTTGCTCTTGGTCAGCCAAGTCCACATGCCGCCTTCGCTCAAAGACATTTGCTTCATGAGCTTGCGGTCGGAATAGACTTTGTTGCCTTCAAATTCGATGTCGGTAATCTTGGTGGTTTTACCCTCGTCGATGGCGATGTCGATGGAAACGCGGTTACGCGCGAGTTTGGTGACGGTCGGCGTGATTTGGACCGACTGTTTGCCGCGGCTTTTGTATTCTTCCTTCAGGCTGGCGACAGACTGGCTCAGCGTGGCCGGATTGAAGTATTGGGATTGCGCCAAACCGAAGGATTCAAGGTTTTTCTTGATTACATCGTTTTGCAGCATTTTCGCGCCGGTGATGTTCAGCGTGCTGATGGTCGGGCGTTCGATAACGGTCAGCAAGACCTGATTGCCCATGGTCTCTACGCGGACATCGTCAAAAAAACCGGTCGCATACAGAGTTTTGATGATTTCTTCGCTGCGTGCGTCGCTGAATTGGTCGCCGACTTTGACGGGCAGGTAGTTGAAGACCGTACTCGGTTCGGTGCGCTGCAAACCTTCGACGCGGATGTCTTGAATGGTGAAGTCGGCAAACGCCAAAGGCGACATGCCCAATACCATCAAAGCAGAAGCAATCTGTTTCAATTTCATAAAATTATCCAAACAAACGGTTGATGTCATTAAAGAAAGCCAGTGCCATCATGAACAGCATGGCAGCCAGTCCGAGGCGCAGGCCGATTGCCTGTATGCGCTCGCTCAAGGGCTTTCCGCGTATCCATTCGGCAGTGTAGAACACCAAATGCCCGCCGTCCAATACGGGGATGGGCAACAAGTTCAACACGCCTAAACTAATGCTGACCAACGCGAGGAATTCCAAATAGCTTTGAAATCCCAGCTGTGCCGTTTTCCCGGCGACGTCGGCAATGGTCAGCGGGCCTGAAATATGGTTCAGGGAGGCATTGCCTGTAATCAGTTTTCCGAAGAATTTTACCGTCATCCATGCGTTGTTGACGGTTTTGTCCCAGCCCATCGCAAATGCTTCTGCGACAGACGGTTTATATTCGCGCTTGATTTCTTTTGCCCACGCTTCGTCGCCCTGAGGACCGAAGCCCACCCTGCCGACCAGCGTTCTGTCGGGTTGCTGGATACTGTCGGGGCGGATGGTCGTCTGAAAAGTTTGGCCATTGCGCTCGTAGCTCAATTCGATTTTCTTGCCCGGGCTTTGGCTTACGATTTCCACCCATTGCTGCCAAGACTCGATGTCTTGTCCATCGGCACTGATCAGCTTGTCGCCTTTTTTCAAACCGGCTTTTTCAGCCGGACTGTTTTCTGTCACTTCGCCGACACGGGTGGTGATTTTAAAAGGCGACAACCCGATATAGCCTTGGTTTTTCGCAATTTTACCTGCCTCAGGCGTACCGGCGGCATCGATAATCCGCATGGTTTTTTGCCCCGAGGTCGTCTGAACGGCAACATTTACCTTGCCTGACTCGATGTTCAACACGATTTCTTGCTGGGCTTTTTCCCACTCGCCGACGTTAACGCCGTTAACCGAAATAATTTTGTCTCCGGGCTGAAAACCGGCTTTGGCGGCAATGGTATTTTGCTCGACCATGCCGACATAAGGGCGGATTTCGGTAACGCCGAAGGAAAAACTCAAGCCGTAAAGCAGAACCGCCAGCGCGAGATTGGTCAGCGGGCCTGCGGCGACGATGGCGATGCGTTTGGCGGGATGCTGCTTGTCGAAAGCGTAAGGCAGGTCTGCCTGCGCCACTTCCCCCTCGCGCGTATCAACCATTTTGACATAGCCGCCCAACGGGATGGGTGCCAAACACCATTCGGTATCGCCGCGCTTTCTGCTGAAAAACGGTTTGCCGAAGCCGACGGAAAAGCGTACGACTTTGACGCCGCACAATCTGGCGACGATGTAGTGTCCGAACTCGTGCAGGCTGACCAAAATCAGGATGGCGAAAATAAAAGCTAGAAGGGTTTGCAAAAGAATCTCTCTGGTTGGGTATGGGTTGACGTTGTCGATGTTTCAGACGACATATCAAGGCAGGGGTCGTCTGAAAAGCATTCGCAATGTGTAGAAAATATTATTGGCGTTATTTTGCCGATTATAAAGTCAGTCTGCCGTTTTGTCCGCCACACATGACGGGTGGGCGGGTTTTCAGACGACCTGTCATTTTTTATCGTTGCAGCACGGTTTATTCCAATGCGGCGATAAATTCCTGCGCCTGCCTGCGGGTAACGGCGTCTTGCGCCAGCAGGTTTTCGATATTGCCGAGGTCGTCTGAAAAGTCTTGTGCGAGACAGTGGGCGACGGTTTTGGCAATGTCGGTAAACTTAATCTGTCCGTCTAAGAAGGCGGCGACGGCGGCTTCGTTGGCGGCGTTCAATACGCAGGGCGCGGCTCCGCCCGCGTTCATGGCTTCATAGGCGAGCTTCAGGCAGGGGAAGCGGTCAAAGTCGGGCTTTTGGAAGGTCAGCGCAGACAATGCGTCGAAATCCAGGTCGCCGACACCCGAATCAATACGCTCGGGCAAGCCCAAACAATAAGCGATGGGCGTACGCATATCGGGATTGCCCAGTTGCGCCAACACGGAGCCGTCGCGGTAACGCACCATGCTGTGTATCACGGACTGCGGATGAATGACGACTTCGAGTTTATCAGGCGGGCAGTTGAACAGCCAATGCGCTTCAATCAGCTCCAAACCTTTGTTCATCATGGTGGCGGAATCGACGGAAATTTTGCGACCCATGCTCCAATTGGGATGTTTCACGGCTTGCGCGGGCGTAATGCTGTCGAACGTGTCTAAATCGGTCGTCAGAAACGGACCGCCGGAAGCCGTCAGGATAATCGAGCGGATGCCGTGTTCGTTCAGACGACCTGTGTAATCGCGCGGCAAAACTTGGAAAATGGCGTTGTGTTCGCTGTCGATGGGCAACACTGCCGCGCCGTTTGCGCGCGCGGTTTCCATAAACAACGCGCCGGAAACCACCAACGTCTCTTTGTTCGCCAAATAAATGGTTTTGCCTTTTTGCGCCGCCGCCAGCGCGGAAGGCAGCCCCGCCGCACCGACGATGGCGCACATGACACCGCTGACTTCGTCGGCAGAGGCAACGTCAACCAATGCCTGCGCGCCGTGTAAAACCTGCGTCGCCGTGCCGTCGCGTTTCAACAGAGCTTCAAGCCGGGCGGCGTGTTCCGCATCGGCGACGACGGCATATTCGGGGCGGAACGTCCGGCATTGCGCCGCCAGCTTCTCAACCTGCTTATGCCCCGCCAACGCGAATACGCGGAATTTTTCGGGGTGGCGGGAGACAACGTCCAGCGTGCTTTCGCCTATGCTGCCGGTACTGCCTAATATGGTCAGGACTTGTTGTGTCATGGTGCGTTCTTTATGTACTGCTTTCGGATTTCAGACGACCTTTGGGCTTGAGGTCGGAAAGGTCGTCTGAAAACGCTTATTCGATATTGTGTTTGATGTGTTCCAACGATTTTTATAGTGGATTAACTTTAAACCAGTACGGTGTTGCCTCGCCTTAGCTCAAAGAGAACGATTCTCTAAGGTGCTGAAGCACCAAGTGAATCGGTTCCGTACTATCTGTACTGTCTGCGGCTTCGTCGCCTTGTCCTGATTTAAAGTTAATCCACTATAACCGCTTCAGAACAAGCTTTCAAAGGCGGCATAGACGCTGATGACGGCAATCAGGCTGTCCACGCGGTCAAACACGCCGCCGTGTCCGGGCAGCAGATTGCTGCTGTCTTTGATGCCCGCCGCGCGTTTGAGCCAGCTTTCCAGCAAGTCGCCGCATACGCTGACAACGGTCAACACCAAACCGATTAACACGGTATTGAACCAGCCTGCGTCAAACGTCAGCCAACCTGACCACCACACCACAGTCATATACACTGCCACGCAAATCGCGCCGCCGATTGCGCCTTCCCAGCTTTTACCGGGACTGACGGTCGGTGCGATTTTGTGTTTGCCGAACGCTTTGCCGCTGAAATACGCGCAAACATCGGCAACCCACACCAAACCCATCACGGCAAGCAGCGACAAGGCGTAATCGGGATGCGGACGCAGGGACATGAGTGCGAACCAAAACGGCATGACCAAAAGCCAACCGACGGTATAAGCCTGCCAGCCGCCGTTCAATTTCCATTTGAATTTCAGCCACAAAGGCATAACGACCAGCCAAAACGCCAAAACGGCGTACCAGACGATATCCGGCAGCGTCCAACCGCCTGCGTAGGCGATGACGCCGAACACCAGCGTCGCGGCGAGATAATGATTGGTTTTCAGTTTTTCCAATCCGCTCATGCGGGCGTATTCCCACAGCGTAACCAGGGAAATCAATCCGCAAAATGCCGCCCACAGCCATTGCGGCGCGTAAAACAGCATACCGAGCATCAACGGCAGCATCCACAGCGCCGTGATAATCCGTTGTTTCAACATTTTTAACCCCTTTGCTGCTCTACCGGCAGCTGTTCCGAAGTGCGTCCGAAGCGCCGTTCGCGTTTTTGGAACGAGGCGACAGCATCGTCCAAGGCTTTGCTGTCAAAATCGGGCCACAGGGTATCGGTAAAATAAAGTTCGGCATACGCCATCTGCCAAAGCAGGAAATTGCTGATGCGTGTTTCGCCGCCGGTGCGGATGAACAAATCCGGTTCCGGCGCATCTCCCAGCATCAAGTGTTTCGCCAGCGCGTCTTCCGTAATTTCGGATACGCCTTCGGCAATCAGTTTGTTTGCCGCCTGCAAAATATCCCAGCGGCCGCCGTAATCCGCGGCAATGCTCAGGGTCAGGCCGGTATTGTTCGCCGTCAACGCTTCCGCCTCTTCGATGCCTTGCAGAATCTGCCGGTTGAAGCGTTCGCGGCTGCCCAACACCTTCAGGCGCATATTGTTTTCGTGCAGACGGCGCACCTGTTTTTGCAAAGCCTGCAAAAACAGCCCCATCAGGAACGACACTTCGTCTTCGGGGCGACGCCAGTTTTCAGTCGAAAAGGCAAACACGGTCAGATATTGCACACCCAGTTTGGCGCAATGCTTCACCATATTTTCCAACGCGTCCAAGCCGCGTTTGTGCCCCATCACGCGGGGAAGGAAACGCTTTTTCGCCCAACGGCCGTTGCCGTCCATAATCACGGCGATATGCTTCGGAACCGAAGTATGTTCCAAAATGGTCTGCGTGCTGCTCTTCATATCTGCCTTTCGCAGCGCGGCGGTTCAAAGGTCGTCTGAAACGCCGCGGACAAGGGTTTAAATCGCCATCAAATCTTCTTCTTTGGCAGCCAGCGTTTTATCGGCTTCGGCGATGTATTTGTCGGTCAGTTTTTGAACCGCCTCTTCGCCGCGACGTGCTTCGTCTTCGGAAATTTCTTTGTCTTTCAAGAGTTTTTTGATGTGATCGTTCGCATCGCGGCGCACGTTGCGGATGGACACGCGTCCTTCTTCCGCTTCGCTGCGTACGACTTTAATCAAATCTTTACGGCGCTCTTCGGTCAGCATGGGCATAGGTACGCGGATCAAATCGCCGACGGCTGCCGGGTTCAGACCCAAGTTTGAATCGCGGATGGCTTTCTCGACTTTGGCTGCCATATTGCTTTCAAAAGGTTTCACGCCGATGGTGCGCGCGTCCAGAAGCGTCACGTTGGCAACTTGGCTGACCGGAACCATGCTGCCCCAGTATTCGACTTCCACTTGGTCCAACAGACCGGTATGCGCACGGCCGGTACGCACTTTCGCCAAATTCTCTTTCAGCACTTCTACCGAGCGCTGCATTTTGCTTTCCGCTGTTTTTTGAATATCGTTAATCATTTTCTGCTTTCAAATAAGATACTGAATTTAAAACCTTGCCCGGACGCATGACCATCCGAACGGCAATCAAGCTGTTAACTGCGCATAGTACCGTCATTCGGCGATTCCGACAAGGCAGGGGCGGTTTTGGGTTTTGTTTCTTAACTGATATTTAAATGCCGTTATAGATGAGTTTGAGACGGAAAAGCATGGACGGCCTCGATACAGCCGCATTCATTTGCGTATAGACAAAAAGGTCGTCTGAAAACCTTGTCAACCGGTTTTCAGACGACCTTTATCCTATCCTACCTCCCAACCTCTCTATGGCTAAAGGCAGGGTGCAAAACAGAAAATACGCTCCTGTTACGATGCAATCACGAACCAAAGACCTCGAAGAAGCAGGTATATCAATAATGTGATGGTAATGTTGTTGTATCGCCATTTCATTTGGTTGATGGAAAAAACCAGCAGTATGAGGAGAAAGAATTGTCCTATGTATACCCATACCATGTCTGCTGACAACAATACGGCACAAATCAATCCCAAAGGCAAAAGAATCATCCAAGCAGGCAACGAAGCAATCGCCCACTTCGGTTTTCTATTGCGCGTACGGACAAATTCTCCAATAGAAGAAAAGGTCGTCTGCTTCTGCGTAATCAAAGACAAAATACTCATGCCGCCATAAGCTACGGCGCAAATATACAGCGCTTGTTGATAGTTGCTTACGAAGCTAATCGCAGCTAAAGGCGTAAGAAGTCCAAGTACGATAAAAGTCAATCGGGAAGAGCGCAGGTGCAGGCGTTCTGCCATAGCAGCGCGGGCGGCAACGCTGCATAAGACAACAGAAATAATGGAGGCAATAATTGGGGATGCTGTATTGGATACGCCTCCACCCAAGTATGAAAGATCTTCCGCGGCGGACAACATACCGGTTAAGAACATAACCATGACGACAAACAGCAATAGGATTTGCAATAGAGACCCTTCCCATTGATCGTTGCCGCGTTTGAACTGCAAAGCATTAACCAATATCATGCAGGCGAGTGCCCATGAGTAGAGCGGCATAGTCAACCACATGATGAAAACATCGTTGTCTTCATGGTTGAAATGAGACATCGTTAGGCCGAGCAGTATCCAGCCGATAAGGAAAATAACCCAACCGGTCAAAGGTGCGACAACAATCCTTGCCCAAGCCATCTGCCACGGAGACAAAGAAGACATACGCAACTGGTCAAACGCATTGCTGGATACATCTTGGCGCAGACTGCGCTCAATCTGCAGATAAAGGGCAATACTTGAAATGAATGCGCCGAATGTACCGACTCCGGCAATATATTCCACCAAGTCCTCAGAATTTGCTTTAGCAAAGATAAACAGGCTGTAGAGTATGATGATGCCTGTAATCATGCCCCAGCTCATGTTGAGCCACATCAGCCTTTGAAATTCGGCGTTAACCCGGATTTTGGGAATATTCAATTTATTGTCCATCGGCTTGCTCCTGTTGCTCTTGTTGCTCCTGCTTGTGGAGATTGAGGCTGTTTTGATAACTGTTTAGCAGCGACGCCTTAATGACGGACGCTTCGCTCAAAGGCAGGTTTTGTTCAAACAGCTTGCGCAACAAGGCCGCACGCGCTTCTTCTCCCGCATCCAATATGACGGTAACGGCATGATTGTTCCATTCTGCCTGCTTCACGCCTTCCGTATTGCGGACCCGCTCGAATATGGATTCATCCAAACCGACAAATTGCAGCGAAACAGTCTGATCTTCGTTAACATCATCATTAACAGATTGAAATGCCTGAACACGTCCGCCTTTGATAACCAGCATATGCGAACAATATTCGTCCAGCTCGGAAAGAATATGGCTCGACACCAAAATGCTCATGCCTTCATCTTTGAGCTTCAGCAGCAACAAAGACAATTCATGTCGTGCCTCAGGGTCAAGACCGCTGGCAGGTTCATCCAAAAGCAGAAACTTAGGACGATGGATGATGACTTGCCCGATACCGACACGCTGTTTCTGACCGCGGGAAAGGTCGCTGACTTTGGCATACAGTTTATGTTCCAAATTAAGCAGGCGAACGGTTTCCAGCAGCAAATCGGGAAGTCGCGCATCAGGAATACCGCGGGATTTGGCGGCATACGTTAAGCACTGGATCACGCTCAAACCATCCGGCAAACCAAAAAAATCAGGCAGGTAGCCGAGTTTGGAAAAGCTGTTGCGCGGATTATCAAGAATAGGCAGACCGTCAAGCAAGACATCGCCGGATGTCGGGATTTCCAATCCTGCCATACAACGCATCAAAGTGGATTTGCCGGCACCATTAGGTCCGATTAATCCGGTAATACTGCCCTGCGGAAGTTCAACCGAGACATCGTACAATGCCTGCGTATTGCCGTAGTAAAAATCTAGATGTTGGACATTAATCATAATATTTATAAGATATGAAGGGGTTGGATGCAAAAATCGGGGGCGCTAACGCCGACTGACAAACTTTTATCACACGGATGAAATGACAAAATGGCTTTTCAGACGACCTCAAACATTTCTTGGCATTTCATGATAAACATTCAGCCTCAGCCGTTCCGATCTTGAGCCTTCGTATTATCAACAAAAAACTGTTTGACATACAAAAAACTGCTTCTGCGGTCGCTTTAATAGAAAGACGGATAACTTTACCCTATATCAGCGAACTTAAAAAAGCGGCAAGGACACCTTCCAAGCCGCTTTTTTATCATTGGTTTGTTACCTTCCAACCTATAAATGGCATATGGAACATCATCAAACACCTCAAGAGATACGTTTTCAGACGACCCCACAATGACTTAGGGCGGCAACAAACGAATAATGGACAAATCCTGTTACCATATTTTCGACAGTTTTTCTTTAACTTTAGTCTCCATTTCAGCACTCAAATGGCGACCCAATATTTTGCCGAAATCTTCTTCAGGCGTATAGTTCACCAGCTCAGGGGCTTTGACGACATCTCTAGCGACACTATATACGCTGCCGAAATCATCAATCAATCCTACTTCTTTAGCCTCCGAACCGGTATAGATACGGCCGCTGAAAACATCAGAATACTGCTGATCTTTCAAACGCTTTCCGCGTCCGAGTTTAACCGATTTAATAAATTCCTTATGGATATCGGTCAGCATTTTTTCCCAAATCTGAGTTTGTGCGGGCGTTTCAGGAGAAAACGGATCGCCCATACCTTTATTGCTGCCCGCGATTTTCAGACGACGTTTGATACCGATTTTATCCATCAGCCCCGTCGCATCAAACCCCCCGCCAATCACACCGATACTGCCGACCACGCTGGACGGGTCCGCATAAATCTTGTCAGCCGCCGCCGCAATGTAATAACAGCCCGATGCACACATATCCTCCGCCACCACATACACAGGAATGTCTTTATGCTCCGACTTCATGCGGCGGATTTCGTTAAACGCAATATTGGAAACCACAGGCGATCCGCCCGGACTATTGGCGCGGATGATAATCGCTTTAGCATTGGGATTATTGTAAACCGCCTCCATACCGGTGCGCAGCATCTCAACCTGATCATCAAGTTCATTGCCGATTTCGCCTTTCAAATCGATCACTGCTGTATGTTCCCCACTGCTTTGCACTGCATCGGTATCGTCTCCAAACAGTGACGCAATAAACATGAGAAATAAAATCACACCGATAACACGCCAAATATTGCGCCAAATACGTGCGCTACGCTGCTCTTTATAAGAAGCCAGCAATACTTCGCGCAATACTTCGCGCTCCCAAAACGAGCCGGAATGAGATGAGGGATTATTCCCCTCGCGAGAATAAGGTTCCTGCATGATCGGTACTTTCATTGTTCAAATTTTGACACTCGGAACCACAATTCAGGTAGCTCCAACATTTTAGAGGATGTCTCCTATCCAATAACCCCGCATTCTACCGTCCTAAAAGATAAAATTTCAATCATCAGCAAATATTTGAACAAAGTTTTCATTTTATAACGAAATTTTTGGTTTCCTCATTAGAGGGAAACAAAGAAAACAGCGTCAAAAAATGATATGGGATATTATGCGCAGCGATAAAAGCTTGAAGGAAGATTTATGATAACTATTTTGAGTAATCGGGCTATTCCTATCATAATGCTGTTTTGTTCCGAAAAACGTACCGATACCGTCGATGTAAACATTATAGTGGATTAAATTTAAACCAGTACGGCGTTGCCTCGCCTTGCCGTACTATCTGTACTGTCTGCGGCTTCGTCGCCTTGTCCTGATTTAAATTTAATCCACTATAAAAGCGCAGACGCCTATTCTGGAAAACGCTTTTTTCAAAACATCCGTAGGAGTGTAGCAAGCGTAGATTGGGGCGGAAATCCAACATCTATCAAGGTCGTCTGAAATTTTCAGACGACCTCTTTGCCAATAGCAGTCGTCCTGTTCAATTGTTCATATGGTTTTGATACACCGCCATCACAAACCTGCCGACCACATTCTCTAGGTAAAGAATTGATTGTTCGATAACGGAGAAAAGGCTAAAAGCACAAAGAAACTATGAAAATGCCAAAAAAACGTCGGAAAAATGCAGAAAACAGATGCAGACGATATTAAATAACTTGTTTATTTAAAGGACTCCAAATGACCAATCAAATCAAATACGACCATAATAAAGACCGTCAAGGATTGTTTGATAGGGATTTTCTTGAGCAATCTTATAAAAATAACCTTATGTTGCTTAATGTCACGTTTCAGTGTGAAAAAAACTATCCTACCGAACCGCCTACAAATGTGGTTGACCAGTTATATCCTTTATTACTTACCGAATACACCGCAGGATTTCCGATAGAAGACATCAAGAAGCGTATGGAGCAGATAGTTTATTACTGTAAGCAATGCCTGGATATACACAGGCAATACGGGCAAAAGGAAGACATCATGTTTATTTGGGGACCGGAGGAGTGGGCGGGAGAAGAGCAACCCAACATTATCGGACTTTGCCTATTGTTCGAACGGATGGATTGGCTGGAAACCATTAAAGACAGCCTCAATCCCTATAACGATGACGAAATGTATTACGATCCATCATTCAGGGCTTTGATAAATATGGCACTACCCACGAAATTTGATCCCAGCGCCAAATTTGCCAAAGGCGGACACAACTTCCGCAAACCCCTACTGCAAGCAATCATGGCGGAAAGCAAGGAAGAATCCCTGAAATATCTCAACGCTTACCTCTCCGGCTGGTACGAAGGCAACCGAAAAATCGGTAATCTCCTGATTGATACACATTTGAACCAAGATCCCGAATATGGGGGCTATATCGGCTACTGGAGCTTTGAATCCGCTGCCGTCGCCTATTTGAAAGACTTAGACGACACCTCCCTGCGGCAGTATCTGTACTATCCTAAAGATATGGTGGACTGGGCGCGGGAGCAGAAGCTTAAGCACGAGTAGGAGTAATACGGCAAGGGTGGATTGATATGAAGAAAATCGTTTTATTATTCTTTATTTATAGTAGTTTCGCTATGGCAGAACAAAATATTTTTCCTGTTCATGAAGTGCAACATTTGTTGGGTTATGGGCAGTTAGAGTTTTTAAAGCCAAATAAAAAAAATATTTTTATGCGCTATACAATGAAAAATAAAGGAATAAAAACATATTCCTTACAAGATGGCTGTTATCAAAAAGATAAAGTAGATAATTGTGTATCTGAAATGGTTTATCTGGAATCTTCGCCTGATGGCAAGTATTCGATATTTATGCATATAGAAGGAGGCATGGTAGAGGATTTGGAAGAAAATTCTTCGCATTACCATGAAACTAATAATATTTTGATTTTAAATCATAAAAGCGGGTGCTTGGTTATGGCGCCTTCTAAATACTACGTTAATTGGAAAGGAAAACATACCTTAAGTGATGGGGATGGAGATAGAGATATTGATTTAAATAAATATTTTAGAGGAATACCTATATTTTATAGAAATAATAAATTGGATGCGGAAAATTATTATGGCGTAGATAATGTAAATAGTTGCCGTAAATTTCAATTGTAAAAATTACCTTCTTATTGGTGCTATCCAGCAAGCGTAGATTGAATTGAAAGTCTGTTATTGAGGTCGTCTGAAAAATTGAGGATTTCTGTTTTCAGACGACCCTTCGTCAAGTGGATACAGATTTAAGAGATAAACCAATCCGTAGCGTAGGCTTCGCCCACGACCTTCCGCCCGAACATCCGAATCTAATCATCTCTGTTCATTCGTGGGTAGAACCCACGCTACGGGCGGCTGGCTCTCCCGTCTGGCGGGAAGGGGCTCTACAGTTTGCACGAATTTGATTTTACCTAAAACCATAAAGCCACCCCCATCCTAACCTTCCCCCGCCGGACGGGGGAAGGAACAAGTTGCCGTTGCAGTAACCCGTAGCGTGGGCTTCGCCCGCGATCTTCCGTCCAAACATCCGAATCCAATCATCTCTGTTTATTCGTGGGTAGAACCCACGCTACGGGCGGCTGGCTCTCCCGTCTGGCGGGAGAGAGCAGCTCTACGGTTTGCACGAATTTGATTTTACCTAGAACCATAAAGCCACCCCCATCCTAACCTTCCCCCGTCGGACGGGGGAAGGAACGCAGCAAATCGTAGCGTGGGCTTCGCCCGCGAGCTTCCGCCCGAACATCCGAATCAAATTATTTATGTTCATTCGTTGGGCAAAGCCCACGCTACGGCTGCTAAAAATAAGTGGGGCACAATATAAAAAACAGAGGTCGTCTGAAAACTGAACTGGCCCCCAAATCTTGGACACTCATAAAAGCCTATTCAGGCGCTCTGTGCAAGCTGGGTTCTGTATGCGACAGGACTCAGCTTTTTCAATTTCAAACTGCAACGCTCCCGGTTGTAGTAATCCATATAGTCATCTATCTGCTTCATCAATTCATCTACCGTCAATTCACCTGCGTTATAGAAACACTCCGTCTTTAACACCGCAAAGAAGCTTTCCATCGGCGCATTGTCCCAACAGTTCGCCTTTCGCGACATGCTTTGAACCATGGAATACTCCGCAAGCAATTCCCTATATCCCGACGTACGGTACAGCACGCCTTGGTCCGAATGCAGCATCGTTCCTTTAGCAGTCAGACGGGGGGCGGCTTTTTCGAGCATTTCCTTCACCATTTCGCTGTCGGCTCTGCGGCTCATGGCGTAGGCGACGATCTCGCGGTTGAACAAGTCCAAGATTGGCGAGAGGTACAGTTTGCCGTCCTTCCCTTTGAGTTCGGTAACGTCGGTCAGCCATTTTTCGTTGGGCTTTCGGGCTTTGAACCGGCGTTTGAGGAGGTGTTCCGATATTTCGCCCATGGCGGGATGGCGGTAGGCTTTTTTCGCCCGTATGAGGGCTTTCAGTTCCATCTGCTTCATCAACCGCGCCACTTTTTTGCGGTTCCAACCCAATGCTGCGGCAATGCGCCTTTGTCCGTAGCGTCCTTTATGCCGCCGGTAGGTTTCGACAAGGAGGGCTTTGTCGGCTGCTTCGGGATCGGGTCGGTCTTGGTGATGGTAGTAAAAGCTGCTTTTGGGCAGGTTTGCGATGTGCAGCAGGTATTTGAGCGGGTGTTGCGCCCTCAGTGTTTGGACGGTTTGGCTTTGTCCTTTGCGGTCTGCTTTTGGCTGAGGGCTTTTAACTCCTTTAGGTAGGCGACCTCTGCGCGCATATAGCACAGTTCTTCAATAAGCTCTGCCTGTGTTTTTTCTTGGTCGGGTTTATCTGCGATGAAGGGGTTTTTGCGGTGTTGGGGCATGGTTTTGGATTGGGGATGTTCGAGTGCGCCGATACCGCCTTCTTGATAGGCGCGTATCCATCGTCTCAGGTGGGTTCGGGAAATGCCGTAGTGGTCTGCGGTACGTTGTTGGCTGCGTATATGCAGGTAGTGGAGTACGGCTTGGTATTTGAAGTGTAATGTATATTTGCTCATAAAAAAACTGCACCTTGTGAGTTGGAGGGGATGTGTCCAACTTTTGGGGTGCAGTTCAAACCCGAAATGCGGTTTTCAGACGACCTTTTTCTTACTCCTTATTGTAATTCGCGAACCTTATTCGCCGTAATAGGCTTTGGTCAGGATTTCTTCCATGTCGGCGACCAATGCCAGACGCGGGTTGGCGGGGGTGCATTGGTCTTCAAAGGACAGCAGTGCCAGTTCTTTGCGGCCGTCGATGAAGGTTTTTTCGTCGATGCCCTGCTCTTTGAACGACATTTTGATGCCGACGTTGACCGCCAGTTCATGACAGGCGCGGGCGAAGGATTCTACGCCTTCGGCGGGGGTGGCGCACGGCAGGCCTAAGGTACGGGCGATTTCCTGATATTTCAGGTCGGCTTTGTAGTAGTTGTACTTCGGCCAAGTGGCGGTTTTCTGCGGGCGCGTGCCGTTGTAGCGGATGACGTGTGGCAGCAGGATGGCGTTGGCGCGGCCGTGCGGAACGTGGTATTTGCCGCCGATTTTGTGCGCCATCGAGTGGTTGATGCCGAGGAATGCGTTGGAGAACGCCATGCCTGCGATGGTGGAGGCGTTGTGCATGTGTTCGCGTGCTTCGGGGTCGGACGCGCCGTGTTTGTAGGAGCGTTCGAGGTATTGGAACACGAGTTTGATGGCTTGCAGGGCGAGGCCGTCGGTAAAGTCGTTGGCGAGTACGGAAACGTATGCTTCTACGGCGTGGGTCAGTACGTCCAGACCGGTGTCGGCGGTTACGCCGGCGGGGACGGTCATGGTAAACGCGGGATCGACGATGGCGATGGTCGGGGTCAGCGAGTAGTCGGCGATGGGGTATTTTTTGTCGCCGTCGCTGATGACGGTAAACGGCGTAACTTCGGAGCCGGTGCCCGATGTGGTTGGGATGCCGATGAATTTGGCTTTGCGGCCCAACTCGGGGAAGCGGAAGGCACGTTTGCGGATGTCCATGAATTTTTGGACGAGGTCTTCAAAGTCGACTTGGGGCTGTTCGTAGAAGAGCCACATGGCTTTTGCCGCGTCCATCGGCGAGCCGCCGCCCAGTGCGATGATGGTGTCGGGCTGGAAGCTGCGCATCAAATCGGTGCCTTTATAGACGGTTTGGACGCTCGGATCGGCCTCGACATCGGTGAAAAGCTGGATGGTTACTTTGTTCTTGCGTTGGTGGAGCTGGTGGGTCACTTTATCGACGAAGCCCAAATCGACCATCGAACGGTCGGTCACAATCATGACTTTTTCGCAGTCTTTCATGTCTTGCAGGTATTGGATGGAATCGCGCTCGAAATAGATTTTTGCGGGTACTTTGAACCATTGCATGTTGTTTCTCCGACGGCCTACTTTTTTGATGTTTAACAGGTTGACTGCGCTGACGTTGCCGCCGACGGAGTTTTTGCCGTAAGAGCCGCAGCCCAAGGTCAGGGACGGCAGGAAGGCGTTATAAACGTCGCCGATGCCGCCGAAGGTGGAAGGCGAGTTCCAAATCACGCGCAGGGCTTTGACGCGGGTGCCGAAGGTTTTTGCCAATTCTTGATCAGCGGTATGGATGGCGGCGGAGTGTCCCAAGCCGTCGAAAGCGACCATTTGTTCGGCAAACTGCAAACCTTGTTCGGTGGAATCCGCTTTGAGCATCGCCAGTACGGGCGAGAGTTTTTCGCGGGTCAGCGGCTCGTTGGGGCCGACTTCGCGGCATTCGGCGATGATGATGTTGGTTTTTTCGGGGACTTTAAACCCTGCCTGCTCGGCAATCCATGCCGCCGGTTTGCCCACAACAGCGGAATTGAGCTTCGCGCCGCCGCAGTTGGCGCAGTTTGCCGTAACGCCGAAGATGAAGTCTTCGAGCATGGCTTTTTCTTTTTTGTTGGCGAAGTACACACCATAGGATTTGAACTCTTCAACTAGCTCTTTATAAATCTCTTTGTCGGCGATGACGGCTTGTTCGCTGGCGCAAATCATGCCGTTGTCGAACGCTTTGGACATCACGATGTCGTGTGCCGCCTGCTGGATGTTTGCCGTTTTTTCAACATAGGCAGGCACGTTGCCCGCCCCGACGCCGAGCGCGGGTTTGCCGCAGGAATAAGCGGCTTCCACCATCGCATTGCCGCCGGTCGCCAAAATCGTCGCTACACCCGGATGCTTCATCAGCGCGGAAGTGCCTTCCATAGACGGTTTTTCAATCCACTGGATACAGTTTTCCGGCGCG
Source organism: Neisseria macacae ATCC 33926 (assembly GCF_022749495.1). Classification (NCBI taxonomy): domain Bacteria; kingdom Pseudomonadati; phylum Pseudomonadota; class Betaproteobacteria; order Neisseriales; family Neisseriaceae; genus Neisseria; species Neisseria macacae. The sequence continues at coordinate 149,115 of NZ_CP094241.1, read as the reverse complement.
CCGGCGGCAATCGCGGCATCGCGTACGATTTGGGCGGCGTGGGCGGAACACTGCTGGGCGGAAGGGTGGAACGAGAAAATAATCGGATTGCGGGTTTTCAGCGCAATCAGGGATTTGAAAATGGTGGTGGAAGTCGGATTGGTGGTCGGCACGATACCGCAGACGACCCCGACCGGATCGGCGATTTCGGTAATGCCGGTTACATCGTCTTCGCTGATGACGCCCACGGTTTTCAAATCGCGCAGGCGGCGCACGACGTTTTCGCAGGCAAACAGGTTTTTGGTCGCCTTATCTTCAAATACACCTCGTCCCGTTTCTTCGACCGCGTGCATGGCGAGTACACCATGTTTGTCCAGCGCGGCAATGGAGGCTTTGGCAACGATATAATCAATCTGCTCCTGATTCAGCTTGCGAAACTCGTCCAACGAGCGCAAACCCTTTTCAACCAAACTGTTGACCTCGGCTACGGCGGGGCTGACGACATTGTCGGCTGATGCGTTCATGGTGTATCTCCTTGATATAAGGTGGCAATAAAGACGATAAATTTTCACTACGATTACTATAAGTAATTTTGTTACATTTCTCTTTGACTTACATCACAAACCATGCATGCTGTTTTCAGACGACCTCTTTCAGGATTTTTCTGTTTTTAATACATTGAAATAAAATCATTTTAACGAGTTTGATAAAAGAGGCCGCCGAGTTTCCCCCTTTGCCATATCGCTATTGTTTTACCCGCTGCAATTCATATGAAAATGAAATTTTTTGAATTTTGTATCGAAATTACAAAACAACCTTTCAAACAAAATTTGCAGGCAAAACGGACAAGGTCGTCTGAAAACCAAATTAAAGTTTTCAGACGACCTTGTCGCATATTCACAAGAGATTGTCGGGAAAACGATAGTTTTTTTCTACAATTTCAGATATTAAACTTATAAAATACAACCATTCTCATTTGTACAATGAACGGAGAAATTGATGTTCCGACCCAATCTGACTGCTGCCGCCGTTGTGGCCGCTTTATCTTCCACTGTATTTGCCGCCGAAACGGTCGAGCTGGATACTGTCCATGTGAAAGGACAGCGTTCGTATAACGCGATTGCCACCGAGAAAAACGGCGATTACAGCTCGTTTGCCGCCACCGTCGGCACAAAAATCCCCGCTTCTTTGCGCGAGATTCCGCAATCCGTCAGCATCATCACCAATCAGCAGGTAAAAGACCGCAACGTCGATACCTTTGACCAACTGGCGCGCAAAACGCCGGGGCTGCGCGTGTTGAGCAATGACGACGGACGCTCATCGGTTTATGCGCGCGGTTACGAATACAGCGAATACAACATCGACGGCCTGCCCGCGCAAATGCAGAGTATCAACGGCACGCTGCCCAACCTGTTCGCCTTCGACCGCGTCGAAGTGATGCGCGGCCCGAGCGGCTTGTTCGACAGCAGCGGCGAGATGGGCGGTATTGTGAATTTGGTGCGCAAACGCCCGACCAAAGAGTTCCAAGGCCATGCGGCGGCAGGGTTCGGTACGCACAAACAATATAAAGCCGAAGCCGATGTTTCAGGTCCTCTGAACGCCGACGGCAGCGTACGCGCCCGTGTGATGGCGCAGACTTCAGGTGCATCTCCCCGTCCTGCCGAGAAAAACAACCATCACGAAACCTTCTATGCGGCGGCGGATTGGGACATCAACCCCGACACAACTTTGGGCGTAGGCTATCTCTACCAGCAACGCCACCTCGCGCCGTACAACGGCCTGCCCGTCGGCAGCAGCGGCAATTTGCTGTCCCTGCCCAACCACACCTTTGTCGGCGCGGATTGGAACAAATTCAAAATGAACAGCCATGACGTGTTCGCCGATTTGAAACACTATTTTGACGACGGCGGCTACGGCAAAATCGGTATGCGCTATTCCGACCGCGATGCCGACTCCAACTACACCTTCGCCGCCAACAAACTTTCTGCCGACAATAAGGCAAACGTCGCCGGCTTAGGCACGGAAATCAAACAAAAAGCCTTCGCGGTTGACGCAAGCTACAGCCGTCCGTTTGCCTTGGGCAACACCGCAAACGAACTCGTCGTCGGCGCGGACTACAACCGCTTGCGCAGCACCAACGAGCAAGGCCGTGCAGCCGTTGCGCGTAATGTTGCCTTGGGCGATTTCCACTCCGTTCCCTATGTCAACCTGATGCAGAACGCCCGTGCCGGCGCGCGCGGTTACAGCCATACCGTCGCTACTGAAAACCTTGACGAATTCGGCGTTTACGGCAAATCCGTCTTCCATCCGGTCGACAGGCTGTCGCTCATCGGCGGCTGGCGTTTGGGACACTACAAAATTGAAGCGGGCGAAGGCGACGAGTTGCACAAAGCCAGCAAAACCAAGTTCACCGGCTACGCAGGCGCAGTTTACGACTTGAACGACAACAACAGCCTCTACGCCAGCTTCTCCCAACTCTACACGCCGCAAACCAGCCTCGGCACCGACGGCAACCTGCTCAAACCACGCGAAGGCAACCAGTTTGAAGTCGGCTACAAAGGCAGCTACATGGACGACCGCCTCAACACCCGCGTCTCCCTCTACCGCCTGAAAGACAAAAACGCCGCCGCACCACTAAACCCGAACAATCGCAATACCCGTTACGCCGCCTTGGGCAAACGCGTGATGGAAGGCGTTGAGACCGAAATCAGCGGCGCGATTACACCGAAATGGCAAATCCACGCAGGTTACAGCTATCTGCACAGCCAAATCAAAACCGCCGCCAACCCCCGCGACGACGGCATCTTCCTGCTGATGCCCAAACACAGCGCAAACCTGTGGACGACTTATGAAGTTACGCCCAAGCTGACCCTCGGCGGCGGCGTGAACGCGATGAGCAGCATCTCCTCTGCGGCAGGGCTGCGCGCGGGCGGCTACGCCACATTCGACGCCATGGCGGCATACCGCTTCACGCCTAAGCTGAAGCTGCAAATCAACGCCGACAACATCTTCAACCGCCACTACTACGCCCGCGTCGGCAGCGCAAACACCTTCAACATTCCCGGCTCGGAGCGCAGCCTGATGGCAAACCTCCGCTACGACTTCTAAAAACGGGAAAAGCAAAAGGAAAACAAATCACCGCCAAAAACCAGAAGACCAACACATTACGGAAACAGACCGGACAGGCAGGGCACACCACCTGTCCGGTTTTATCATTTATGTCCATGTATTCAAATATAGTGGATTAACTTTAAATCAGGACAAGGCGACGAAGCCGCAGACAGTACAGATAGTACGGAACCGATTCACTTGGTGCTTCAGCACCTTAGAGAATCGTTCTCTTTGAGCTAAGGCGAGGCAACGCCGTACCGGTTTAAAGTTAATCCACTATAGAAAAAACAGCAGATATAGCCCAAAGGTCGTCTGAAACATCCGCCAACCCGATAACACACACAACACACCCCACCAACACAACCGACAACCCCGCCATGACCTCACGCACCGCACACTGGCAAGCCGCCCGCCTGCTGCAAGCCGAAGAAACCCACATCCGTTCCGATCAAACCGGCCGCAGCTACCGCATCCAAACCGCCGCCGTCGGCGACCCGCCCCCGCAAGGCTATCCCGTCCTCCATATCCTCGACGGCGACGCCTTCTTTCCCGCCGCCCTCAGCATGGCGCAATCCCTGCTCATCAACCCCATGACCCGAAGCCGCGCCGCCTGCCTCATCGTCAGCATCGGCTACCCCAACGGCGAAGTCCGCGACCTGACCCAACGCGCCCTTGACTACACCCCGCCCCTGCCCGAAACCGCCACCGAAGCAGAACGCCGCCAATACGGACAAGCCGACCGCTTCGCCGCCTTCCTCGACCACGAACTCGCCCCGGCCCTTGCCGCCAAATACCCCATCAACCCCAAAGAACAAGCCCTGTTCGGACACTCCTTCGGCGCATTGTTCGGACTCTATTCCCTCTTCACCGCCCCCGACCGCTTCAAACACAACCTGCTCGCCTCCCCCTCCGTCTGGTGGCACAACCGCCGCGTCCTCGACTTCCTACCGTCCGCCCTTCCCGCCGACACCGCCGTCCGCATCAGCGTCGGCGAACACGAAGGCCGCAGCAACCGCCCCGAACAAATCGGCAGGGAAATGGTCGCCCAAGCCAAACTGCTTGCCGGCACCCTCCAACACCTCGGCGCAGACGCACAATTTACCCTCTACCCCAACGCCAACCACGGCAACACCCCCTTCTACGCCCTCCCCGACCACATCGAATACCTCCGCCAAGCGTGGCAGAAGAAATAAACCGGCAGAAACGACAAGCCGTATTCCAAACAAAGAGGAATACGGCTTGAGTGATGGCGGTTGGGGATTTTCAGACGACCTTGGATTCAATTTTTTATGCAATCAACGCGGGTTTTATTCAATTAAATTGGAAATCCAACCCGTAGCGTGGGCTTTGCCCACGAAATCTGCTATCTAAAAATCCAAATCAGACAACAACCGAATGGGTATCCATTTCGGCATTTATCTCGTGGGCAAAGCCCACGCTACGGATTACTACTCATTGCAGCAACGACAACTTGTCCCTTCCCCCGTCCGGCGGGGGAAGGTTAGGATGGGGGTGGCTTTGCAACTTTAGGTCAAATCAAATTTGTACAACCCGTAGAGCCACCCTCTCCCCAGCCCTCTCCCGCCGGACGGGAGAGGGGGCAGGTTACAGGTAAAAATAAGGTCGTCTGAAAACTCTGAGAGTTGAGTTTTGGAGAAACTCGTTCACTCCCGTTTTCAGACGACCTCGTTTATTCAATCAATACAGGCTTGGGACTCAAGTAGCGTGGGCTTTGCAAAAAAGCCCTTCCTGTCATCGACAATCCGGATTTATTCTGTCTGAATCTTTTTTCTAAAAATCTTAGTGATTAACCATCCCAGTAAAAACCACCAAATTGCATTCAGAAAGATAAATACCCAATTGGCTAACGGGCCATTTACATAATTGGAAACGAATAAAGACAAAATGGAAAAGGGAAAGGCTAAGACGAAGAGAAGAAAACCTCCCCAGCTCCCCTCTGTACTATCACCCAAAATAACCATTGATGCGATTAGATAGATTAATGCCAGCCAGATACCTAATTTATTTTTAAAGAAAGACATATATCACTTCCTCTTGTTTTCTATAAGTATAAAGCATAAATCAAAACATTCACCAAATCGGGCGCAGCGTTCCATATGGGTGGACGCTTCCGCGACATCTCCGGTAAAGGGCTGCAATCGGTTTATGTTCAGGAAAAGCGATATCTGTCCGACGGCAGGCTGCGCATTACCCGCAAACCCCTGATTAACGGCAAACGGAAACCTCAGGAACCACTAATCGACAAGCTCGGAAGAGACCCAGTCCGTAGCGTGGGCTTTGTCCGCGAACCTGCTGTCCGACAATCCGAATCGGGCGGTTGTCTTTATCTTCATTTCGTGGCAAAGCCCACGCTACGGGTCGTCTGAAAACCTGTTTTCAATTTTCAGACGACCTTCTTGCAACGTCCACCTTGCCTGTGCTCAAACCGTCCTAACGCTCGATGCCGCCGCACAACCGTTCGACGATTTCCGCCGCGCTGCCGGGGTGGCACAGTCCTGCGTTTTGCCCTGCCCAAAATGGAGAAAAGTCGTAGCAGCCTTGTTTTTCGGCGGCGGCTTTCAATGCGCCGACGGCTGCGCCTGCCAAGGGGAACGGGAGCGCTGCGCCATTCATCGGACCGGCTTCGCGTATGAAGCGGTTGTAAAGCCCGCGTGCCGCGCCGCCGCTGAACAAGTTGGTCACCACGGTATCTTCGGGACGGGCAGTTTGGATGGCGGCGCGGTGGGCGGGTTTGGTCAGGGCTTCGTCTGCGAGCAGGAAGGCGGTTCCGACCTGCACTGCAGACGCGCCCAATCCCAACGCGGCGCGGACGGCGGCGGCATCGGAAACGCCGCCTGCGGCTATGACGGGCAGGCGCACGGCCTTGCGGACGGCGGGCAACAGGGCGAACAAGCCGCTTTGGCTGTCGGGATTGCGGTTTAAAAACCATCCCCGATGACCGCCCGCCTCCCACGCTTGGGCTATCACGACATCCGCGCCGTTTTGTTCCAGCCAAACGGCTTCTTCGACCGTCGTCGCGCTGCTCCACACTTCCGCACCCGTCGCTTTGACGCGCTGCAAGTATTCGGGCGCGGGCAAGCCGAAGTGGAAGCTGACCACAGGCGGGCGGTAACGTTCCACACATGCCAACGCATCGGCATCAAACGGCTGCCGTCCGCCGCCGCTGGGAATGTCGTTTTCTGTCAGCCCGTAAGCCTTGAAATACGGACGCAACACGGCAAACCAGGCATCGTATTGCGTGCGATCGGCAGACGGCGTGCGGTGGGCGAAAAAGTTGAGGTTGTACGGACGGTCGCCGCCTTCCTGCTTCATCCGTGCCAACGCTTTTTCCAAACCCGCGGCGTCATACATCGCCCCTGCCAACGAACCCAAAGCGCCGGTTTTGCCGACAGCCAAAGTCAGCTCTGTGTCATGTGCAAACGCCATCGGTGCTTGAATCAGCGGATAACGCAGTGAGGATAAAATGCGGCTCATATCTGTTTCTCCTTGTAATCTGTTTGGTCAGCTGGCTTGAAATTTCTTCAGTTTAAATACGCGGACTGACCATGTGGAACATGGCTGAATTTTGCCACAAAAAATAGTCGGACATGACTGCAAGGTCGTCTGAAAACAAATCTTAGCGTTTTGTGTCAAGCGAGTGTTTGAGAAACCGAGCATATTGGAACCCTTCCTCCTCCCATTCAATCCGATATAGAAAAAGGTCGTCTGAAAACCCTGTTTCGGGTTTTCAGACGACCTTTGCTTTGCCTTCAAACAGGCTTTAGATCAGGATTACCATTGGTAACCGACACCTGCAGTCGCGCCGTAGTGGCCGCGCGAGTTGCCGGTAGCGGTACCTTTGATGATCCAGTTGCCGCCGTCGGAGATGCTGGAGAAGCCGACTGCGTAGCCGCTTTCACCGCGGTAAACGCCGCCTGCAACCGCCATCATGCTCTTACCCGGCAGGTAGGCCTGCGGCAGGCCTGCCACCGCCATGGCTGCTGCGGTACCGGCTTTGGAGTCGCTTTCCACATTGTCGATACGTTGGTTGATTTGGTTGCCCATGTTCACCACGTAATTGCCGATGTTGGTCACGTTTTGGTTAATCGCCTGATTGGTGTAATACAACTGGCTGCCGTTGATCGCATCGGTCGAATCCGCAGATACCACACCTGCCGCCACACCTTGTACCTGACGGGTCTCGTCCGTACCGTTGCCGACGGTGACGACACCGGCGACTTTGTTCGCGGCGGCAGCCGAACCTGCTTTGCCTGCCACGGCTTTGTCGTTCAGGCCGCCGTAGGTGTAGGCTTCGCCTTTGGCCGCATCAGCCGTATGGATGCCTTGGGTTTGGGCGCGGTCGCCGAGGTAGACGGAGTCTTTAACCGTGGCTTTGATGTCGCTGCCCAGTGCGTAGGCGTTGTCGGCGGATACGTTGTTGTTGTTACCGATGGAGTAAGCGCTGTTGCCGCTTACTACGGTCGGGTCACCGATGGCGCCGGAGTTTTTGCCGCTGACGATGTTGCCGGTACCGATGGCGATGGTGTTCTCGGCGTTGGCTTGGGCGCCTTTACCAATAGCGATGGCGTTGGTGCCTTTGGAAGCGGCTTGGTAGCCGACTGCCGTGGCGTATGCGCCGCTCGCGCTGGAGTCTTCGCTGTTATAGGCCTGTACGTCGGGGTTCACTTCGCCGTCGTTGGTATGGAAGAACTTGATACCTTGTTCGTTCATACGGCCTACGGCTTCGATGACGTTGTTGGTCACGTACATGCCTTGGTCTTCGACGTTGTAGGTCACGAGGCTGTAACCGTTGGACTGGGCGATCTTGGTCTCGTTCGTAACGTTGGTCACGTTCGGATTGTTGCTGTTGTCCACCAGGGTAATGTTTTTGATATTACCCAAGCCTGCTTTGCCGTCTGCTTCGACTGACGGCGGTGCGGTGTTGACGTTGCCGCCGTTGCTGCCGATCAGTTCGTAAACCTGGTGCAGTTGTCCGCCGTTGACGGCATCGGTGCTGCCTGCGGCGACGGTGCCTGCGGCGACGCCGGTCACTTTCTTACCGCCTGCGTTGATACCGTCGGCAGTGATGTTGACATCGCCTGCTTTCAGACCGTCTTTACCCAGCGCCACTTTGTCGCCGACGTTGACGCCGTTGTTGTTCACAACCGTATCTCCTGCTTTGACGCTGTCTACTTTCAGGTCTTTGTTGAGACCGACCTGAATGCCGTTCGCGCCTGCGGTGGTGGTGATGTTGGCATCGCCTTTAACCGCAACGGTATCGCCCAGTTTGTTGGCAACGGTCGTACCGCTGTCGCCTGCGAAGCTGATGCCTTTGTTGTCTACTGCGTCTTTCGCCGCTACGCCTTTGGCGATGTCGGCTTTGACGGCTTTAGACAGGTCAACCGCGTAGTCGGTTACGTTGTTGGCGTCTTTGTTGCCTTTAGTCACGACGATATTGTCGGAACCTGCGGAGACGCTCGCGCCGTCTGCGTTCACGGTGTAAACGGTTTGACCGTTCGCACCTTGTTTGCTGCTCACGCTGGCGATGTTGGTACCGGCTTCGACTTCTGTCTTAGCAGCAGCGGTCAGACGGTTCAACTGTCCAACATTTACTGCATCAGTATCTTTCTTGCCTTCAGCAACGTTACTGATGGCTTTGTTGCCTGCATTGATACCGTCGGCAGTGATGTTGACATCGCCTGCTTTCAGACCGTCTTTGCCCAGTGCCACTTTGTCGCCGACTTTGACGCCGTCGTTGTTCACAACGGTATCGCCTGCGCTGAAGCTGTCGGCTTTGAGGTTAGGTGCGGTCGCCACTTTGTAAGTGGTGCTGCCGTCGGCATTTTGCTCTGGTGTGACGACGATGTTGTCGTTGCCGCTGTCCACTTTGGACGTGGCTTTCGCTGCGGCTGCTTTAAGCTGTGCAACGTTCACTGCGTCGGTGTCGGCTTCGCCTGCGGCGATGTCGGTGACTTTGTTGCCGCCGTTGTTCAGACCGTCTTTGGTCAGGCTGACGGGCTTGCCTGCTTTGCCGTTGCCCACAGTCAGTCCGTTGTCGGTCAGTACGCTGCCGCCTACGGTCACTTTGTCGAAGGAGACGTCGTCTGAAGTCGCTACGGTGATGTTCTTACCGTCGCGGCTGACTTTGACGTTTTTGCCTTCTTTGAAGGTTACGGTGTCGCCTGCGGCAATTTTTTCAGACGAGGTTTCGTCGTTGGCGTTCAGGTTCCAGCCTTTGTCGGCAGTTTCTTTCACTGCGGCAATGGCGTCGTGAACGTTGTCTTTGCCGGTACCGCCGATGTCGGTGGTGGTCACGTTGCCTTTGTCGTTGGCCGCGTTACCGCCGAGCAGGTTCGCCAGGTTGGCTTGGGCTGCGTTCAGCTGCTCTTCGCTTGCGGCTTGGCCTTTAGTGGCAAAGTCCGCACCGCCCAGAGTGGTGTTGCTCAGACCGGAAATCAGACCGGCGGTACCGTCGATTACGAGCGGTTTGTTGCCGTTGCCTGCTTTGCCGACGGTAATCTTGTCGGCCAGCGAGAAGCCGATGCCGTTTTCGTCGGCGCGGGTCAGGATGTTGCCGTCGCCTTTGACGCTCAGGCTGTCACCCAGTTTCTTCGCACCGGTCGTGCCGTTGTCGGCGGCAAAGGTCAGGCCTTTGTTGTCCACCGCGTCTTTCGCCGCGACGCCTTTGGCGATGTCGGCTTTGGCTTCGTCGGTCAGGTCGAGGGCGTAATCGGTAACACCGTCGGCGTCTTTCGCACCTTCGTTGACTTTAACCGCACCGCCCGCCGCTTGGCTGAGAGTGGTCTTGTCGGCGTTAACGGTGTACTCGGTGTTGTTGCCGTCCACTTTTTCGCTGACGGTAACGTTCTTGCCGGCAACGACGGTGGTGGTTTTTTCAGTGGCGGCGAGTTGTTCGTTCAACTGGGCGACGTTGACGGCGTCGGTGTCTTTTACGCCTTTGGCTACGTTGCTGATGGCTTTGTTGCCGGCGTCGATGCCGTCGGCAGTGATGTTCACATCGCCTGCTTTCAGACCGTCTTTGCCCAGCGCCACTTTGTCGCCGACGGTTACGCCGCTGTTGTTCACAACGGTCTCGCCTGCGGTCAGGCTGTCAGCCTTCAGGTCTTTAGCGGTAGAAACTTTGTAAACGTTAGAACCGCCTGTTTTGTCGGTTTCGACGACGATGTTGTCGTCGCCGCTTTCCACACGACCTGAATTGGCTTTCAACTGAGCAACGTTGACGGCGTCGGTATCTGCCTCGCCTGCGGCGACGTTGGCGATTTTATTGCCGCCGTTGTCCAAACCGTCTTTGGTCAGGCTGACAGGATTACCTGCTTTGCCGTTGCCCACAGTCAACCCGTTGTCGGTCAGAACGCTGTCGCCGACAGTTACTTTGTTGAAGGATACGTCGTCTGAAGTCGCTACGGTGATGTTCTTACCGTTGCGGCTGACTTTGACGTTTTTACCTTCTTTGAAGGTTACGGTGTCGCCTGCGCCGATTTTTTCAGACGAGGTTTCGTCGTTGGCGTTCAGGTTCCAGCCTTTTTCGGCAGTTTCTTTCACTGCGGCAATGGCGTCGTGGACGTTGTCTTTGCCTGTACCGCCAATGTCGGTGAAGTTGACGTTGCCGTTGTTGTTGGCTGCGTTACCGCCGAGGATTTTCGCCAGGTTGGCTTGGGTAGCGTTCAACTGCTCTTCAGTCGCTGCTTGACCTTTGGTAGCGAAGTCCGCACCGCCCAAGGCTTTGTTGCTCAGACCGCTGACAGTACCGTTTACGCCGTCGATGCTGACAGGTTTGCCACTGTCTTGTCCGATTTTGACGGTATCGGCAAGTTTCAGTTGTACGCCGCCTTCAACGGTTTCGCTGGTAATGTTACTGTCGCCTTTGATGTTGACAGTGTCGCCCAATGCGTATTTGTTGCTGCCGCTCGTACCACCGATATTGATGCCTTTGGCGATATTTTCGGCATTGGTGTCGGCTTTCTGATCAACTTTGTACAGTTGCGCTCCGTTAACAGCATCGGTACTGTCAGCCGCAAGCGTACCTTCGGCAACCTTAGTAATCTTGTTGCCGCCGTTGTTCAGACCGTCTTTGGTCAGGCTGACGGCTTCTTTGCCGCTGCTTGGCACCGGGGTCAGGGTGATGCCGTTTGCTGTGGTTTCGGCAATATTGCCGTCTTTGTCAGCCAAGGAAACATTGCCGCCGTTGATGGTGGTCACGTTGCCGTCGGTTTCAAATTGTGCGCTGTTCAAACCTTGCAAATCTTTGGCAAGTTTGACGTTGAGCGTACCGTTAAGGTCGTCTGAAACCACGCCGATGTTGTTGTCGGACAGTTTCGCCGCATCTGCACCGCCTTTAACCAAGACTTGGTTGCCGAGTTTGCGCTCGAAATTCTTGTCTGCGTTGTCGCCGCCGAAAGTCAGGCCTTTTTGCAGCTCGGTACCGATGTTGTCCAACGCGCCTTGTACGGTGTTGACAGGTGCGGCCTGCGTGCCGTCGGTTTTGGTTACCACCAGATTCGGTACTTCAACCGCGCCGGTAGTCGGATTGACGGTTGCGCCCAATGCGGTTGCCAACGGAGTGAGCTGGCTGACGTTGACGGCGTCGGTATTGCTCACACCGGCAGCGATTTCGGTTGCCTTCTTACCGCCGTTAGACAGACCTTCGGTCGTCAGTTTGACAGGGTTTGCCGCTGTACCGACGGTCACGCCGTCTGCAGAAACGGTGGTTTTGCCGCCTGCTGCGTCGATGAATTCAGACGAGGTCAGACCTTTCAGCTCTTTCGCCAGTTTGACGTTGAGCGTGCCATTGGCGTCGTCTGAAACCACGCCGATGTTGTTAGCGGACAGTTTGGTTGCATCTGCCTCACCGCCTTTAACGGTGACAGTGCTGCCCAATTGGCGGGTTGAAGGCGTACCGCTGTCACCTGCAAAAGTTAAAGGCGCACGAACGGCATTGCTCAAGGCAGTCAATGCATCGCCGACATTGTTGTAATCAGCTACGCCTGAAGTTGCCGGGCTGCCGGAAATTACAGAGTATTTCGGCGCGGCGATTTCGCCTGTCGCGTTGTTGACGGAAGTACCCAGAGCTTGGGCAACTTTGTCCAGTTGGGATACGTTTACCGCATCATTTTGTCCCTTACCTGCGGCGACGTTGCCGATTGAGGTTGGAACGGTGGTTTGCGGATCGGTCGGGTTCAGCGCGGCAATGGTTACTGCGCCGTTATATGGCGTACTTGTATCGTCAGCGTAAACAAAGGAAACCTGTTTTGCGCCTGAACCGTCAACCGTTACGTTGCGCTTCAGGATTCTGCCATCTGCGGAAACGTAAGCAAACGGCGCTTCGTTGGTAACCGCCGTCAGGGTAGTAACGTGAACGTTATTGATGGCATCGGTCAACTGGCTCAGGTTAACCGCATCGGTCGGTTGGTCGCCCTTGCCCAGATTGGTAATCTTGGTGTTGGACATATCCAGCCCGTCTTTAGCGGTAATTTTGCCGGCAAACTCAGGCGCATCGGCAGTATTGATGCTGACGGTGGACTCGTTTTGGTTCAGCACAATGTTTTTACCCGCTTCCAACGTGATGGTCGAACCATTGGTAATTTCTTTCAACGAGTGGTTGTAGGCTTCGCCGTTGGTGCCGTTGGTTTTAGCCGTATTCAACTTGAACGACTTGTAAGAGGCGTTGTTGATGGCGGAAATCGCGCCGTCGATGGTGGACGCACCCGTACCGCCGATGTTGGACATCGTGATGGTGCCGTTATTCGCAATGGCTGCGTTTCCACCCAATACGCCGACTGCGGTCGTACCGATGTTGTTCATGACGTTTTGAGTCGCATAAAGCTGGCTGCCGTTTACTGCGTCGGTGCTGCTGTCGCTGATGCGGCCTGCGGCGACGTTGGTAATCGTACGCTCTTTGCCTGCCGTGCCGATGCTGAGTGTGGACTCAGGGGCGTTGCCTGCGAAGTTGCCGAAGGTCAGACCGCCAACGGTGGCAGAGGTCGTCTGAACGGCTGCTTCAGTCGCGGAATTGGCACCCAATGCGATAGAACCTGCATGAGCGGCATTGGCGTTTTTACCGAAAGCGATGGCATTGCCGACAGAGGCTTTTGCCGCATCACCGAAAGCAAAGGTGTCGCCTGCGGTGGCTTTGGCATTTTTACCGAAGGCTACGGCACGGTTTTGCGTGGCTTGGGCGTTGTAGCCGATGGCGATGGTGTCGTCTTTTTGCGCGTCTGCTTCGTTACCCAATGCCAAAGCATTGTTGGAAGTGGCTTTGCTGTTGCGACCTGCCGCGACAGTACCGGAAGCGGTTGCGCGGGTATTGAAGCCCAACGCGGTCGCACCTGCCGCCGTGGACTGGCTGTATGCGCCGATTGCGGTGGCGGAATCTTGGTTGGCGATTGCGCCGTCACCGACCGCTACGCTGGATTTGCCCAATGCTTTGGAAGACTGACCGCCTGCGAAGGAGTTTTGACCGTAGGCGTTGGACGCTTGACCGACGGCGGTAGCGTTGGTGCCGCTGGCTTTGGTGTTCGCACCGATGGCGACGGAGCCTTCACCTTTGGTCGCGCCGTTGACGGCGGCAACGGAGGCGGTATCTTCGTTGACGGAGGCGTTTTTACCGATGGCGATAGAGTTGGAAATTACCGCCTGCGCACCTGTACCGACGGCTACGGCAAAATCGCCCGCTGCCTGCGCGTCCGCACCTGCTGCCAGAGCATCCAATCCGGTTGCACCGTCATTGTTGTAATTGCCTCGGGCATTGGAGGTCGTCTGAACGCTGTAAAAATGGCTGGAGCTGCCGCCGCCTAATTGGTCGATTTTGTTGTTCATCGCTTCCAAAGCGTCGTGAACATTGGCTTTGCCTGTACCGCCTAAATTGTTCAGGGTCAGATTGCCTGCATTGTCGATTGCAGTTTCGCCGCCCAAGGCGTTTTTGACGTTGTTACCCAAGTTAAGCAGGTAAGAATTGGTCGCGTAAAGCTGGCTGCCGTTGATGGCGTCGGTGCTGGTTGCACTGATGACACCTGCGGAAACGTTTTGAATTTGACGGGTAAAGTTGTTGGCAGGGGTGGTTGCATCGACTTTACCGACGGAAACCGTACCGTAAGACCATGTACCGGCGGCTGTGTAGTTACCGTTCAGTGTGTAATCGCCACTGTGATGCGCTTCAGTCAAACTGCCGCCACCCAAAGCAACATCGTTTTCATTGACGGCATGGGATTCGTAACCCAAGGCAAGTGCTTTGACAGCATCAGCTTTGGTGTATGCACCCAAAGTAACCGCCCCTGCTTTTGCCGAAGTCGCAGATACACCCAAGGCGACAGTATTGCCTTCCGCTGCATTGGCGGAATGACCGATAGCAATAGCTTCTGCAGCAAGTGCTTTAGTCGTATTACCAAAGGCAATCGAGCTGTTGCCCGTTGCTTGGGTGTCAAGACCCATCGCCATTGCATAGTCTTCTGAAGCGACAGCATTGCTGCCGATGGCAATGCCGTTGAGCTTGCTGTTGGTTACCTTCGCCATGTTACCGATGGCCACGGCAAAACGACCGGAGGCATTAGAATCGATACCCAATGCGACCGCCTCACTGCCCGATGCGTTGGCACGCTGACCGACAGCGACGGAAGAAACGGCTCCGGCAACAGTCTCGTGACCGATGGCTACGGTTTCGTGTGCGCTGGCATTGGCAGTCTTACCGATGGCGACGGAATTGTCGCCGCTGGCTTTGGAAACCATACCGACGGCAACTGCGGATTCTTTTTCTGCCAAGGCCGTTTTACCAATGGCGACGGTGTTGCTGAAGCTGCCTTTTGCAGCCTCACCGATGGCGACAGTGGAAGTGACGCTCAGTTTTTGGGCATCCGTACCCATGCCTGCTTCCCTACCGATGGCGACGTTGTTCGCACCAGACACAAATGCGCCGGAACGCAAGCCGAGGGCAATATTGTCCACGCCGGTAGCGTTGTTGCCCGTACCTTTACCGATGGAGATTTGGCGTTCGTTGGTATAGGCATTGCGACCGCTGTCCGCGCCGATATAGACGGTGTCCGCGCCGACTGTGCGCCCTGCGGAAACGGCGGCGTCGTACACACCTGCGTTCGTACCTACCACGATATTGCCCGTACCTGCCGCTACGGCTTTGTTACCGATGGCGACAGCGTTGTTGGCAGTGGCTTGGCTGTTTTGACCGAGTGAAGTAGAAGTCTCTGTAGTGGCAATGGCTTCCTTACCGACTGCAATGCTGCTCAAACCGGTTGCCTGAGTGGCAAAACCGACAGCAATCGCGCCTTTGGCAGAAGCGGTGGTTTGCGGACCGGCAGCCAAGGCATTTTCAGCACCTGCATTGCTGTCTACACCGAAGGCTGTGGCGCGCAGACCGTTTGCCGTGCTGTTTTTACCGACGGCAGTGGTATCTTTCAGGGCGGCATTGGCAGTCGAACCGATGGCGACAGCATCCGAATTGCCTGCTTTTGCACCATAACCGATAGCAGTTGAGAAATTGCCGGTTGCAGTCGGTCCTTTATCCGCCGCCTGACTGCCGCCAATCGCGATGGAGGAAGCACCTAACGCATTCGCTTTACCACCGATGGCAATGCCGTAAGAGCCTGAACCTAAAGCCGATTCACCCACGGCAATAGCCCGTTGTCCGGTGGCAATGGCAGTACTCATAATCGCAAGGCTGGCTGCACCTGATGCATTCGCACCCTTGCCAACGGTACTCGCACCACCGATGGCTACGGCGCTCATACCCGAAGTATTGGAATTGAAACCGATGGAAATACCGTTACCTGCCGCTTCAGTAACAGTGGCGCTGGTACCGATGGCAACAGATGATCTGCCTTGCGCATTTGAAGAGTCGCCGATGCCGACACTGCCGCTTTTGGTTTTCGCCAAGTTACCGATAGCGACGTTTTTGGTTTCCATACCGTTTGCGCCATTACCGATGTAAATGGACTGGGTACTGTCACTGCCACTGCCTGCGTTGGTACCGATGGCGATCACGTTATCGCTGTTCGTGCTGTTTTGTAACGCATTTTCACCGATAGCGATGTTTCGCCCGTTTGCAGAACTGGAGCCGGGACCCGCACCTTTACCTATAGCAATGTCAGCCTGACCTTTCGTTGCCGCACCTTGACCGATGGCAATAGTCTGGTTTTTGGCCGCATTGGCGGAAGAACCGATGGCAATAGAGCCGGTTTCGGCAGTAGCTGAATTCGGACCGATGGCAACGTTACTTTCTCCGCTGGTTTGGGTTCCTTGTCCGATGGAGACAGATTTACCTTGTTTTGGAGGTTGTCCGCCGTCTTGAGGAATGAAATCTAACGCAGTCGTCGTATCATCGCCGCAGACCACGTTGTAGCTGGTGGTATCGAAATAGCAGGTGTTGTAGTCGGTACCTTCGGCAGCCGCAGTGACGGCTTTGCCATTGGCAAGGGTTTTACCGTTATTTGCTGCGGCCATGACTTGACCGCTGGCAAGCAGCAGGCCGGACATGATGGCGGTAAACGCGAAGCGCACGCCTACGGAGGCAACGATGCCGCCTATGCCTGATGAAGCCGTTTTCCCATGCGCTTTGGCGAATTCCGCCACCGCATTCCACGTCTGTGTGGTTTCGTTCCATACGACACGATAGATTTTATTCATGTTGACTCTCTGATTTAAAATGTTAAACAAATAAATTTAATATATTATTGAATTTATGTAATAACCTGCTTTCCAAACATCTAATCCAATAACCAAAAATGAAAATATCGTATTTGATGCCGATATTTCGATTGCAAAATTTATTCAACGGATATGACGTATATTGTCACTTTCAAACAAATTTCAGGATTTATCTATACCTCAGATAACAATCTCCCAAAACTGATTTATCGACCTTTTGGCTATTTATCTATCCGCTTATCTTTGATGACTTCTATTTTCTTAACTTTATTTTGCAATCAAAGTGAAACTTTATCTTTTATCTGAAAGCAATTTATATACCAAAACCCTTTTGCCTGAATTCACTCGTACTAAAAAAATGATATTTTTAAGTATCCGGAATCCAAAAATAAGAAAAGAGGTCGTCTGAAAACGTTTCAGACGACCTCTGTAATCCTTATGTTAATTCAATATTAATGAATTATGTTTCGGATACCATCTTCAGCAAGTTGGCGATGTTAAGCGGCATTATTCTGTATAATGCCGCAGTGTTTTTGAAACAAGGAATACAAATGCTTACCCCAGAACAAGTCAAATCGCTGATTGAAGGCGTCGCCGCTTGCGAACACGTCGAAGTCGAAGGTGACGGACATCACTTCTTCGCCGTCATCGTCTCTTCCGAGTTTGAAGGCAAAGCCCGCCTCGCCCGCCACCGCCTAATCAAAGACGGTCTGAAGGCGCAACTGGCCAGCAACGAATTGCACGCGCTGTCGATTTCCGTTGCCGCCACGCCTGCGGAATGGGCGGCGAAGCAGCAATAAGTCGTTAGCTCAGACAAAAAAAGGTCGTCTGAAACCTGAATCGGGTTTTCAGACGACCTTTTTTAATTTACACAATGTTGAATTGCCGATTAATAAGCATCAGGAATGCAGGCAGATCGGTGTTGCTCCTTATGCCGCTGCTTCGAGTTTTTCGACCATGCCGACGCCGACGCCGCAGATGCCGACGTGCACCGCCACCACCGGCGATACGGGAACGCCGTCATCCAAGCAGATACCGGTCCGCTTGAAGAAGCGTTCCGCAAATATCCGATACCGGTCGCGTTCGCCCGTATAAAGACCGCCAAGGATAAATTGTTCCCTGTTTTTGCCTTGCATCAGTTTCAACACTTGGTCGATGATGGCATCAAACATTTTTTCGTCATCGGAAGTGGATTCGACCCGGCACAACTGATCTTGCGAAAAGCGCAATACGGCGCGCAGCCCCAACCAGTCGCACAACGAAGCGCCCAATCTTGCCATCGTGCCGCTGCCGACAAGGGATTTGATTGTGGACAGTCCGAAAATGATGTTGCAACGTTCTTTTAAACCTTCCAAGTAAGCAACGATTTCCGTCGGCGTTTTTCCTTCGCGCAACAGGCGGTCTGCTTCCAAAGCAAAAAAGCCTTCGGGCATGCAGCATGTCCCTGTATCGACGACATGGACTTTCAATTGCGGAACCTGCTCGGCAACTTGACGCACCATATCGGCAGAATCACTTAATTTGTGGCTCAACGTCGTCACAATGGCTTCGTGATAACCCTGACCGACCAAATATTGAAAAGTCCTCAATAAATCTTCAGACGACGGCGGTGTTGTAGAAACATCGCTGTCCAAATGCTCGCGGCGCCAATTGCAATATTCTTCATTGCTGATTTCCAGTCCGTCAGCAAACTCTTGTTGTTCCATAAATACATTCAGATGCAGAATCTGAATCGGGCTGTCCCGATCGAGTATGCCCGACAAAGAGCCACTCGACGTGGACAATACCGCGCAACGATATAAGGCATAAGAGCCTGCCATAAACTGCTCCCTTGTGCATCAAACAATGCAAAATCTCAAATAAATAAAGGACCATCTAAGCGGTCTATTTTAATGATAAACGGTATGTAAATTTTTGTCTACATATTAATAGTTTTGAGCATTATTTTGAAACTAAACACTATATTCTAAAATAATAGTTATCATTCATTGCCATATGGTTTTTATACCTCCTTTTAAACACCTGCGTTTACATATCGTTTACAATACAGCTACTTCTCAATCAAAAGACCACCTCATGCCGAAAATCACCCTGATTGCCGCCTGCGCGCCCGACCGCTGCATAGGCATCAACAACACCATGCCTTGGCACTTGCCCGAGGACTTCGCATTTTTCAAATCCTATACCCTCGACAAACCCGTCGTGATGGGGCGAAAAACTTGGGAATCCCTGCCCCGCAAGCCGCTGCCCGGCCGCCGCAATATCGTCATCAGCCGTCAGGCAGATTATCCGGCAGAAGGCGCGGAAACCGTCGGCAGCCTTGAAGAGGCTTTGGCATTATGTGCCGCTGCGGAAGAAATCATCATCATGGGCGGCGCACAAATCTATGCCCAAGCCCTGCCGCTCGCCAGCGATTTGCGGATTACCGAAGTGGCATTAGACGTCCAAGGCGATGCGTTTTTTCCCGAATTTTCGCCGTCAGAATGGCGCGAAGCCGCCCGCGAAACCCACACCTCCGCCAACGGCACAGGCTACGCGTTCGTCCATTACACCCGCATCCGATAAAAAAACAGGCGGTTTGCCGTCAAACCGTCCGCCAGCGATGCGATGAATCAATAAAATCACAAAGGTCGTCTGAAAAACAGTTTTCAGACGACCTTTGTGATTCTCAAACAGCCGATATAGCGAATTAAATTAAGCCAGCCGTAGCGTGGGCTTCGCCCGCGAATCTGCCGATCAAATCCTGATTCGGACAATCAACCAAGCTGTTTCCTCGTGGGTAAAGCCCACGCTACAATCTAAAATCACAAAGGTCGTCTGAAAACCGGTTTTCAGACGACCTTTGTGATTCCCAAACAAGCCGATATAGTGGATTAAATTAAGCAGGCCGTAGCGTGGGCTTCGCCCGCGAATCTGCCGATCAAATCCCGAACCAGACAATCGTCCAAGCCGTTTTTCGTGGGCAAAGCCCACGCTACAATCCTACAATCCTACAATCCTACAATCCTACAATCCTACAATCCTACAATCCGCGTCTAGTATCGGCGGCGTACCGTTATTCCCCAACCCACCTACCAAGCCAGCCGTAGCGTGGGCTTTGCCCACGAATCTATCGATCAAATCCCGAACCGGACAATCAACCAAGCCGTTTTCCGTGGGCAAAGACGCTACAATCTAAAATCAAAAAGGTCGTCTGAAAACCGGTTTTCAGACGACCTTTGTGCTTCTCAAACAAGCCGATATAGCGAATTAAATTAAGCCAGCCGTAGCGTGGGCTTTGCCCACGAGTCTGCCGATCAAATCCCGAACCGGACAATCAACCAGGCCGTTTTCCGCGGGCAAAGCCCACGCTACAATCCGCGTCCAGTATCAGCGGCATACCGTTATTCCCCAACCAGCCTACCAAGTCGAATAAGGATGTTTGCTCAAATACGCATTGGTAAATTTTCCTTCCGACGTAATCTCCGCGCCCAGCCAGTCCGGTTTTTCAAACGGTGTATCTTCCGCAGGCAGCTCGACCTCCGCCACCACCAAAGGCGCGTTATCGCCGAAATACTCGTCGATTTCAAACACAAAACCTTTAAACTCCACCCGATAACGGTGTTTTTCCATCTTAAACGGACACATCGTCTCCATCATCTGCCGCGCGTGCGCCAAAGGAATTTCGTATTCAAACTCGCTGCGGCTGACATCCGAAATATAGCCTTTCAAAGTCAGCCAAGCCTTGTCGTCAATAATGCGCACGCGGATGGTGCGCTCTTTTTCTACGCTCAAATAGCCCTGCTGCAACACCTGCGGCGCGGAGGCTTCGCGCTTCCAGTCATCGTTTTTCAACAGGAAGCGGCGTTCGATTTCAATAGTCATCTGTTTGATTCCAATATAAAAGAAGGTCGTCTGAAAACAGGTTTTGCAGGTTTCGCACACACCTTAAAACGGCTTGAACACCACCATATACAAAGCGACGACCATCATCAACACAGGCACTTCGTTAAACACCCTGTACCACTTGTGCGAATGCTTATTGCGTTTTTCCTCAAAGCCCCGAAGCAGCGCGCCGCAATAAAATTGATAAGCCAAAAGCAGCAGGCCCATCAACAGCTTCACATGCAGCCAGCCCTGCCCCCACCAGCCCGTCACAAACGGAATCACCATGCCGCACACCAGCGTCCCGAACCCCAACGGCGACATAAACTTATACAGCCGCCGCGCCATCGCCGAGAGCCGCTCATATTCCACCGGCTGCTCCGCCGCCTCAACCTGCGCTAGATTCACAAAAATCCGCGGCAGATAAAACAGTCCGGCGAACCACGAAATCACAAAAAACACATGCAAGAGCTTAAACCACAAATACATTTTCAGACGACCTCACGCTCGAAAACGCGTATTTTACCCGCCAAACCGCAGCGGCTGTTTTCTTTATGTCAACGACTGTCTGTTTTACGCCCGAAAAATTGTAAATCACGTCATAATTTCGCACAGTTGATATGCAATAAAATTAAAATTTGTTAAAATGCACATGTAATTAAAACCAATAGCCGCCCTACCTCGCGGAACAAACACAAAACGGAAAGAAAACATGATTAAGCAATTTGAAATCAGCACCAGCGTTCAAAAACAACTCGGCGACTACCTCGCCGCCAACCAGACCGACCTCAAAACCGCCATGGCGGACGAAACCCGCAACGGCGAAGTCGCCGCCATCATCCATGCCGGCCTGCCCATGATGGTGCGCAAAATCTATTCTCTGGAAAAAATGAAAAACTTCTTCTGGACGAAAAAAGAACTGATGGTCGAATTCGTCGCCATGCGCCTTGCCGCCGCCGAAAAGAAAAACGCTAAGAAAAAACGTTGATTCCTTCCGGCTCATTGAAGGAAAAGATAGAAAGGTCGTCTGAAAACCGCTTTCAGGTTTTCAGACGACCTTTTATGATTTGGATTTTTATCAAATAAGGGAGAATATCTCTTTAGCCTGCTTAATTGCAGTCTTTGCATGACTTGAATAAATTGATTCAACTAACTCGTAATCTGCTCGAGATCGAACTTTTCTTAGTTTTTTTAATAAATCCGCAATAAGTGAACTATCATCATCAGCCTGTCTTTCATAATAGAAAATCAAATTCTTATGTGTTCCCCCAGCATCATACTTATCTCGCTGATAACCCTTATTTATTGCTTTTTCTAGAGCATGATGCATGGCTGCATAGTAAGCTCTACTGATACATACTCTATCATCTGTTTCACTATTACGACATAAACTATCCGCAAAATGCAAGAAATCTATCGCAGTAATCATTAATTTATATCCCTTACAGCACAACCCAACACGAAACGGCTAAGATTAATCCCTTTTTCGCGAGCAAATTTAATCTTCAAACGACTCAACTCAATATCACAAGAAGCAACTTTGTCTTCATCTGAGTCAGCCAGCACTGTTAATTCGTAGAAAATTTCATCCTCAGCATAGCTACAATCCAAATTTAAGCCATCATTAATTAAGCTGTAACTACGCAGAACCTCCCCAGCATATACTAATAGTTCTTTTAGATATGATTCATTAATTACTGTTTTAATTCTTTTTATTTCCTCAGCTTCCTTAGTCATATCTTTTCCTAGTTTATTCAGTTTATTTATAACTTTTTCAGATAAAGAGATTTGACCAGTAAACCTAGTATACTCAAAACATCCTCTCAAAGCTTCAATGTCATCCTCCAAAATATCAACATACTTATCAAGAACTGAATAAGCAGACTTACGCTCACCAAGTCTAACTAAACAATTACAATAAGTTATATAATAATTACGAGTATCATGTGGCAAACGAGAAGCTTTATTCAAGTATTCTTCCACACTTTTCAGACGAGTTTGTAGAGGTGCATCTTCAAAGACTGCGAGTTCCGCTAAACATAAATAACCTTGATGAGGAGCGTGTGTTTTTAATAATTTCTCTGCATCTCTTTTTGCACGAGTCAAATCAAATGGTCGAATGCACGTTTTTCTGCGCATGTCCCTAATTTGACCTATCAAGTCCGAAAAAATGGTTTGGGGCTTAGTATTCATAATTGAAGATATTACTTCATGAGCTTTTTATATGCAATACCATATGAAATTGTTTTATTTAATATGTGTTACTAATTGCTTATCCGTCTATCTTTCTATTCTCACTTAATATCAATAGCAAGTTCAAAGATTTTAGAAACCCTTTGCTATAATACCGCTCACCCAGTTCCCGATACGAGCCAGCCATGTCCGCATCCCAACCCACCATCGCCGCCATCGCCACCGCCCCCGGACGCGGCGGCGTCGGCGTTATCCGTCTTTCCGGCAAAAACCTGCTGCCTTTGGCGCAAACCCTCAGCGGCGGCAAAACGCCCAAACCGCGCACCGCGCTTTACACCGACTTTCTCGGCGGCGACGGGCAGCCGCTAGACAACGGCATCCTGCTCTACTTCGCCGCCCCCGCCAGCTTTACCGGCGAAGACGTGATTGAATTGCAGGGACACGGCGGCCCTGTGGTGATGGACATGCTGCTCTCGCGCTGCCTCGAACTGGGGGCGCGCATGGCGGAGCCGGGCGAATTTACCAAACGCGCCTTCCTCAACAACAAACTCGACCTTGCCCAAGCCGAAAGCGTCGCTGACCTCATCGACGCCTCCAGCAAGTCCGCCGCACGCATGGCATTGCGTTCGCTCAAGGGCGCGTTTTCCCGACACATACACGAGCTGGTGGACGACCTCATCACCCTGCGGATGCTGGTCGAAGCTACGCTGGACTTCCCCGAAGAAGACATCGATTTTCTCGAAGCCGCCGACGCGCGCGGCAAGCTCCAAGCCCTGCAAGGTCGTCTGAAAACCGTCCTCGCCAGCGCGGAACAAGGCGCGATTTTGCGCGAAGGCATGAACGTCGTCCTCGTCGGCGCACCCAACGTCGGCAAATCCAGCCTGCTCAACGCCTTGGCGGGCGACGACATCGCCATCGTAACCGACATCGCCGGCACCACCCGCGACACCGTGCGCGAACAAATCACCCTCGACGGCGTGCCCGTCCACATCATCGACACCGCCGGCCTGCGCGAAACCGACGACGTGGTCGAACAAATCGGCATCGAGCGCAGCCGCAAAGCCGTCTCCGAAGCCGATGTCGCCCTGATTCTGATTGACCCGCGCGAAGGCGTGAACGCCAAAACCCAAGCCATTTTGAACAGCCTGCCCGAAGGTTTGAAAAAAATCGAAATCCACAACAAAGCCGACCTGACCGGCGAACCCGTCGCCGTCCGTTCAGACGGCCTCGCGCAAACCGGCGCGGACTCCGTCATCAGCCTGTCCGCCAAAACCGGCGCGGGTCTCGACTTGCTCAAACACGCGCTGTTGCAGGAAGTCGGCTGGCAGGGCGAAAGCGAAAGCCTGTTCCTCGCCCGCAGCCGCCACCTCAACGCCTTGCACGAAGCCGAAACCGAGCTGGAAAATGCCGCCCTCTGCGACAACAACCAAATCGAGCTTTTCGCCGAACACCTGCGCCTCGCCCAAAACGCGTGCAGCGAAATCACCGGCGAATTTACCGCCGACGATTTGCTGGGCGTGATTTTCTCGCGCTTCTGTATCGGCAAATAAGATTAAACCTTATCCATACGCGAAAGGTCGTCTGAAAACCAAGATTCAGGTTTCAGACGACCTTTGCCGTTTGAAAGCATTGGTTTTTGACGAAATCCACGGATTGCTCACAACTTATCCACAATTTGAACCTCATCCCAATTCAATCAAATTAAACTTAATTCATTGAAAAATATCAACATACAAAAAGGTCGTCTGAAAATTTTCAGACGACCTTTTAAATTGTTCACAAAATTATCAACAGGGCTAAGGGCTATCGGCATCAAACCAGATTCTGCGGATTGCCCGCGACGAAGCGGTTGATGTTGTCCACAAGGATGTCAAACAGACGGTTGGCGGCCTCTTGGCTTGCCCATGCAATGTGTGGCGTGACAATAAGGTTGGGCAGTCGAGCTTTCAGCAGAGGGTTGCCGTCGCGCGGCGGCTCTTGTGTTAACACGTCAAAACCTGCCCCGCCGATTTGGCCGTATTTCAACGCCGCAACCAAAGCGGCTTCATCAACCAAGCCGCCGCGCCCGCAGTTGATGAGGATGGCGCCGGGCTTCATCTGTTGCAACTCGGCTTCGCCTATCATGTTTGCCGTTTCCGGCGTGAGCGGGCAATGCAGCGACAGCGCGTCGGCAGTGCGGACGGCTTCGTCAAAGGAAACGTAGCCGTCGCGGACGGTTTCGGCGTGTTTGTGTTCGACAAACACGACCTTCATTTTGAACGCCTGTGCATAAGTTGCCAGCGTCTGTCCGATGTTGCCGCGACCGAAAATCGCCAGTGTTTTACCGTTTAAATCGCGCATCGGTGCGCCGAGGTGGCAGAAAAACGGCGAGTTTTCCCACAAGCCTGCTGCAACGTCTCGCTGATAGGCAGGCAGGTTGCGCATCAGGGTAATCATCATCATAAACGCGTGTTCCGCCACGGATTCATTGCCGTAAGCGCGGATGTTGCACACGCTCACGCCCGCTTGCTTGGCGGCAGCAAGGTCAACATTGTTGACGCCCGTCGCGGCTAGCGCAATCAGTTTGAGCTGCGGGTTGGCGGCGATGTGTTCGGCGGAAATCACGACTTTGTTGGTAATGATGATGTCCGCGCCCTGTATGCGCTCGGCGGTCTGATGCGCCTCAGTTGAACCATAGCTGCTTAAAGTATGCGGAAAATCAAAGTCAAACGGACGGTCGGCAAGCGTGTCGCGGTCGAGAACGGCAATGCACAGTGGATTCATGTTTTACCTATCAAAAATAAAATAATGATTAAAATAAACTAATTTTGAATAAAATATTCAAAATATACGGCATAGTTGAGAATAGTTATTATCCGAACCATACAGACATCACCATATCAGGAAACCATCATGATTAAAACCATGACTTTTGCCATTTTACATTTCGCCACCGCGTTCGGCGTTGCCTATATTTTGACCGGCAGCATCGGCATCTCAAGCGCAGTCGCGCTGGTCGAACCGCTTGCCAACACCGTCGTTTTCTATTTCCACGAACAGGCATGGCGACGTTACGAAAAAAATATAGTGGATTAACTTTAAACCAGTACGGCGTTACCTCGCCTTGTCGTACTATCTGTACTGTCTGCGGCTTCGTCGTCTTGTCCTGATTTAAATTTAATCCACTATAAAACCGTGAAACAAGAATGGGCTACGCCGCTGCACCATTGTGGATAAGTTTTGACCGGAGGTCGTCTGAAAACGGGTTAGGGCATATTGTTTCTTATTAGTAAATATTCTTTCAATAAAATAGATATTTATCAATCAAAACGAAATTAATAAAATGCTTTCCATCGCTTGAACGCCTATGCAGTTCATCTTTTATATTCAACATCATAAGGAAAGTATCATGAAAAAAGCACTCTTCGCCTCCCTCATCGCCGTTGCCGCCGCCGCATCTTTCGCCGACAGCCGCATTCCTGAATGGAACCATGCCAACGACTCCGGCCCCATTCCGGGCTTAACCCAAGTCGAATATCACGACGCGCACGATATGCGTAAGGATGATGACCGCGTGAAATTCACCGCACCTGCCACAGGCGTGCGCGAAATCACCGACATCGGCTACAACGACACCTATGCCCGTTCGTTGCAAAACGGCTCAAATTGATTGCTAATCGGTTGAAATTGAAAGGTCGTCTGAAAACGTATCCATCCGTTTTCAGACGACCTTTTGCTTTATCGGAAACGGCAGCTATGATACCCTTCAGCGCGGAATATCGAAGAGTCGATATTGTTAACTGATTGAAAACGCTATGAAAGGATAAAACATGAGCGGTTTGATTATTGAAGATTTGCAGGAAGGTCACGGCAAAGAGGCCGTGAAAGGCAAGGAAATTACCGTACATTACACCGGTTGGCTGGAAGACGGCACCAAATTCGACTCCAGCCTCGACCGCCGTCAGCCGCTGACGATTACGCTGGGCGTGGGTCAGGTCATTCAAGGCTGGGACGAAGGTTTCGGCGGCATGAAGGAAGGTGGCAAACGCAAGCTGACCATTCCCGCCGAAATGGGCTACGGCGCACGCGGCGCCGGCGGCGTGATTCCGCCTAACGCGACATTGGTGTTTGAAGTAGAGCTGTTGAAAGTTTATGAATAATGCCTGACGGCGTTGGGATCGATTTTCTACGTTGAACTGAGCGAAAGGTCGTCTGAAAACCGAATGTTGAGGTTTTCAGACGACCTTTTTGTTTAATTCAAGTAGGTTGGGTCAAACCAAATTTGTAGCGTGGGCTTTGCCCGCGAAATCTGCTGTCTAACCATGTCAGACAATAATCTCATTTGCTTTCATCTCGTGGGCAAAGTCCACGCTACGGGTGGCTGCAACGGCAACCTGTCCCTTCCCCCGTCCAGCGGGGGAAGGTTAGGATGGGGGTGGCTTTGTAGGTTTAGGTAATAAAAGCAAATTCGTGCAGCCCTAAGAGCCGCCCTCTCCCCAACCCTCTCCCGCCGGACGGGAGAGGGGGTAGGTTTCAGGTTGAAACAAGGTCGTCTGAAAATTTTGAGATTCGGGTTTTAGAGAAACTCGTTCTACACCCGTTTTCAGGCGACCTTATTTATTCAATCAACACGGGATTGGAATAACTCTGGTAGCGTGGGCTTTGCCCACGAAATCCACAGTCTGATAACCTGAATCGGGAAACCGTGTACGTTATTTATCTCGTGGGCAAAGCCCACGCTACGGGTGGCTGCAACAGCAACTTGTCCCTTCCCCCGTCCGGCGGGGGAAGGCCAGGATGGGGGTGGCTTTGTGGGGTTTAGGCAAAATCGGATTTGTGTAACCCTAAGAGCCACCCTCTCCCCAGCCCTCTCCCGCCGGACGGGAGAGGGGGTAGGTTTCAGGTTAAAACGAGGTCGTCTGAAAACCTTTAGATTCGGGTTTGTAGAGAAACTCGTTCATCCCCGTTTTCAGACGACCCTTTCCCCATCCCGTACCCGCAAGCGCCTTTCCACCTGTCAAATCCCCCCGAAAAAGCGTACAATCCCACGTTTATTTTTGAATTCATTATATTTTCAGACGACCTCCGTCAGAGAAAAGAGGTCGTCTGAAACCATTAGGCCCGTTGAAACACATGACCCACATGATTTACCCCAAAACCTACGACGTCATCGTCGTCGGCGGCGGCCACGCAGGCACGGAAGCCGCGCTTGCCGCCGCACGCATGGGCGCGCAGACGCTTTTGCTCACACACAACATCGAAACGCTCGGACAAATGTCGTGCAACCCGTCCATCGGCGGCATCGGCAAAGGCCATCTTGTGCGCGAACTCGACGCGCTCGGCGGCGCGATGGCGTTGGCCACCGACAAATCCGGCATCCAGTTCCGCCGTCTGAACGCCAGCAAAGGCGCAGCGGTTCGTGCCACGCGCGCGCAGGCGGACCGCATCCTGTACAAAGCCGCCATCCGCGAGATGCTGGAAAACCAAGAAAACCTCGACCTCTTCCAGCAGTCGGTTGACGACGTAACCCTCGACGGCGACCGTATTTCAGGCGTCATGACCGCGATGGGCGTGGAATTCAAAGCCCGCGCCGTCGTGCTGACCGCAGGCACGTTTTTGTCCGGCAAAATCCACATTGGTTTGGAAAACTACGAAGGCGGCCGCGCCGGCGACCCCGCCGCCAAATCGCTGGGCGGACGTTTGCGCGAATTGAACCTGCCGCAAGGTCGTCTGAAAACCGGCACGCCGCCGCGTATCGACGGGCGCACGATTGATTTCTCCCGGCTCACCGAACAGCCCGGCGACACGCCCGTTCCGGTAATGTCCGTGCGCGGCGACGCCGAAATGCACCCGCGCCAAGTGTCCTGCTGGATTACGCATACCAATTTGAAAACACACGACATTATCCGCTCAGGCTTCGACCGCAGCCCCATGTTCACCGGCAAAATCGAAGGCGTCGGCCCGCGCTACTGCCCGTCGATCGAAGACAAAATCAACCGCTTCGCCGACAAAGACAGCCATCAGATTTTCCTCGAACCCGAAGGCCTGACCACCAACGAATACTACCCCAACGGCATCTCCACCAGCCTGCCGTTCGACATCCAAATCGCGCTCGTGCGCAGTATGAAAGGCCTTGAAAACGCCCATATCCTGCGCCCCGGCTACGCCATCGAATACGACTACTTCGACCCGCGCAACCTCAAAGCCAGCCTCGAAACCAAAACCATCCAAGGCCTCTTCTTCGCCGGACAAATCAACGGTACGACCGGTTACGAAGAAGCTGCCGCGCAAGGCCTGCTCGCAGGCGCAAACGCCGTGCAATACGTCCGCGAACAAGACCCGCTCCTGCTGCGCCGCGAACAAGCCTATCTCGGCGTATTGGTGGACGACCTCATCACCAAAGGCGTGAACGAACCCTACCGCATGTTCACCAGCCGCGCCGAATACCGCCTGCAACTACGCGAAGACAATGCCGATATGCGTCTGACCGAAGACGGCCACAAAATCGGCTTGGTGGGTGAAGAACAATGGCGCATGTTCAACGAAAAGCGCGAAGCCATCGAACGCGAAATCCAACGTTTGAAAACAACGTGGTATACGCCGCAAAAACTCGCCGAAGACGAACAAATCCGCGTGTTCGGACAAAAACTCAGCCGCGAAGCCAACCTGCACGACCTCCTGCGCCGCCCGAACCTCGACTACGCCGCACTGATGACGCTCGAAGGCGCAAGGTCGCCTGAAAACCTCTCTGCCGAAGTCATCGAACAAGTCGAAATCCAAGTCAAATACCAAGGCTATATCGACCGCCAAAACGAAGAAATCGACAGCCGCCGCGACATCGAAACCCTAAAGTTACCCGACGACATCGATTACAGCAAAGTCAAAGGTTTATCCGCCGAAGTGCAGCAAAAGCTCAACCAGCACAAACCCGAAACCGTCGGGCAAGCCAGCCGCATTTCCGGCGTAACCCCTGCAGCAGTGGCGTTGCTGATGGTGCATTTGAAGCGCGGGTTTAAAGGGGCGAAATAGGCTTGCACGCAGATAAGAAAAGGTCGTCTGAAACCGAAAATCAGGTTTCAGACGACCTTTTTTAATACCGACACATATTTATGTAGATTAAAATAGAACGCACCCCCTGCCGTCATTCCCGCGCAGCGTCGTAGGTCGGATTCTTGAATCTGACATCTTGGACAGCTGTGTCGGATACAAGTATCCGACCTACGGCTTGCTGTGGCAGGCCTTCTACCGGGCCGACATCGAACGCAAAATCCGCGACGAATACCTGCTCGACAAAAGCGGTGCAGGCTGGTATAAAATCCGCAACGCCCTGAAAAAGGCCGCTCCGCAAACCGGCTTCGCCCCCTTCGAAACCACCTACGCCGCCCTCGCTGCCAAACTCGAACCACTGGTGTACGAATACGGCTTTTTGAAAGAATAGGCAGCCTGAAAAAAGCAGCCTGCACCCCCAAAACAAGGAAACCCCATGATCCCCACACAACACACCGTACTCATCACCGGCGGCGCCACCGGCATCGGCTTTGCGCTGGCAAAAAAGTTCCATGCAGCGGGCAACCGCGTGATTTTGGTCGGACGGCGCGAAGACGCGCTACGCCAAGCCGTAGAACAACTTTCAGGAGAACAGCTTTCAGGCAGCCTGCACGATAACGGCGCACGTTGCGGATATGCCGTCGCCGACGTTTCCCAAGCCGAAGACCGCGCACGGCTGGCGGCGCAGTTTCCCGAAACCAGTATCCTCATCAACAACGCCGGCATCCAGTTCACCAAACGGTTGGACGAGCAGACGGACGACGAAATCGCGCAGGAAATCGCCGTCAATCTCACCGCGCCCGTGCAGCTCACCCGCGCCTTCCTACCCATGCTGGCGGGCAAGCCGCAGGCCGCCGTTATCAACGTATCATCGGGCTTGGCGGTGGTGCCCAAGGAAACCTGCGCCGTTTACTGTGCCACCAAAGCCGCGCTACACAGCTTTTCGCAAGTGTTGCGCTGGCAGTTGGAAAACAGCGGTATCCGCGTGTTCGAAATCCTGCCGCCCATGGTCGCCACGCCCATGTACAAAGGCAAGGGGCACGCGCACCTGAAAATTTCGCCCGACGAATTGGCAGACGAATTTTGGCGTGATTTTGAACGCAACCGCTTTGAAAGCATGATTGGCAAAACGAAGTGGCTCTATTGGATTAACCGCCTCTCCGCACGGCTGGGGCAGCGGATTATGCGGAAGGGTTTGTAATCATGAACGCTCCGTCTTCAGATTATCGTGCCGTATTGGATTTTTGGTTTCGCGAAACTGCGCCGCAGCAATGGTTTGCCCGATCCGATGCGTTCGACGGCATCATCCGCCAACGCTTTTTTGCCGTGTGGCAACGCGCCGCACAGGGCGAACTGGCCGACTGGCGCGGCAATATGCAGGGCAGCAGCCGTAGGTCGGATACAAGTATCCGACCTACGGCTTGCTGCAAATATACATTTTGACGTTAGTACCCTTCATGATAGAGAATCATGGCAAGAGCGTATAAATAAAGATTTTCTTGATAACAAAAATATTTGTCCATATGGAATGGATGGAGTTCTTGATATTCTAAAAGACACCTTCCGAGTCCTCAGTCTTGAACAAACACCGCAATAAAAAAGGTCGTCTGAAAACCCAAAACCAAGTTTTCAGACGACCTTTCTTTATCCAATCTGGTGCCGGAGAAGGGAATCGAACCCCCGACCTTCGCGTTACGAATGCGCTGCTCTACCAACTGAGCTACACCGGCACGGTGTTCGTTATCATATACATAAACGGGATGTTCGGCAAGTTCGCATTTCCCGATAAGGTTGTTGCTCGGTGAAAATATATGCCGTATTTTCAGACGACCTTTTTTAAAAAGACCGTATGGGGATAGTGTTTTGATGCTTGACTTTCCATCCCTTCCGCCCGCACGGAAACGGCAATGGGTTGGGCAGGTTTATCCGGAATCGGCAAACTGTCAGCCTCCGTCCGAATATATAGTGGATTAACTTTAAATCAGGACAAGGCGACGAAGCCGCAGACAGTACGGCAAGGCGAGGCAACGCCGTGCTGGTTTAAAGTTAATCCACTATAATCTTTAAAGGTTAACAAAAGCGTGAGGCAAAGGATATAGATGCTGGAGGGCGTAACGGTAAACAAAAGGTCGTCTGAAACTGGAAATCCGGTTTCAGACGACCTTTTTTCATATCGAGACATTAGGCAAAGCCAAACGCAGAGGAAATTAATTAACAGCCGATAAGATAGAGTAAAGGCTTGGGGCATCTACGCATAATTCTTCTTTTTCCGAGCGGTAGCAGGTCCAGCTTTTGCCTTTTAAGGTACGCTCGGAGGTGGTGTAAGTCTTGTTATTCATCAGTTTGGTCGAATGAGTCCATTTGCCGCCTGTCGGGTTGGATTCTTTCGTTTTCACAAAGGCTTCATACGAAAAAACAATCGTTTTTCCATTTTTCAATTTGTACTCTTCCCCGTTCCCCGCGATATAGCCGCCGCGTTTTTCATCATAGACTTGTGCGCTTTCCCAAGCCAGGCTGCTGCAAGCCGTTGTTTTCGGTTGGCTGTTTGGGGCGGTCAAATCTTGGTATGTGCAAGTCAACTTGTCTGATGAATAGGTATGGCTGGCATAGGCAGCCGTAGACAAAAACAGGATGGTAAAAAATATTCTTTTCATTTTGGCTTACCTTTTAAAAATCAAAACGATACGGAGTAAAACGACCTTATTCCACTTGAGGACGATGCGGCACTCCGAATAGCGGAAACCGAGAAGACGGGTATTGTACTTCCATCCGCGGAACACGTCAGCAAACCTTATTCGATTATCACGTTTTCAGACGACCTTGCCGCGCAAAATACGCTACAATACGCCCTATTTCAAGTTTCTAAAATTAAAAGGAAAATTCAATGTTCAGCTTCTTCCGCCGCAAGAAAAAACAGGAAACGCCCGCTCAAGAAGAAACCCGTATTCAGGAAACCGCCGCCGAAGCCGTAGAGAACGCTGAAGCTGCCGTTTCGCAAACGCTTGAAACGGTTCAGGAAAATGTCGGCGAAAAAGCGGAAGAGCTGACGGCGGCAGTTGAAACGGCGGTAGAAAGTACCAAAGAGCACGCCGAAGAAATCTGCGAGACTGTGGTTGAACATGTTTCCGAAACGGTCGAACACGTCCATGAAGCGGTCAGCGACGGGTCGTCTGAAACCGCAGAAGCTGTCGAAACTTTAGAAATCCAAGCCGAAGCCACGCCTGCAACATCCGAAGAACATTCCGTAGCAGCCTTTGAAAATACAGCCGTCGCAACGTCGTCTGAAACCTCTGAACCATCCGAAACCGAACCCAAACTCGGCTGGGCGGCGCGTTTGAAACAGGGTTTGACCAAATCGCGCGACAAAATGGCGAAATCGCTGGCGGGCGTGTTCGGCGGCGGGCAAATCGACGAAGACTTGTACGAAGAGCTGGAAACCGTGCTGATTACCAGCGACATGGGCATGGAAGCGACGGAATACCTGATGAAAGACGTGCGCAACCGCGTCAGCCTCAAGGGGCTGAAAGACGGCAACGAGTTGCGCGGCGCATTGAAAGAAGCTTTGTACGACTTGATTAAGCCGTTGGAAAAACCGCTGGTCTTGCCCGACACGAAAGAGCCGTTCGTCATCATGTTGGCGGGCATCAACGGCGCGGGTAAAACCACTTCCATCGGCAAACTCGCCAAATATTTCCAAGCTCAGGGCAAATCCGTGCTGCTTGCCGCAGGCGACACCTTCCGCGCCGCCGCTCGCGAGCAGCTTCAAGCATGGGGCGAACGCAACAACGTTACCGTCATCTCGCAAACCACGGGTGATTCCGCCGCCGTCTGCTTCGATGCCGTTCAAGCCGCCAAAGCGCGCGGCATCGACATCGTGCTTGCCGACACCGCTGGCCGCCTGCCCACGCAGCTTCATTTGATGGAAGAAATCAAAAAAGTGAAGCGCGTGCTGCAAAAAGCGATGCCCGATGCGCCGCACGAAATCATCGTCGTCCTCGATGCCAATATCGGGCAAAACGCCGTCAACCAAGTCAAAGCCTTTGACGATGCGCTGGGGCTGACGGGACTGATTGTGACCAAACTCGACGGTACGGCAAAAGGCGGCATCCTCGCCGCGCTTGCCTCCGACCGCCCCGTCCCCGTCCGCTATATCGGCGTGGGCGAAGGCATAGACGATTTGCGCCCGTTTGACGCGCGCGCGTTTGTGGACGCGTTGTTGGACTAAGCCAAATCGGGCAAACAGTCCGATAACGAAAAATCCCGATACGGCAAAATGCCTGCGGATGCGTTTTGATTCGACACAGCCATTTTGCCGAACCATGAAAAAGGTCGTCTGAAACCGAAAACAGGTTTCAGACGACCTTTGTTTGATGTGGCGGACGAAATATCGCTGCCGTCAATTGGTGCAACGCCTATTTCCTCCTGCCGAAAAGGCGAAAACCGTTTGAAAGCAACCCTTACGGAGACAAGTAGCTTTACAAACGGTTTTCAGGTCGGCCTAGCGACCCACCAACGGTTATTATACCAACATCATGCTTTTTTGACAAACTCTGATTTCAAATTCATCGCGCTGCCGTCGATTTTGCAACCGATATTGTGGTCGCCTTCTTGCAGGCGTATGCCTTTTACCTTGGTTCCTTGCTTGATAACCATGGAGCTGCCTTTGACTTTGAGGTCTTTAATCAGGACGACGGTGTCGCCGTCTTGCAACACGGCGCCGTTGGCATCTTTGACGCTCATGGTTTCTTCTGCGGCTTCGCCGTCGTTTTCCGTCCATTCAAACGCGCATTCGGGACAGATGTATTGGCTGCCGTCTTCGTAGGTGTATTCGGATTGGCATTGCGGGCAAGGTGGGAGGGACATGGTGGGGATTCCTTTGGTTGAGAAGCGGGGAATTATAGTGGATTAAAATAAAAATGAGACAAGGCGGCAACGCCCGCTGTGTACGGGTAGTATAAGGGCGTTGGCAACGCCGTATCATTGCAATTTTAATCCACTATTTTAATCCACTATATAAGGAAAAGGATGCAAGGATACGACGGCTTTGTACCTAGCTTCAATACAAAACGACCTGTCTTGCAACAGGTCGTCTGAAAACACGGATGCGGCTTAGAGGGACAGCGAAGCTGCCTGAATCAGACCGCGTGCTTTGGCTTCGGCTTCGGCGGCACGCTCTTGCGAGGTGAACGGACCCATTTTGACGACGTATTCGTAGTCACGTTTCTCCATGGAAACTCTCGGGTTCATCATGCCGGCGGAAAGGTTTCTTGCCGCCTGGTTCATATAGGCTTGCGCTTCGCGTTCGGTACCGAAGGATTTCAAATCGACGAAAATGTCTTTGCCATCATAAACTTGGGTGCTTTGACCTGGTACGATTTGTTCGACTTTGACATGTGCCGTGCCTTGGTTGATGAAACCCAATTGTTGGGCGGCGGCTTTGGAAACATCGATCACACGGTTGCCGTGGAAAGGACCACGGTCGTTGACGCGGACGATGACGCTTTTACCGTTTTTGGTGTTGGTCACACGGGCGTAGCTGGGAATGGGGAGGGTTTTGTGGGCGGCGGTCAGGGCGTTCATGTTGTAACGCTCGCCGCTGGAGGTTTTACGGCCGTGGAACTGGTTGCCGTACCATGAAGCGTTGCCGGTTTGGACGAAGGAGGATACTTTGGTCATCGGCGTGTAGCGTTTGCCGGCGACTTTGTAGCTGCGGTTGGCGGAGGAATGCAGCTTCTCGGCACGGACGATGGAGTCGGCTGAGGCGGAATGAATGGAAAGGATGCTGATTGCGACGGCAGTCAGGGTGGAGAAAAGGGTAGTTTTAGATAAAGTCAAAACGTAGTCCGTTCTTGAGTTGATAACGCAGTGGGATGGCTCCCAGGCGGTTTCAGACGACGTATCGGCGGTTTGACAAAAACCAAGCTGTTGTCGGACAGTATCGTCTTGGTTTTTGTCAAACGGCTCAGGGAGACTCCCCAGCGGATGTTATACACCGCCTGCGTAACCGTTTTGCCGCCATGCTTCAAACAGAATCACGGCGACGGTGTTGGAAAGATTCATGCTCCGGCTGCCGGGCTTCATGGGCAGGCGCAGCTTTTGCCCTTGGGGCAGGGTGTCGAGGATTTCGGCGGGCAGGCCGCGTGTCTCGGGGCCGAACAAAAAGACATCGCCCTCAACAAAGGAAACTTCGTCAGGACGGGTTTTGCCTTTGGTGGTCAGCGCGAAAATGCGGCGGCCTTCCAGGGCTTTGAGACAATCTTCGAAATTCTCGTGTACCGTCAGTTTTGCAAACTCGTGATAATCCAAACCTGCGCGTTTCATTTTTGCCGAATCCAGCGGAAAACCGAGCGGCTTGACCAGATGCAAATCGGCTCCGGTGTTGGCGCACAATCGGATGATATTGCCCGTATTGGGCGGGATTTCGGGTTGGTACAAAACTATGGTAAACATATAAATCAATCACTTATAGAGGGGCATAATGCCGAAATGTTCCGCAGGTGTCAAAAACTTTAGCTATTTTTTCATTAGCGGACGCGCCAAACTCCAGCAAAAAATCTTGCCTGCGCCTGATTTTTTCAGCGTCCGCGCCAGTTCGTTCAGCGTCGAGCCGGTGGTGAACACATCGTCGATTAACAAAATATTACAGTTTTTCGAGATATGACCATTGATTTCAAAAGCATTTTTTATATTGCGAACCCTGTCTGCGCTTTTCAGCGTACTTTGCGGCTCGCGATGTCGTCTGAAAACCGTCTGCCGCGGCAGCAGCGTCCAGCCGTAATGTTCGGACAGAATATCCGCCAATTCCTCGCTTTGGTTGAAGCCGCGGTGCAGCCGCCTTTCTTTACTCAACGGCACGGGCAGCACAAAATCGAAATGCTCCGTTTCCAGCCAGTCGGGCGCATGGCGGCGCATCAGTTCCGCCAGCGGACGGCTCATGCCGAGGTCTGCCAAATGCTTCAACGCGCGTATCATACTGCTGACGGGCGGCCCATAATACAGCGAAGCCCACATCCGCTCAAATGCCGGCGGCTTCTTCTGACAGCCGCCGCACACCGCCCCGCCCTGTATAGTGCGGAAACACAAGGGGCAACTGTTTGCCGCGTCCGTAAAAAACTCTTCCAAGTCCGCCGCGCAGCCGCCGCAAAAACCGCCATACGGCCGGGTTTCGCACGCTGAAACCAAGGCGTGGCATAATACGCAACGGCTTTTGTGCCACCATCCCGCATTGCGCCACCAAGAAAACACATCCATAGAGAAAACAGCCATGCCGCACTCCGCCAAAAAAGTTTATCTGATACACGGCTGGGCAGCGAACCGCCACGTCTTCGACGACCTCATCCCGCGCCTGCCCTCCGATTGGGACATCCGCGCCCTCGATTTGCCCGGACACGGCGACGCACCCTTTGCCGAAAACTTCAACATCGCCGCAATTGCCGAAGCCTTCGCCGAAGAAATCGACACGCCCGCCCACATCCTCGGCTGGTCGCTCGGCGGCTTGGTCGCGCTCCATCTCGCCGCACGCCGTCCCGACAAAGTCTGTTCGCTCTGCCTGACCGCAAGTTTCGCCCGCCTGACCGCCGACGCGGACTACCCCGAAGGGCTGTCCAACCCCGCTTTGGGCAAGATGGTCGGCGCGTTCCGGCAGGATTATGCCAAACATATCAAACAGTTTCTACAATTACAGTTGCTGCACACACCAAACGCCGCCGAAATCATCGGCAACATCCTGCCCGACCTCTCCCGCCACGGCGCACCGCCCGCCCTGCAAGCCGCGTTGGATGCCGTCAACCAAGCCGATGCCCGCCCCCTGCTTTCAAGCATCCAAGCCCCGTCGCTTTTAGTGTTTGGACAAAAAGACGCCATCACCCCGCCGCGCATGGGCGAATACCTCAACCGCCATCTGGCGGACAGCGAATTGGTATTGATGGAAAAAGCGGCACACGCCCCGTTTTTAAGCCACGCCGACGAATTTGCCGAACACTACCGCGATTTTGTCGAAAAGGTCGTCTGAAAAGGCATACTTTGATTTCTGTACAAATATGAATTTGGAAATTAAGGATTAAGGAAATTTTTCTATTTTTAATAGATTAAAATGGCAGAAAACCCTTTTCGTCATTCCCGCGCAGGCGGGAATCCAGAAGTTTGAAATGACGGTAATCTTTGAATATTTCTGAAAACTAGAGGTCTGGATTCCCGCCTGCGCGGGAATGACGACATACGAGGATTAGGGTGGCTTTCGAAATGCGGCATAAGAACATAGAACCGCCATCCCTATACAAACATCAACAACGGTACAAAAACCACCCCTTCAAAAAAGAAGAAAAAGGTCGTCTGAAACATGAAACCCCAAGACAAACGCTGGCAAATCCACCGCCATCTCGCCCAAGACACCGACGAACGGCTGCAAATCGTCCGCAACGCGCCCAAACGCATCCTGCTGGTCGGTGCGGACGCGGACATCAGCCGCAGCCTGCTTGCCGCGCGTTATCCGAATGCGGTATTCGAAGAATACGACCCGCGCGCCGACTTCCTCCAGACCGCTGCAGCCGCGCGCAAAAGCGGTTTTTGGCAAAAACTCACCGGTAAAACCGTCCCGCAACACTGCCAAGCCCTGACCGACCCGCTGCCCGAAGCCTGTGCCGATATGTTGTGGGCGAACCTCAGCCTGCCCCGCGCGGACGAAATCCTGCCCGTCCTGAAAAATTGGGCAAACGCTTTGAAAACAGACGGTTTATTATTCTTCACCCATTTTGGCCGCGACAGCCTGACCGAGCTGACAGGTCGTCTGAAAAGCGCGGGGATAGCGTGTGAAACGCCGACCTTAATCGATATGCACGACCTCGGCGACATGCTTGCCGACAACGGTTTCTACGACCCCGTGACCGACACCGCCAAGCTCGAATTGAGCTACCGCAAGGCGGCGACGTTCCGGCAGGACATGGAAACCTTGGGCTTGTGGCACGCCTTGAAATTCAACGACGACGCCCAAGCGGCTGATGCGTTTGTGGATAAGATTTTTGAAACCGAAGGCGGTCTGACCGTCACGCTCGAAACCGTGTACGGTCATGCCGTGAAGAAACTGACGCTGCCCGAGGGGGAAAACGTGGTGCGGTTTTATCCGAAAGGCTGAACGGTTTGGCGGAATGAATGAAAGGTCGTCTGAAAACGTTTTATAGTGGATTAACTTTAAACCAGTACGGCGTTGCCTCGCCTTAGCTCAAAGAGAACGATTCTCTAAGGTGCTGAAGCACCAAATGAATCGGTTCCGTACTATCTGTACTGTCTGCGGCTTCGTCGCCTTGTCCTGATTTAAATTTAATCCACTATAACGAATGGCGTTAAAACGTTTTCAGACGACCTTTTTACGCGGCGGCAAGCCTGTTTCCTTTCCATTTCCGTCCAATGCCCGATCGGACAGATGGCTCAATTCGACTCAGGCGTTCTGCTTCAATCCACGCTAACGCTGACAAAAGAGGTCGTCTGAAACCCAAAATCCGGTTTCAGACGACCTTTTTCAAACCCGTATCCGTCAATAAAGTTCTAACGGTACGTCCAGCAATGCCTGCGCGTTTTCAATCTGCGCGGCGCAGGCGTAAACCTGCGGCAGGACGTGGGCGCAATAGACGCGGGCGTTGTGTTGCTGCGCGGCGTAGAAACTGCTGCCGAAGCCGTCGGCGTCGTCCTTTTGGGCGGCTTCGGCGGCAAGGTAGGCGCGGGCGAGTCCGATGGCGCCGAGCGTCAGCCCCATTTGTTGGAGGTAGGCGTTGGACGCGGAGGCGGCAAGGGTGGGACGGTCGGCGTATCCAACCATCCGGGCGATGCTTTGTTCTGCCGTTTCAATGGCTTGCGCCAGTTGCTGCGCGGCGGCGGGTTCGGCGGCCGCGAGTTTGTCCGCCAGCTCTTTGCCTTCGGCGAGCAGCTTCAAGGGCAGCGCGCCGTTTTTGCCGGTGGTTTTGCGCCCTGCCAAATCGGCGGCCTGTATGCCGTTGGTGCCTTCATAAATCGGCGTAATCCGCACGTCGCGCAGGTATTGCGCCACGCCGCTTTCTTCGACGTAACCCGCACCGCCGTAAATCTGGACGGCGAGGTTGGTCAGGACGACGCCGTTGTCGGTCGGCCAGGCTTTGACGATGGGAATCAGGAAATCCAGTTCGCGCTCCGCTTCTTTGCGCAATACGTTGTCGGGGCAGGCGGCGGCAAAATCGGTCAGAGCGGCGGCGCGCAGATACAGGGCGCGTTGGGCGGCGAGCGTTGCCTTTTGTATCAACAACATACGGCGCACGTCGGGATGGCGGATAATCGCCACGTCGTCTGAACCGTCCGCCTCGTCGCGTCCCTGCACGCGTTCTTTGGCATAGGCGAGCGCGTTTTGGTAGGCGCGTTCGGCGACGGCGTGGCCTTCGATGCCGACGTTCAGCCGCGCGGTTTTCATCATGGTAAACATATATGCCAAACCCTTGCCCGCCCTGCCGACCAGATAGCCTTCGGCATTGTCGAACTCCATCGTACAGGTCGGGCTGGCGTGTATGCCGAGCTTGTGTTCGATGCCGATGGCGCGCACGCCGTTGCGTCCGCCCAAGCTGCCGTCGGCGTTCACCAAATATTTCGGTACGATAAACATCGACACGCCCTGCACGCCCGGCGCGGCATCGGGCAGGCGTGCGAGCACCAGATGGACGATGTTTTCCGTCATTTCCTGATCGCCCCAAGTGATGAAGATTTTCTGCCCGCTGAGGGCATACGCACCGTTTTCTTTCGGTACGGCGCGGGTGGCGATATGGTTCAAATCCGAACCCGCCTGCGGTTCGCTCAAATTCATCGTTCCCGCCCATTCGCCGCTGCACATTTTCGGCAGGTAGGTCTGTTTCTGCTCCTCGCTGCCGTGTTTGAACAGCGCGTCCACCGCCCCCAGCGTCAGCATCGGCATCAGCGACAGGGCAAGGTTGGCGGCGCACCACATCTCTTCACACGCCGCCGACACGACCGCCGGCAGCCCCTGTCCGCCAAACTCTGCCGGCGCGTGCAAACCCGCCCAACCCGCTTCGCAGAAATCGCGGTAGGCACGCGCCAAATCGGGATGGGTGGTAATCAGGTCGTCTGAAAAACCCGCGCCGTAGAGGTCGCCGGTGCGGTTGGTGTCCGCCCATTGCTCCGAGGCAAACCGCGCCGCTTCGTCCAGCACCGCATCCACCGTTTCCGCGTCCAAACCTTCCGCATGGGGCAGTTGCAGGATTTCGTCCAACCTGCCGTGCACGCGGATGCCGAAACGTAATTCGTTTACAGGGGCCGTGTAGCTCATGGAATCTCTCCGAAGTGAATGATTTGAAATGGATTTGGGATAAATTGGTATAGTTATACTAATCCTAAACCACAGGTTTGCAAAGCGCAGGTTTTCAGACGACCTCGGGCAAAATATAGTGGATTAAATTTAAATCAGGACAAGGCGACGAAGCCGCAGACAGTACAGATAGTACGGCAAGGCGAGGCAACGCCGTACTGGTTTAAAGTTAATCCACTATACAAGGCTATCCTTTTATTTTTAAAAAAATTATTTCAAATCAGGCAGCATGGGCGGAGCGCAGCAGGTTTGAGCGCGGTCAAAGTCGTCAAAGGTCGTCTGAAAAAGATTTTGAACTTTTCAGACGACCTTTTTAAGAAAACAAATTTTCCGGGAACCAGCCCTTCAATCAACTTTATCAAGGTATTGATTCTTAAACCAACCGATGACAAGTTATCGCTTATTCAAAACAATTGGCGGGACTTCTTCCATTTATCGTAATACATAAAACCCATTTGATCGATTTTCCATTCCCCACCTTCCAAAACCAGCGTATAGGTTTTCTTTCCCTCTCTATCACTCAACACATCTATTTCATATTTTTTATCGCTGATTTTCCGTTCGGCTGTAATGGTTTGGTTATATTCTGGTGGCATTCCAAAATCAGGGGCTTCTTGTCTAGCTTGCCTTAAAGATAAAGCTTTTTTAGATAAAAATTGTTGGTGTATTTTTTTGATTTCATCAGATCTTTTTTTGCTGTTTTCATCTTCATCAATTTCAAAAAAAGTACCTTCATCCAAACTTTTTTGAGTAAGCCCTCCCCAATACAATTCATAATCTTTCATTTTTTGAATGAACTCAGCTAATGTTTCATGCGCGGTTTTCATATTACGAATTTCCTTTAAAGTGTATTCCATTGCATTTTACTCATTCTCTATAAAAAGGTCGTCTGAAACGCTTATCCGTGTTTCAGACGACCTTTCGCTTTCAGGATTTAAAAAAACGGATTGTGCCGTTTTTCATGCCCGATGTCGGTCATTCTGCCGTGTCCCGCGATGACGCGGGTATCTTCGGGCAGGACGAACAGTTTGGTGCGGATATTATGGATGAGGTCGGCGTGGTTGCCGCGCGGGAAGTCGGTTCTGCCTATGGTTTCGTAAAACAATACGTCGCCCGCGATGAGCAGCCCTGCTTCGGCGCAGTAGAAAACGAC
Organism: Neisseria macacae ATCC 33926; assembly: GCF_022749495.1. Taxonomy (NCBI): domain Bacteria; kingdom Pseudomonadati; phylum Pseudomonadota; class Betaproteobacteria; order Neisseriales; family Neisseriaceae; genus Neisseria; species Neisseria macacae. The sequence continues at coordinate 106,780 of NZ_CP094241.1, read as the reverse complement.
GTGGCCGGGCGTGTGGCCGGGGATGTGCAGGACTTGGAAGGCATGGCTGCCGACCTTGAGCGTTTCGCCTTCGGTCAGCCAACGGGTCGGCTCGAATGCGGGGGAAACGGGAAAGCCGTATTGGGCGGTTGTTTCGGGCAGGGCTTGGAGCAGGAAACCGTCGTCCGCATGAGGGCCTATGACGGGGACGGGGCGGTGTTCCCGCAATTCCACCACGCCGCCGGCATGGTCGAGGTGTCCGTGGGTCAGCCAAATGGCGGTCAGGGTTAGGTTTTTCGCGTCCAGCTCTTGCAGGAGGTAGGAAACGTCGCCGCCGACATCGGTCAGAACGGCTTCGCGGGTTTCGTCATCCCACAAAAGGGTACAGTTTTGGCGGAAGGGGGTAACGGCAATGATTTCGGCTTGAAGTGCCATGAGGCGGGATTCCTTGGGTAGTGGTTGGGACAGGGCTTGAACTTCGTTGAAACGATGTTTTCAGACGACCTTCGGTCTGCTTATGCGGTATCATTATTATATTTGAAATAATCACTCACATTATTGGAACGTTTATGAGAACTTCAATGCAAGGCATGATACCGATTTTTGCCGCTTTTTTCATCCAAACGGCGCTCGGCGCGGATTTGATGCTGGCGCAGGAATACAAAGACCAAGACATTACAGGCTGGGCGATGAGCGAGAAGCTCGACGGCGTGCGCGTGTATTGGGACGGGCGGCAATTGGTCAGCAGGCAGGGCTACGCGTTTACCCCGCCTAAAGGCTTTACCGCGCAGTTCCCGCCGTATCCGCTCGATGGCGAGCTGTATAGCGGGCGCGGACAGTTTGAACAGATTTCCGCCGCCGTGCGCTCGTCTTCCGGCGATTGGCGCGGCATCCGCCTTCATGTTTTCGACGTACCCAAAGCACAGGGCAATCTCTACCAACGCCTCGCCGTCGCAACGCAATGGCTGAAAACGCATCCGAACGCGCCCATCACCATCATCCCGCAAACCAAAGTGCGCGACCGGCAGCACGCGATGGATTTTTTGAAACAAATCGAAGCGCAGGGCGGCGAAGGCGTGATGCTGCGCCAGCCCGAATCGCGTTACAGCGGCGGCAGGAGCAGCCAATTATTGAAGCTGAAAAGCCAATACGACGACGAATGCACGGTAACGCGGCATTATGAAGGCAAAGGGCGCAACGCCGGACGGCTGGGCGCGGTCGGCTGCAAAAACCGACACGGCGAATTCCGCATCGGCAGCGGCTTCAAAGACAAAGACCGCGATAACCCGCCCAAAATCGGCTCGGTCATCACATACCGCTACCGCGGCTTCACACAAAAAGGCACGCCGAAGTTTGCCACGTTTGTGCGGGTCAGGACGGACAGGTGAAACCGATGGTCGAAAGGTCGTCTGAAAACCGTATTTTCGGGTTTTCAGACGACCTTTTTATAAACATGGATGGATACTGAATCGGTTTTCTGCTTTGGGGGCAGGAAAGGGGAGCTTTGGTATATATGGTGTACAATTTTCGTTTGATTAGTTTTTAATGGATTGGTTTGATAGAGGGATAAATGATGGATATTGATGGTTTGATTAATGAAAGTTCCCAATTATTATTTGAAGAGAAAAAATACGCTGAAGCGATTGAAAAGCTGTATCAGGCTTTAGACGGGATTACGGATAAAAACACTCAGATTTTCAAGCAAAGCCTAATTCAATCCGGGCTTATTTGTTGTTATCTTGAATATGCCAAGAAAACCAAAAATACGGACAAAGCAGAAGAACTGTTCGGGCAAGCCATTAAATGTTGTCGAGAGTATTCACGGCTTGCCAAAGAGGGTGGACAAAAAAACATTCAGCAACAAATCAGTGCCCAATATGAGCTTATTAATTGTTATTTTGAACACGCCAAGAAAACCAAAAATACGGACAAGGCAAGTAAACTGTTTGAGCAAGTGATTGAATGTTGTCAAGAGTTGTTACAACTTTCCAATCATTTAGAACATCAATACCGCATTTGGGAACAGGCTAATGCTCAATCTTGGTTTGGTCGTTGTTATCTTGAATTGGGTAAGAGAATTAAAAGTACATCTGAAGCAGAAAAATTTGTTAAGCAGGCTAGAGAATATTTTTCTGTTACCTATAAACAGTTATCTCGATTAAGCGGTAACGCAAAAAAAAGAATGAAAAAAAAAATCCATCAAGGTTTAAGGGAAATTGATTACCTCAATAAGGATTGGCATTCCTATTTTGAGAAGAAAAAACAAGAAATACAGAAATCGCTTTTCAAGAGTAAAACTTCACAACCGCAAGATGCCGTTGCATCCGTGTTGGCGGTTCTCCATATCACGCCGATAGAATTGGGTTTTATTCCGATGGCGCATTACACTTCGCCCCATGTATGCCATATATTATTCGGCATCGGCGGCAACGAAACCGCCAGTCCGATGCGGCTCGGCAGTTCCACCTATATGAACGATCCGTCTGAAGGCAAGCCACTACTGGACTTATTGAACCAGCAGGATTTGGAGCTGGAAAACAAAGCGGATGGCACGTCCTATAATGCTTTTTTTACCTGTTTCTCCAGCCGCGTCAACGATTTGAACCAGTTCCGCCTGTATGGCAAAGAGGGCGGCGTAGAGGCTTCGGGCTGCTGCCTGGTGTTCAATAAAAACGGGGATTGGTTGAAAGAATCGGATATTTCCGTCCCATTTCGCGGTCTGTCTGAAATGTCTGGTCAGAGTTCAGACGACCTGCCGGAAGCTGTTTTTTCAGATAATGAATACGAAAAGCTACCGCTTTATCAAGTAGCTTATATCGCGTACCAAGATGAATATATTACAGATAAGAAATGCGAAATATGGCTTTCTGCACCCAATAAGGCTTTCGACCTTCATCAAAATTTAGCAAAAGAAAATTTAGGTTCGTCCATTCGATTTACGTTAAATTCAAACATCAGTCGGTTCGGTATCCGCCTGAAACCCGTCGGAAATGAAGAATGGCATCAGTTCCGCTTGGAAAAATTAAAAGAAGCGTTGGAAGAGCTTATCGGGTTTTTCAAGGACAAATCCGCCGTCAGCGACGACGATAAAGAAGCCTTGGAATACATCCGCTATCTGTTTAAAGACTTCGCCTTCCGCGATGAAGAAGAGTTCCGCCTGTTGGTTATCAAGCCGATCGATTCGGAGGAAATCGAATATTGCGAGACGACCCAATCCGTCTATATTCCTTATGCCGATATTCGGAATCGGGCGGATGAGGTAATTTTGGGTACGAATTACGAAAAAACCGGCAATCAACGCAAGGCGGAAGTGTTCCGCTATCAGATGAAGCAAAAATGCCCCGACGTCAAAGTCTCCCGCTCGACGCTGCCGATTAATCCGCCGAATAAGTAGCTTAGTTTGCGCGGCAATGCCGAACCAGCTGTAGGTCGGATACTTGTATCCGACAAAAACCCGCCATCTCAAAAGCCGTCGGATTCGAGAATCCGACCTACTGCAACTAAGCCAGTTCGGCGCATTCCGCCAACGCCTGCCACGCGGGCTTTGCCTGAGAAAATGATTTTCCAAGCTCAAAAAACGGCAATACGGGTCAAAGCGGCGGCGGAATTTCAGACGACCTCAGCCAGCCGTAGGTCGGATACTTGTATCCGACAAAAACCTGCCATCCCAAAAACCGTCGGATTCGAGAATCCGACCTACTGAAACTAAGCCAGTTCGGCGCATTCCGCCAACGCCCGCCACGCGGGATTTGCCTGCGAAAAGGGTTTCCCCAGCTCAAAAACGACAATACGGGTTAAAGCGGCGGCGGGATTTCAGCCGTAGGTCGGATACTTGTATCCGACAAAAACCTACCATCTCAAAAGCCGTCGGATTCGAGAATCCGACTTACTGCAACTGATAGCTAGGCGGTGTATTGAAAGCGATGGCAAAACCCGCTTCTCTGTTTTCAGACGACCTCAGCCTGTTGTTTTGGGTTTATAATTTCCTTTTTCCCAACTGATTTCCCCGTTTACCATGATCGATTTAGAAACCAAACGCCTTGAAACCCAAGCCATGCTTGATAATGCCGAGCTTTTGTTCGACCAAGACCAATGCCGTGCCGCGCTGCAAAAAGTGGCGGACGAGATTACGCGCGACTTGGGGGGCAAATATCCGCTCCTGCTGCCTGTGATGGGCGGGGCGGTGGTGTTTACGGGGCAGTTGCTGCCGCTGTTGCGCTTTCCGTTGGACTTTGATTATGTTCATGTTTCCCGTTACGGCGACAAGCTGGCGGGCGGCGCGTTCAACTGGAAACGGATGCCCGACCCGGAGCAGATTCGGGGGCGTCATGTGGTCGTGTTGGACGATATTTTGGATGAGGGCCACACGATGTCGGCGATTCAGTCCAAGCTCTTGGAAATGGGCGCGGCGAGCTGCCGTGCGGCTGTGTTTGCCAACAAGTTGATCGACAAGGAAAAACCGACCAAGGCGGATTATGTCGGGCTGGATGTTCCCAACCGCTACGTCTTCGGCTACGGTATGGATGCGGCGGGCTGCTGGCGCAATTTGGGCGAGATTTACGCGCTCAACCAAGGCTGAGACAAGATTAAAAAGGTCGTCTGAAAACCTTTTCAGACGACCTTTGTGCCACCATATCGCGCTATGTGGCGGGTGAACGGACGATATTTTCGCCCACACCGGCCGAATAAAATCATCAGAGAACACATCATGATCAACCTTTTAATCATTACCCACGAGGCAGTAGGCGAGGCCTACCGCAGCCTGACCCATCATTTCTTCCCGACGGGAATGCCGGAAAACATCCGCATCCTCGGCGTAGAGCCTGACGAAGACCAAAACGACATCATCAACAATGCCATCGCCGCGCTGCAAGAGTTTCCTGAAAACCACGGCGTATTGATTATGACCGACATCTTCGGCGCGACGCCGTGCAATGCCGCCCGCAGGCTGGTTCGCGCGGGCAAATCCGCCATCCTGACCGGACTGAACGCGCCGATGATGATTAAAGCGACCCAATACTCGCCCATGGCGGAAGATCTCGCCGCCTTTACTGAAACGGTCAGGGAAGCCGCCGTCAAAGGCATTTTCGCCATCACCGCCGAACCGGAAGATTTGGTGTGCAAACAGCACGCCGAAGCCGTCTAACCCGACCGACACGTTTTCAGACGACCCCGCACACCCGAAAGCCAAACATGCAAAAACAACAAATCGAAATCATCAACAAACTCGGACTCCACGCCCGCGCTTCCAGCAAATTCACCCAAACCGCGTCTCAGTTTCAAAGCGAAGTCTGGGTAACGAAAAACGGAAGCCGCGTCAACGGCAAAAGCATCATGGGCTTAATGATGCTCGCCGCCGCCAAAGGCACAATCATCGAGCTGGAAACCGACGGCTTGGACGAAGCCGCCGCCATGAAGGCATTGACCGACTTAATCAACGACTACTTCGGCGAGGGCGAATAATGAGTATCGTGCTGCACGGTGTCGCCGCGGGCAAAGGCATCGCCATCGGACAAGCCCACCTGATTACGCGCGGGACGGCTGAAGTGCCGCAATACGACGTTTCAGACGACCTCATCGACGCCGAAGCCGCCCGTTTCGATGCCGCCATCAAAGCCACGCGCAAAGAGTTGGAACAGCTTCGCAGCGCGATTCCTGAAAACGCCCCGACCGAATTGGGCGCGTTTATTTCGCTGCACCTCATGCTGCTGACCGACGTTACCCTCTCGCGCGAACCCGTCGATATTTTGAAAGAACAAAAAATCAATGCCGAATGGGCATTGAAACAGCAAAGCGACAAGCTTGCCGCCCAGTTCGACAACATCGAAGACGACTACCTGCGCGAACGCAAACAAGACATGCTGCAAGTCGTCCGCCGCATCCACAACAACCTTGTGGGGCAAAGCAACGACTTAAACCTCAACGAAGGCTTGTTTGAAGACACCATCCTGATTGCCCACGACCTCTCGCCCGCCGACACCGTCCTCTTTAAAGAGCAGCGCATTACCGCCTTCGTTACCGACGTCGGCGGCCCGACCAGCCACACCGCCATCCTAGGCCGCAGCCTCGACATCCCTTCCGTCATCGGCCTGCACAACGCCCGCAGGCTCATTACCGAAAACGAAACCGTCATCGTTGACGGCATCAACGGCGTCCTCATCATCGATCCGGACGAAGTCGTCCTCAACGAATACCGCCGCCTCGCCCGCGAATACCGCCTCCACAAGCGCGAACTCAACAAGCTCAAAAAAACTGCCGCCACCACCGCCGACGGCATCAACATCGAGCTGCTCGCCAACATCGAATCCGCCGAAGACATCAAAACCCTGCACAACTTCGGCGCAGACGGCGTCGGACTCTTCCGCAGCGAATTCCTCTATCTCAACCGCGACACCATGCCGTCTGAAGACGAGCAGTACGAAGTGTACAGCGCGATTGTGAAAAAAATGAAAGGCAAAAGCATCACCATCCGCACCGTCGATTTGGGCGTGGACAAAAACCCCCGCTGGTTCGGTCAGAACACCACGCCCAACGGCAGCCTCAACCCCGCGCTCGGACTCACCGGCATCCGCCTGTGCCTCGCCGAACCCGTCATGTTCCGCACCCAAATGCGCGCCATCCTCCGCGCCGCCGTCCACGGCCCCGTGCGCATGATGTGGCCGATGATTACCTCCCTGTCCGAAGTGCGCCAATGCCTGATCCACCTCGACACCGCCCAACGCCAGCTTACCGAACGCGGCGAAACCTTCGGCACGGTCAGCGTCGGCTGCATGATTGAAATCCCCTCCGCCGCCATGACCGTCGGCAGCATCCTGAAACTGACCGACTTCATCTCCATCGGCACCAACGACCTGATCCAATACATCTTGTCGGTTGACCGCGGCGACGACAGCGTCAGCCACCTCTACCAGCCCGGCCATCCCGCCGTGTTGAAAACCATCCAGCACATCATCCGCACCGCCAACCGCATGGAAAAAAGCGTCTCCATATGCGGCGAAATGGCAGGCGACACCACCTACACGCGGATGCTGCTGGGCATGGGGCTGCGCCGATTCTCCATGAACCCCAACAACCTGCTCCCCGTCAAAAACATCATCCTGCACAGCAACACCGCCCTGCTCGAAACCGAAACCGCCAAAATCCTCCGCAGCGAAGACTCGGAAAAAACCGAAAAGCTGCTGAAATTGCTCAACAGCGCGGAACACGAAGAAGAGCGGCAGGACGAAGACAGCCCGATAGCGCAGGCGTAAACAAGGTTTCTATAGTGGATTAACTAAATCAGGACAAGGCGACGAAGCCGCAGACAGTACAGATAGTACGGAACCGATTCACTTGGTGCTTCAGCACCTTAGAGAATCGTTCTCTTTGAGCTAAGGCGAGGCAACGCCGTACTGGTTTAAATTTAATCCACTATATAAACCAAAAGGTCGTCTGAAAACCAAATTCGGTTTTCAGACGACCTTTTTATGTCAACACGACAAATTATTTAGCAGCGTCTTTCATTTTGTCCGCAGCTTCTTGAGTCGCATCAGCAGCTTTGTTCAAAGAATCTTTGGCTGCATCGGTAGCCGCTTCTTTGGCTTTACCGGCCGCTTCTTTAGTTTCGGTAACGGCTTTATCTGCCGCTTCTTTTACATCGGTAGCCGCTTTGTCGGCAGCTTCTTTAGTTTCAGTCATGGCTTTATCGGCAGTTTCTTTTGCATCAGCCGCAGCGTCTTTGACTTTATCTTTCGCTTCTTGGGCGGCAGAAGCAGCAGAATCAGCGGCAGAAGCTGCAGTGTTTTTAACATCGGACGCAACGGCTTGTGCCGCTTCCTTAGTCTCTTGCTTGGTCTCTTGGGAACAAGCCGCCAAAGCAGCCGCCATCATTGCGGCAATCAGTAATTTTTTCATGTCCTATCCTTCTTGAATTTTTGGTTAAGATTTTGGTTAAAATGCTGTTTTATATAAACAGCCCGAAAAATTGTAACACATATCATGTTAATAATCTCTTCTATATGACGATAAACAGTGCTTTAAGTTCTATTTTGTTCCGAAAAAATACAGAAAAACATTGACACTGCTCATCTGTTTCTATAAAATTCACAGCTTATCGGGTCGTTAGCTCAGTCGGTAGAGCAGCGGACTTTTAATCCGTTGGTCGAGCGTTCGAATCGCTCACGACCCACCAAATTTAAAAAGCTGAGTTGAAAAACTCAGCTTTTTTATTGCCTTTCTGCCTTAGTTCTAACATTCAGACCGCACCATCGTTAATCAAAGATCAGGTCGTCTGAAAACAGGATAATGTTTCAGACGAGCTTCCCTCAACTTCCTGTGTAGTGGTTCAAGTAAGCTTGAATCAAGACAAGGCGAAGCAACACCGCATTGATTTCAGCTTAATCTTATACCGTTTCCCATCAAAGCAAATCCGAACCGTCTCGACGCTTGGCTGTTTTCCCATAAAAAAACGCACCTTATTGCAAGGTGCGTTTTGATTTGTACAGCTTAGAATTTGGCGCCGGATTGGTTTGCCATATAGTCAACCGCCGCTTTGACTTCGTCATCGCTCAGGCTGGTGTTGCCGCCTTTTGCCGGCATGGTGTTGAAGCCTTCGAGTGCATGTTTATGCAGGGTTTCTTTGCCTTGTTTGATGCGCGGAGCCCAATCATCATTTTTACCGACAACAGGAGCGCCCGGGATGGTACCGCCGTGGCACATTTTACAGTTGGCTTCGAAAACGGCTTTGCCGTCCACTTTGGCGGACGAGGCATCTTTTTTCTCGTCGGCAGGCGCAGCTTCTGTTTTTTCAGCCGGTTTGGCTTCAGAGGCAGGAGCTTCTTTTACTTCTGATGCGGCTTTGGCGGCAGTATCTTCTACTTTACTCGCCGCTGCTTGAGCGGAAGATGCAGCAGCATCGGTAGCAGAAGCCGCAGCGTCTTTAACCTCGGAAGCTACGGCAGAAGCCGCTTCCTTAGTTTCCTGCTTGGCTTCTTGGGAACAAGCCGACAAAGCGGCCATCATCATCGCAGCAATTAGTAATTTGTTCATGTTCTATCCTTCTTAAATTTTTTAGTTAAGGTACTGTTTTATAAAACAGCTGGAAAAATTCTAACACACATCATTTTCATATTCCCGCCGATGTAGTGGGTTGTAGTAACAAATATTGGCATAAGTCATGTTTTGTTCTGAAAAAAGGCGGAAAATGTTGACACCCGCACAATCATTCCTATATAGCCTCCGGCTTATTGGGCGGTTTGAACCTTGTTTGCCATGCCTTTAAATCCGCCCCAATCCTGCCCAATTTCAAAATCCTGGCTTTAAAAGCTGGCTTTTTTATGGGCACGCCATTTCATCCCAACTCATGCTCAAACCAATCAATCCCTATTTTCTTTCATGCAAAAAGGTCGTCTGAAACTCTACATCAGGTTTCAGACGACCTTTTTATAGTGGATTAACTTTAAACCAGTACGGCGTTGCCTCGCCTTGTCGTACTATCTGTACTGTCTGCGGCTTCGTCGCCTTGTCCTGATTTAAATTTAATCCACTATACCTTATCCGCCAGCTTCAAAACATCTTTTTCATGGCTTTCTGAATAAGGTCGAGTTGTTTTTTATATTCGCGGCAATGGGGGCATATCAGCAGGTGGCTGCCCAGAAAAACGCGTTCGGGAACGGTCAGGCGGGTTTCGTCCTGTTTTTTGGAGAGCAGGTAGGCGGTTTTGCGGCATTTGTTCATCGTGTTTTCCTAACGGGCTTAACCGGCATGTTCTGCATTGCCGAACCATTTGATTTGCAGGCATTGGCGCAGGGTTTCGCGGGCGCGGTGCATGATGGTGTGGTAGTTGGACATGCTGATGCCGCATTGCTCGCGGATTTCGTCGGACGAGAAGCCGAGGATTTCCTTCATGGTAAACACGCGGGCGGTGTTTTCGGGCATTTGGTAGAGGCAGGTTTGCAGGATTTCACGAAACTCTTTGTTGTCCAACGTTTTTTCGGGCGAGGACCAAGTTTGCGGATGGCCGTCCGCCGTCCAATGCCCGTCTGATGCAAACCGTTCTTCAAAGGCTTCGTCCAACATTTCTTCCGCAGGCGTGGCGAATATTTCGCGCTGCCGTCCGATTTGGCGCAGGCAGTCGGTGATTTTGTTTTTCAGAATGGCAAACAACCAGCTGCCGACTTGTGCATCTCCTTTAAAACCTTCCGCAGCACGGTAGGCGGAAAGCATGGTTTCCTGCACAAGGTCTTCCGCCAAATCGGGGCGGTCGGGCAACTGGATACGGGCGAAACGCAGGAGCAGCTTGCGGGATTCGGCAAGCTCGGCGTCGGTCAATTCGGGTAGGGACATAATGTATCAGCATTGAATGAATTATGGCTGTGAACTTCTGATTTTACGCTGATACTGAGCGTGTGTGTCATCAAATACATAAATGATTGACGTAGCTTTTTTGTTTCTCAGTAACCGGTTACGCGTTTTCAGACGACCTGCCAAGCCTTTTAGCGGGTCTTTACCCCCAATATAAAAAAGGTCGTCTGAAAACGACAAAAACCGCCGATATTTCGATTTCTTCCCCATCTTTGCCCTTTCCTTCGGGAAGGGGGTACGATAGTGCCTTTATAGGAATTTCCTGCCCACTACGTCAATTCGATCATTTCAGACGACCTCGGCTGATGCGACAACCAAAATGCCTTGTTCCAGCCAGTCCGCCCATTTTTGCCTTAATGCGTCCTGCCAGCCGCTTTCAGACGACATGAACTCTGCCAGCATGGCTTGCAGACCGTTTAGGGAGGCGGGCGTGTCTGCCAGCGTTTCCAGCAATAATGCGTCGAAATCGTCGAGGGTTTGGTACATCACGTCGTCTTCCTTATCGCGCCACACCAAAACGGCGGTTTCCGCCGCCTGCAATTCATCGGTAACGTCATACTGATAACGGCGCACAAAGGCAGCAGGAAAAAGGGTGTATGCCAAATCGTCTGAATCGGCAGGCGAGGCTTGGCTGTCGGTTTGGGCGACTTCGGCGAGCAGTTGGGTGTGTTCGAAGTCCATCAGTGCCAAGAGGTCGTCTGAAAGGGGCAGGCTCTGGCAGTATTGGAGGAATTCCCCGGCGATTTCTTGGAAATAGGGGGTTTGGGCGCGCGCGTCTCGGATGAAGCCTTCTTTCAGACGACCCCATTCTCCGCTGTCGAGATATTGCGGCGTTTCGGTATAACAGCGGTCGATAAAGCTGTGGATATTGTTGCGTATCAGGCGGATATAGACGTTCAGGCGGTCTTGCGGCAGTTCGTCGGCGGCTTCGCCTTCACGTATGGCTTGGACAAAGCGGTGTTGGTATTGGGCGGAGGTTTCAGGCTGCACGGCGGTATTCCTTTCCGGCACGCGTTTGATATTCGGCGATTTTGGCGACTTCGGCTTCGAGTTCGGCAAAAGGCGGGAAATTGAAATCGCGTTCCAACAGGGTGGGCGGGATGGTCGGCAGCTTGGTGTAGGCGAGTTCAAGTAAGTCCCAAACGGTCGGTAAAACCGCCGCGCCGTGGGTATCAATCAATAATTCGGGCGTTTCGACATCGTGTCCGGCGATGTGGATGTAACACACGCGCCCTGCGTCGACGTTTTCTAAAAAGGCCTCTGGCGACAACAGGCCGTGATTGACGGCGTTGACGTAGATATTGTTCACATCGAGATGAATGCCGCAGTCGGCTTCGCGTGCAACGGCGTTGAGGAACTCGACTTCGTTCATTTCGGCAAGCGGGGAATGCAGGTAGTAGGAGGTGTTTTCTACGGCGATGCGGCAGCCCAATCGGTCTTGTACTTCGCGGATACGCTGCGCGGTATGCCGCACCATTTCTTCGGTGAAGGGCAGCGGCAACAGGTCGTAGAGATGGCCGCCGTCGTGGCAGTAGCTCAAATGGTCGGAGAAAAACGTGCAATCGTAACGGCGCATCATTTCTTTGATGCCGTCTATCAAGGCGGTATCCAGCGGGGCTTGTCCGCCCAACGACATGGATAATCCGTGCAACGCCAGCGGCAGCCGTTCCGCCACGCGGTCAAACTGTTTGCGCGCTCTGCCGCCCATTTTCAGCCAGTTTTCGGGGGCGGCTTCGATAAAGTGTATCGGGCTGTCGTCTGAAAGCGAGAGGAAGTCTTCCGCCAAGTCGCGGCGGTAGCCTAAGCCTGCGTGTTGAATCATGATGTTGCTCCGTTTTGGATGGTGTTCCGACGGTTTTGGTACGAAATTGCTGTCAAAATCAGATAAAAAGCCGCATTTATCAATAAAATGCGGCTTTTTGTTCTAAATTATTTAGAACCGCATTTGCCTTCGCCGCATTTGCCTTCAACTGCTTTAGCTTTGGCTTTTGCTGCTTTGGCGTTTTTAGCGGGGGCTTTTTTCACGGTTGAACCGCATTTACCCTCGCCACATTTGCCTTCGCCTGCTTTAGGAGCAGCGGCACCGCATGAACCTTCAGCAGCTTTAGCCGCACCGCAAGAGCCTTGGGCAGATTTTTGAACGCCTGCTTTGCTGCTTACCGGTTTGTCAGCGGCAACAACGCCGGCAGCCAAAGACAAAGACAAAGCACCTGCAAGGGCAGCGGCTACATTTTTTTTCATATTGATTTCCTTTTTAAAGTATCAAGTTAAACAGATTAAGAATTTGAGTTGGCGCGTTTAAAGTCCGCTCCACGACCTTTTTTATTGATTTCCGACGCGGCATTTCGGGCAAAAACGTTTTTTCAACAACGCATCCAACGATAAACAGCCCGCGCCTTGCAGCAGAATCGGGATTAAAACCACGATATAAATCAAAGCCATTTTATAGCCGTTGTCGCAGACATTATAACCCGCACCGGCATGGACTGCTGCCCACGCCACTGCCGTTACAATGATCAACCCTAAGGCGGACAGGCGGGTTGCCAATCCTAAAAGCAGCAAAACCGGAAAAACCAGCTCCGCCCACATCGCCAAGTTCCAATTCATGCTGTCGGGCAGCAGATAAAACGGAAAAGGGAATTGGTCGTTGATTTCGGCAAACCAGTTTTCGCCGTTCCATTTCTGCATGCCCGATTCCCAAAATTCGTAAGCGGCAAACAGGCGCAAAGCCAATAAACCTAAAGCCGATTGCCACGGGGCTGTCGTATTCATTTTCATGATAACCGTTTCATAAAATCATTTCATGCCCGATTAGACGCGGCAGTCTGAAAATGCTTACAAGCGAATTGAAAAAATTTTGTTTGTTATTGTTTTATAATGATATTAATATTCAGAAGGTCGTCTGAAAACTGAACTGCACCCCAAAAGTTGGACATCCCCTCCAACTCACAAGGTGCAGTTTTTTTATGAGCAAATATACATTACACTTCAAATACCAAGCCGTACTCCACTACCTGCATATACGCAGCCAACAACGTACCGCAGACCACTACGGCATTTCCCGAACCCACCTGAGACGATGGATACGCGCCTATCAAGAAGGCGGTATCGGCGCACTCGAACATCCCCAATCCAAAACCATGACCCAACACCGCAAAAACCCCTTCATCGCAGATAAACCCGACCAAGAAAAAACACAGGCAGAGCTTATCGAAGAGTTGTGCTATATGCGCGCAGAGGTCGCCTACCTAAAGGAGTTAAAAGCCCTCAGCCAAAAACAGACCGAAAAGGACAAAGCCAAACCGTCCAAACACTGAGGGCGCAACACCCGCTCAAATACCTGCTGCACATCGCAAACCTGCCCCAAAGCAGCTTTTACTACCACCACCAAGACCAGCCCGACACCGACGCAGCCGACAAAGCCCTCCTTGTCGAAACCTACCGGCGGCATAAAGGACGCTACGGACAAAGGCGCATTGCCGCAGCATTGGGTTGGAACCGCAAAAAAGCGGCGCGGTTGATGAGGCAGCTAGGGCTGAAAGCCCTCATACGGGCGAAAAAAGCCTACCGCCATCCCGCCATGGGCGAAATATCGGAACACCTCCTCAAACGCCTATTCAAAGCTGAAAAGCCTAACGAAAAATGGCTGACCGACGTGACCGAACTCAAAGGAAAGGACGGCAAACTGTACCTCTCGCCGATATTGGACTTGTTCAACCGAGAAATCGTCGCCTACGCCATGAGCCGCAGAGCCGACAGCGAAATGGTGAAGGAAATGCTCGAAAAAGCCGCCCCCCGTCTGACTGATAAAGGAACGATGCTTCATTCGGACCAAGGTGTGCTGTACCGTACGGCGGGGTATAGGGAATTGCTTGCGGAGCATTCCATGGTTCAAAGCATGTCGCGAAAGGCGAACTGTTGGGACAATGCGCCGATGGAAAGCTTCTTTGCGGTGTTAAAGACGGAGTGTTTCTATAACGCAGGTGAATTGACGGTAGATGAATTGATGAAGCAGATAGATGACTATATGGATTACTACAACCGGGAGCGTTGCAGTTTGAAATTGAAAAAGCTGAGTCCTGTCGCATACAGAACCCAGCTTGCACAGAGCGCCTGAATAGGCTTTTATGAGTGTCCAAGATTTGGGGGCCAGTTCAAACCTTTATACAGGGTTTTCAGACGACCTTTTTCTGTGTCTTTTTAACGGTCAATCCGCCGTGCAGATTTCTATGATTTCTTCGCCGTATTGCTCCAACCATTCCCCGCTCACGCCCTCTATTTTGGAAAGCGCCGTCAAAGTTTGCGGCCAGGCTTTGGCGATGGCGCGTAAAGTCTGTTTTTTGGCGACGGCGTGCATCTCTCCGCCTTCATATCGGGCGGTATCAAGACACCATTGGAACAGGCGGCGGGCGAGCTGGCGTTCTGCCTGTTTCGGCTCGGAAAGCCCGTCTGCGTAGGGGCGGCAGATGTCGAGTATTGCCTGCCCGTATTGGGCAATTCTTTCGCTGCCGATGCCGTAGATGCCGAGCAAATCGGCTTCTTCGGCGGGCGTGAAGACGACAAGGTCGGTCAGACTAATGTTGGAAAGGACTTTGCCCAAGGCGCATTGTTTGACGGCTGCCTGCTCGGCACGCCAGGTTTCCAGCTTTTGCTGTAATTGCTGTTCGCGCTCGGTTTGGGGGGTGAATAGGGCTTCTTCGTCGCCCGTTTGTCTGCTTTGATTTTCGGCTGCGTTCCCGCAAACATTGAGGATGTCGATGCCGAATTTGTTGATTTTCGCTTCGCCCAAACCGTAGATTTGGTGCAAATCTTCCAGCGTTTGCGGCATTTTTTCGACGATGTCGCGCAGGGTTTTGTCGCCGCAGACGACGTAAGCAGGAACTTCTTCGGCATGGGCGCGCTGCTGCCGCCAATGCCGCAATGCCTGCCAGAGGCGTTCTTCGCGTTCGGTACGCAGCCAGTTGTCTTTTGGCTTTTGAGTGGCGGCTTTTTCGCGGCGCAATGGGCGCAACATGACTTCGGTTTCTCCTTTGAGTACTTTTTTTGCGGCTTCGGTCAGTTGCAATGCCTGATATTGGGCGACCTTGACGGTGAGGTAGCCGAGGCTGATGCATTGGCGGATGACGCTGCGCCATTCTTTGTCGGTTTGCCCGCTGCCGATGCCGAAGGTGGAGAGTTTGTCGTGGCCGTTGCGCTGTATCCAGTCATCGCTTTTACCGCGCAGCAGGTTGATGATATAGCCGGCGGCAAAGCGTTGTCCGGCGCGATACACGCAACTGAGGAGCTTTTGTACGAGGACAGTACCGTCGAAGCGTACGGGCGGATGCAGGCAGTTGTCGCAATGGCCGCAAGGAGCGGATTCTTCGCCGAAATGTTTGAGCAGGAGGACGCGGCGGCAGGCGGCGGTTTCGCAGACAGAAAGCATGGCATCGAGCTTTTGCATTTCGATTTGTTTCTGCACTTCGTCGCTGTTGCCTTCGGCGATGCGCTCGCGCAGCAATACCCAGTCGTTCAGACCGTAACACAGCCAACTCACGGCAGGCAGCCCGTCCCGCCCGGCGCGGCCGGATTCTTGGTAGAAATGTTCGACGCTTTGGGGCATATCGAGATGGGCAACGAAGCGCACGTCCGGTTTGTCTATGCCCATACCGAAGGCAACAGTGGCGACGACGATAATGTTGTCTTCGCGGGTAAAACGGCGTTGGTTTGCTTCGCGCACTTCCATGCTCAAGCCGGCATGGTAAGGAATCGCGTCCAATCCGTTTTCGCAAAGGAATTGGGCGATGTCTTCGACTTTTTTGCGGCTTAGGCAATAGACGATGCCGCTTTGCCCTCCCATCTCTTTGCGGATGAAGTCGAGAAGCTGCTTTTTGCCGTTGTTTTTTTCGATGACCTGATAATAGATATTCGGGCGGTCAAAGCTGGAGATGAATTCGGGCGCGTCTTCCAGATGGAGGAAATGTTTGATGTCGGCACGGGTCGCCGCATCGGCAGTCGCAGTCAGGGCAATGCGCGGCACTTGCGGATAGCGTTCGGCAAGCAGCCCTAATTGCTGGTATTCGGGGCGGAAATCGTGTCCCCATTGGCTGACGCAATGTGCTTCATCTATGGCGAAGAGGCTGATGGTTTGCTGGTCGAGAAAACGTAGGAAACGGTCGGTAACAAGCCGCTCCGGTGCGACGTAGAGCAGTTTCAGACGACCTTGGGCGAGTTTGTCCGCCACTTCGCGGGCTTCTTCCACCGTCGTGCTGCTGTTGACCGCTGCCGCCTCTATACCTGCAGCGTGCAGGCTCGCCACTTGGTCGTTCATCAGAGCAATCAGCGGCGAAACGACGATGGCGACACCTTCGCGCATCAGCGCGGGAATTTGGTAACACAACGACTTGCCCCCGCCCGTCGGCATCAATACCAGCAGGCTTCCGCCGCCTGCCAATGTATTGACGACAGCCTCCTGCTTGCCGCGAAATTCGGGATAGCCGAATACTTCGTGCAAAATCTGTTGGGCGGAAGGCTGGGGCATGATGGTTCCGTAGGGAGGAAAAAACGTTATTTTAGCGGTTTTAGACACTGCCTGCATGGGGGATATTTGAGTTATCCACATGAGGTCGTCTGAAAACGGATTATGCTTGGTTGGGTATCGTAGATTGATTTTTGATTTGACAAGATGGAGTAACTACCGACAATACGGATGTAGGAAACTGGTTTACTCAATGCATTACCGTTCTCTTTAATCTCAGGCAAAGCGGCGGCATATTGGTTTCAAGTCAATCCACTAGAAAACCTGTTTTCAGACGACCTTTTCATTTTTTGGTGGTTTTAAGACTTTGCAAAGCCGATTTACTGCCCCGCCGTCTTCGCGCATAATACGGCAGTCTAATAATTTATCCTAAGCAACCGAAACTTATGAACATCAAACACTTTTCCCTTATTTCGACTTTATCGGCAGCCCTGCTCCTGAGTGCCTGTCAAACGACTACGACCACAAGCGGCGGCGTCAGCGGCAACTGGGACAACATCGGTACGATTTCCGACGGCAATATCAAAGTGGCGATTGATAAAAACAGTATCAAGAAAAACGGTACTTTGGTTACTTTCCGCGATAGAAAAACCGTGTCGAAGATGAAAGAGGAACGCTTCGTCAACACGCCCGCCTACAAAACCGCCATCGGCGACTGGGAAATCCATTGCACCAACAAAACCTACCGCCTGACCGCTTTGCAGCTCCTTGACGAACACGGCAAAGAAATTTCCAAACACAACTACACTGCGACGAATATCCGCCCCATGAGCGTGATGAACGGTACGATTACCGAAAAACAATTCGAAGCCGTATGCGGCAGCAAGCTCTAATACTCAACTTATCTACATACTTATCCACAAGATAGTCAAATCAAAAGGTCGTCTGAAAACCATGAATATGGGGATTCAGACGACCTTTTTGGTTTTTTCGGGAAAGTTATATTCAGGATTATCCACATTTTATTGAATACGAGATTTATCGGTTCAAAGCATAATCCCTAAGCATCCCACTCATCCAATTTCTAACGCAAGCGAACGCCCGTTTCCCCATCAATAATCTGGCTCGGCGACTTTTGTTTACCGATTAAACCGCTGACTACCCATACATTCCTTCCAAACTGCCTTCTTACTTCCCGCTCCGTTCTACAAGCGCGTTTGCCTGCGCGGTTGCACGAAGTCGAGACCAAAGATGTTTTCAAAGCCTGACACAAGCGGCGCGCACCTGCATGGGCGGGAACCCTGACCGCCAGTTTGCTGCGCCTTTTTCCGCGTAATGCGGGCAAAACGTCAGCAGCCGCTGGAAGCAGAAAGGTTTTGGGCGCAGGCCATTCGTTTCTGAGCATGGTTTGAATGTTTTCAGACGACCTTTTGAGCAGGGGCTGTAATTGCTCCATTCGGTTGCCAATGACAATCATACCTTTGTGTTGCGGTCTTTTTTTCAGATTAATCAGTCGGTTGAGCGCTTTAGGCAAGGTCGGGATACAGCCTATGCCGTAGCAAGACTCGGTAGGATAGGCGACCAAGCCGCCTTTTTTAAGATGGGATTGCAGCTTGCGAAGCGTCGAAACTGAAAGGATTCTGGGGAATAACATGATAGGGAAGGTCGTCTGAAACACAATCATGTTTTCAGACGACCTATTTCTTTGATTAACGGTTGATGGCTTTGTCGGCAATGTCTTTACGGTATTGCATACCGTCGAAGCTGATTTTTTCCAATGCGCTATACGCCTTGGCTTTAGCTTGCGCCACATCGTCGCCCAATCCTACGACACACAATACGCGGCCGCCGTTGGTCAATACGTCGCCTTTCTCGTTTGCCGTTGTGCCTGCGTGGAAAACTTTGCCGATTTGGTTGGCAGCGTCCAAGCCTGAAATAACATCGCCTTTTTTAGGCGTTTCGGGGTAATTTTGCGCCGCCAGCACTACGCCTACGGCAGTTTGCGGGTTCCATTCTGCAGTTACGCTATCAAGTTTGCCGTCTATTGCCGCTTCGACCAAATCCGACAAGTCGCTGTTCAGACGACTCATAATCGGCTGGGTTTCGGGATCGCCAAAACGGCAGTTAAACTCAATCGTATAGGGAGCGCCGCTTTGATCAATCATCAAACCTGCGTACAGGAAGCCGGTGAACTCATGCCCTTCCGCTTTCATACCCGCTACGGTCGGCAAAATAATCTCGTTCATCGCGCGCTCGTACACAGCGGGCGTTACCACAGGCGCGGGACTGTACGCGCCCATACCGCCCGTATTCGGGCCTTTGTCGCCGTCTAAAAGACGCTTGTGATCTTGGCTGGTCGCCATAGGCAACACATGATTGCCATCAACCATGACGATAAAGCTGGCTTCTTCGCCTTGCAGGAAATCTTCAATCACAACACGCGCGCCGGCATTACCCATTTTATTGCCCAGCAGCATATCGTCAATCGCAGCATGCGCTTCATCCAAAGTCATTGCCACAATCACGCCTTTACCTGCCGCCAAACCATCGGCTTTGATGACGATGGGCGCACCTTTCTGATTGACGTAATCATGTGCAGCATCGGCATTTTCAAAGGTTTGATATTGCGCGGTCGGAATGTTGTATTTCGCCATAAATGCCTTGGCGAAATCTTTAGAACTTTCCAACTGCGCCGCATATTGTGTCGGACCAAATATTTTCAGCCCTGCGGCACGGAAATCATCCACAATACCCGCCGCCAAAGGCGCTTCAGGACCGACGACGGTAAAAGCAATATTTTCTTTGCGGCAGAATTCGATCAAATCCTGATGCGCAGTCAAGGCGATGTTTTGCAACTTGGGTTCAATCGTCGTACCGGCATTACCGGGCGCAACAAATACTGTTTCCACTTTGGGCGACTGCGCCAATTTCCAAGCCAGCGCGTGTTCGCGACCGCCATTACCGATAACCAGCAGTTTCATGCCATCTCCTTGACAAATATGTACTTTTAACGAAAACTCGACACAAGGGGACTTTTGTCCCGTTTGAAGAAATTTTGGTGGAATCAAACAAAGACCACTTCATTCCACTCTGCAACCTATTCAACTTATCCACAAAATTAAAAAAAGGACAAACAACCATGCAAAAACGTATTGATGAAATCCAAAGAAAATACCGCGAATGGTGTCATCTACTACCGCAATTGGAAGAAGACATCCGGCGTTGGAAACATGCCGTCGCTTTGATTCGCGATATGGACAATTTTTATACCCATGAGTATCAGGCGTGCCATCAAGCCATTGAGGACGGGGCAGAACTGGATTTGAGTACGGAAGGCGAATACAGCATTATGAGTGAAGATGCGTTATGGAACGCGCTGGGCGAATTCCATCAATTGGCATGGCTATATTTGCGCTCCAGCATCGATGCCTTAGACAGATACACACAAGAAGATTTATGAGAGAAGAGGTCGTCTGAAATACCATCAAAAAGCATTTCAGACGACCTTTTCATTCAAAAGGCTTTTCTGTATTTACTTCAATTTGCCGTGTATTCTTCCAAGCCGCAACACAGGCCTCATAATTTGCCAACGACAAACTTACCGTCAATCGGCAATCCAACTGTAAATCCTGCTCCAATATATCCGCCTGATATTGTTTAGCGATGCGTATAGCTTCGTTCAAAAACGGATATTCACATTTCAGCCAAACGGTTTTTTCAATATTCTTTTCAACCACTTCCGCAACTGCCAATGCCTGAGCCGTTGCCTCTTTATACGCATGTATCAGACCGGGAACACCCAATAAAGTACCGCCGAAATAGCGGACGACCACAACCAAAACATCGGTTACGCCCACCGAATCAATCTGCCCTAAAATCGGCCGACCCGCGCTTCCTGACGGCTCCCCATCGTCGTTGGCACGAAATTGCATGCCATCTACGCCCAAACGATAGGCATAGCACCAATGCCGCGCCTTATGGTGTTCTTCCTTTAACGGATCGAGATATTTTTTCACATCAGCCAATGTCCGAATCGGATAGGCAAATGCGATAAAACGGCTGCCTTTATCTTTAAATTCAGCCTGCGTCGGGGAAATAATGGTTTTATAAGTCGTAATCATGCTGAAATGTTTTCAGACGACCTCATTAATAACAAGGTCGTCTGAACGTTTCACGTGAAACATTAATTTTTCAATGCTTCTGTTAATTGCGGGACGATTTCAAATAAATCGCCAACCAATCCGTAATCGGCCACATTGAAAATCGGCGCATCAGCATCTTTGTTGATTGCGACAATGACTTTGCTGTCCTGCATACCGGCAACATGTTGAATCGCACCTGAAATACCGATCGCAAAATAGAGCTGAGGCGCAACCACTTTACCGGTTTGTCCGACTTGCACGTCATTTGGCGCATATTCGGCATCAACTGCTGCACGGGATGCACCAATTGCCGCACCTAAAACATCTGCCAACGGTATCAGCACTTCATTGAATTTTTCCGCACTACCCAACGCACGGCCACCGGAGACAATGACTTTTGCCTGAGTCAGCTCAGGACGATCGGAATGGGAGAGCTGACGATTCACAAAACGGCTCAGGTTTTGAGCAGGGGTCGCTTCAACATTAACCGCCTCAGCATGACCACCTTGCGCTAGAGCTGCGTCAAAAGCTGTTGCACGGAAGGTCAGCACCAATTTCTCTGAATCGGCTTGCACGGTTTCAAATGCATTACCCGCATAAATCGGACGCACAAAAGTCGTGTTATCCACAATCTCGGTCAAATCAGAAATTTGCGGCACATCTAATAATGCGGCTACGCGGGGTAGAAGGTTTTTACCGAATGTGGTTGCCGTTGCTGAAACATAGCGGTAATCCGCTGCCAATTTGACAACCAGCGGAGCCAGTTCTTCAGCCAAACCTTCGGCATAATGGGCAGCATCCACAACCAAAACTTTTTCCACACCCGCTACTTGTTTCGCGGATTCCACTACGGCCGATGCGCCGTTTCCGGCAACCAATAAATCGACTTTACCCAGTTTGGCAGCAGCGGTAACGGCATGCAAAGTGGCAGGATTCAACTGTTTGTTGTCGTGTTCAGCAATAATCAATACGCTCATTTCAGTCTCCTCAAATCACTTTGGCTTCGTTTTTCAATTTTTCAACCAATTCGGCAACGCTTGCTACTTTTACACCTGCCTGACGCGCTTTAGGCTCGGCAAATTTCACCGTTTTCAGACGAGGTGAAATATCCGCAACCAAATCGGCAGGCGCCAGTTTTTCCAAAGGTTTTTTCTTTGCCGCCATAATATTGGGGAGTTTGACAAAGCGCGGCTCGTTCAAACGCAAATCCGCGCTGATAACAGCAGGCAGTTTCAATGCTAGGGTTTCTTCGCCGCCATCAATTTCGCGCACAATCTGCACTTCGTCACCTTCAATTTGTACTTTGGACGCAAACGTACCTTGCGCCGCATTCAGCAAAGCAGCCAGCATTTGCGCCACTTGGTTGGCATCATCATCAATCGCTTGTTTGCCCAAAAAGAAAATTTGTGGATTTTCTTTGTCTGCAACGGCTTTCAGCAGCTTGGCAACGGCCAGCGGCTCCAATTTAGTATCGGTTTCAACATGAATTGCACGGTCGGCACCCATCGCCAAAGCTGTACGCAACGTTTCTTCGCATTTTTTCTCACCCAAAGAAACCGCTACGATTTCACTTACTTTTCCGGCTTCTTTCAAACGGACGGCTTCTTCCACAGCGATTTCGTCAAACGGGTTCATCGACATTTTGACATTGCCGATATCCACATCCGAACCATCGGCTTTTACACGAACTTTGACGTTGTAGTCCACTACGCGCTTTACTGCGACCAGTGCTTTCATTGAATTCTCCTAAAAAGAACGTTGCTTTCACCATCCAGCGAAACCAAACCTTCTTCTCTATAAAATCAAATCCGTTTTTTCTTAAAAACGAATTCATTCAGAAATCTTTCAGATAATGATTGCCGATTATACCATTTTTAAAGCATTTACTCAGACTGAAGGATATACATTCCTGTACTCAACAAACTGGAAAATATCATGCCGCTATATCAGTTTCAGACGACCTTTGAGCCTTCATCAGCAGCCACACAATCCATCAACGTTTGATAAACCAAATCCGCAGTCGGAATCTGCCCGATATTGCCCAAATTTTTTGCAACAGCCGAAACTTGAACGCCTGTTTTAATCGGATCAGTATCGGTATAAATACCGACCACAGGTTTTTCCAAAGCATTTGCCAAATGCAGCAAACCGGTATCCACACCGATAATTCCGACCGCGTGTTTCAGCAGATACGCCGCCTGCAATAAATTCATTTTGTCGCACACAATGGCAAATGGCAGTCCGTCTGCAATTTGTTCGGCACGCGTTTTTTCAGTTTCATTCCCCCATGGCAGGTAAACGTTGCATTGTTGTTCTTCATTCAGCTTTTGCAGCAACGCCCTCCAGTTTTCCACAGGCCATAACTTACTGTCCCGGCTGGTCGCGTGCAAAGCCGCATAATATGGCTGCTCCAAATTTTTCAGACGACCTGCTTCGGGAACGGTCAAACCGAATACCTGCGTTTCCGGCATTGCATATCCAAATACTTGGGCGAACAGTTCACGGTTGCGCCAAACAGCATTTTTCCCTTTCGGTACAGCGTATGTTTTCGCATATGCCAACGCAGCCAACCCCTCACGCGCGCTGTTTTTATCTAAACCATAAATAGGGGATTTTGCCATTTTGGCGAAACACGCGCTTTTAATCAGACCTTGACTGTCCAATACAAAATCAAATGCTTCTTGCCGCAAGACCTGTTTCAGACGACCTATTTCCCTCCAAGTTTCAACCTGAAAGAGATGTTTACGCCATTGCCGCCATTTCATCACATAGATTTTTTTTACGAACGGATGCAGGCGCGCAATATCTGCAAATCCGGCTTCACACAACCAATGCAGTTCCACATCAGGGCATTGTCGCGCCAAATCTTCGATTGCGGGCAAAGTGTGAATTAAATCGCCCATACTGGACAAGCGGACAAGCAAAATTTTCATATTTAGGAAGGGTGTTTCACGTGAAACAATTTTAACTTATTGATTATTAATATATTTTTTAATTTCTTTAGCGTTTTTTAAAATCATTGCACCGGCAGAATGCATTTCCTGCCATGCCGTTTCGATGGTTTCCGGCGCAATGCCCCGACAAGCCGCTTCATTGACGATAACCTGCCAATTGCCGCCTTTTAGCAACTGCAAAACCGTTGTTTTCACACAATAATCCGTAGCCAACCCGCCGACAATGACCGTATCCGTATTTTGACAACGCAGCCATTCAATCAGCCCTGTGCTCAGTTTTTCCTCAATATCATGAAAACACGCGCCATAAGGATGCAATTCAGGATCAACGCCTTTCCAAACGCAATAATCGTATTCCTTAGCAGAAGGCAGTCCGTCCAACAATTCATAGCCGCGCGTACCGACCATCGCATGAGCCACCCAAGTTAAATCCGCATCGGGCAAACCTGTCGGTTTCAACATATCAACAGGGTTATCCACAAGCCATTTTGCTGCCGCATGATGCGCATCTTTCGTCATCACGCGCAAATCCGCCAAAGCGGCTTGGGCATTCAATTCTTCGACAATTAAATGCCCCTCGTTCACAGGCAGCTCGTCAGGACACAAAGGCGTAAAAGTTTTTTGTGCATCAACATCAATGGAAACAATCATCTCATCATTTCAACGCGATTAAAATGCTCTGTATTATAACAAATTACTGCCCAAAAGCGGTAAAACCGGCTGTGATAAGATAACGTTTTTCCGAAAAACTTGTCCACAATCCTCATGACTTACACCATCGTCCCCATCGCCACCGCCCGCTCGCCCTACAAACAGAAATTCGGCGTCGCCCGTCAGCCCGGATTGGTTCCCGCCGCAGAAGTCTGTATCGAGCTGAATCCCGAATTTACCGCAGACAGCGTACGCGGACTGGAACACTTCGATTATGTGTGGATAAGTTTTATCTTTCACGGCGTACTGGATGAAGGCTGGGCACAAATGGTGCGCCCGCCACGGCTTGGCGGCAAACAAAAAATGGGCGTATTTGCCACGCGCAGCCCCCACCGCCCCAATCACCTCGGACTATCGCTCTTAAAACTCGAACGCATCGAAACCGGCAAACCCGTCCGCCTCTATTGCAGCGGCGCAGACCTGCTGGACGGCACACCGATTATCGACATCAAACCCTACATCCCCTTTGTCGAATCCAAACCCGACGCATCATCCGGCTTCGTTAGCGGCAAACCCGAAGAGCTTGAAGTCGTATGGTTGGAAAACATCGGCGCGGAAAATTTATCCGAAAGCACCCAAAACCTGATCAGCCAAAGCATAGCCCAAGACCCGCGCCCCGCCTATCAGAATATTCCCAAACGGATTTACGTCATGAATATTGCGGATTATGAAGTCAGGTTTCAAATCGAGGAAAACCGCGCGACGGTTATTGGGATAAGCCTTGTTTAAATTTTTAGTGTCCGCTCCCATTCAAAAAGGTCGTCTGAAAACCGAATTACACGGCGAAATATGGTTTTCAGACAACCTCTTCAAAAAATTGGCATAAAACTTGCATGAAATTCAACCGAGAAATTCACGTTTCACCCAAAATTTGATTAAACATCAAAAGAAACAACCAGTAACGCGATTTTACCCGTGCCAAACACACGCTTGCCTGAAGACGATATACCATTGCTTTCATTTATGTCCGTATGAAATTGTTACAAAGTGACAATAAATGTCAACAGAATGAAAACGGCGGCGCACGGATAACATCGAATCTTGACCATGCAACGGCGGCCTGATTGAAATTGCCGCAACAAAAAAGGATTAACCATGAAAACGTCCCGCATTGCCAAAACCGCCCTTTACCTCGCTGCCGCAGCCGTACTGTCCGCCTGCGCCGGCAAAAGCCACGTTAAAGCCGACGGAACGACGGATAACCCCGTCTTTCCCAAACCCTACTCCGTAACCTTCAACAAAAACCAAGGCACATTCCCTACCGCCGATGAACTCGAACAGATGAAACCGGGTCTGAGCAAAGACGACATCTACAAAATCCTCGGTCGTCCGCACTACGATGAAGGTATGTTCGGCGTGCGCGAATGGAACTACCTCTTCCACTTCCGCACTCCCGGCGTTCCCGCCAATCCCGATATCGGCTCCAACGTAGAAGGCATTACCACCTGCCAATACAAAGTCTTGTTCGACAAACACAAATACGCCCGCAGCTTCCATTGGAAAGCCGTCTTCCCGGAAGATGCCGTCTGCCCGCCCGTACAAGAAGTTGCCCCACAACCCGCGCCCGAACCTCAAATCATCATCCGTGAGGTTGCGCCTGAAACACCCCACCGCATCCGCAGATAATAGGAAACCATGTTTAAAAGAATCATCCTCAGCGTATCGCTGCTGGCAGGGCTGAACAGCTTTGCAGCAGCCGATGCCGCCAAAGAATACATGCAACGCAAAAAAGTCATCGTCAACACCGCCAAAGCCGAGCTGTGCTTTGCCGACGATGGCCAGTGCCACCCCGTACTCATCGGTAAAACCACGCCAAAAGGCAAATTCGACATGCAGTTGATGAAGACTTCCAAACCCGGCTACGGCGGCGAAGTCATCGGCTTCAAGCAGGAAAAAGACTTCCTCTTCGCCCTGCACCGCGTTTGGACACTCAAACCTTCCGAACACCGCATGAAACGCATTGCCTCTGATGTTGTCTCTGACCGCATCATGACCAACGGCTGCATCAATGTAACTGACAAAGTGTACGACAAGCTGCGCAATTACTTCGTTTTGGAAGTGATTTGACGGACTACTCCACATAACAAGGATGCAGAAAGGTCGTCTGAAAATCTGAAATGGTTTTCAGACGACCTTTTTATTTATAGTCAATTAAAATCAAAATAGGACAGTAACGCATCGTCAAATCGGGCGTAATTAGACAATACGGTTCGCAGATACCGCTTAATATTCGCCCACACCTTCTCAATCGGGTTGAGCTCAGGTGAATAAGGTGCAAGAGGCAATACCTTATGTCCCCATTTTTCCGCCATTTCCCGTAAGACACCCATACGGTGAAATCGCGCATTATCTAAAATAATCACCGATTTTTGAGTCAATGCGGGCAGTAGGCATTGCTGAAACCACGCTTCAAAAAAGACTCCGGTCATCATATTTTGATAAACCATCGGAGCAATCAGCCGGTTGCCGACTTGTGCGGACACCAGAGATAAGCGTCGGTATCTTTTTCCACTTATCTGCGCTTTCACTATTTGCCCTTTCGGGCTGCGGGCATAGGGACGGAACAGGTAGCGGTCAAATCCTGTTTCATCCAAATAAACGCGTTGGTAGTCGGAAAATTCGGCCAGCTGTGTCAAATAATGCGTTACTTTGGCCGGGTCTTGTTCTTTGTAAGTGGTGGTCTTTTTTTGCGCGTCATCCCCATCTGTTTGAGTGCATAGCAAACGGCGGCTGGCGTACAATCAAAATGTTTGGCGATTTCATGCAGATAGGCATCCGGGTGTTGCCCAACATATTGAGCCAGTTTTTGCCTATCCAATTTGACGGCATTTAGACCGGTAACTTGATGTTTTAGGCTGCCTGTTTGTTTTTTAAGGCGAATCCACAGGTAAAGCGTGTTTCTTGACAAGTTAAACGTTGCTGCGGTTTGGCTGATGTTTTTGCATTGTTCGTAATAGTTTAAAGCTTTTTTTCTTAAGTCCGCAGAGTATGCCATGGTTAAACCTTCAAAGTTGAGTATTGTACTATTTTGTTTTTAATTGACTATAATCAAAGCGAATCTTATTCAATGAACACTTTAGATAAACTATAGTGGATTAACTTTAAACCAGTACTGCGTTGCCTCGCCTTGCCGTACTATCTGTACTGTCTGCGGCTTCGTCGCCTTGTCCTGATTTAAATTTAATCCACTATAAATCCGTAGCGTGGGCTTTGCCCACGAAATCTATCATTCAATAATCAAAATTAGACAACAGCCGAACCTGCTTTCATCTCGTGGGCAAAGCCCACGCTACTCGTCGTTGCAACGGCAACTTGTCCCTTCCCCCATCCGGCGGGGGAAGGTTAGGATGGGGGGCTTTATGGTTTTGGGTAAAATTAAATTCATGAAATTTGTAGAACCATCTTCTCCCTCAACCCTCTCTCATCTGGTGGGAGAGAGAGTGGATGACAGATAAAAACAAGGTCGTCTGAAAAAATTTTCAGACGACCTTTTTCTCTTACTTATCCACAGACTGGTTTACCCAATCCGAAATCTTTTAGATTTTGCCTGCGAAGTATTCCAAAGTGCGGACGAGTTGGCAGGTGTAGGACATTTCGTTGTCGTACCAAGCAACGGTTTTCACCAGTTGTTTGTCGCCTACGGTCATTACGCGGGTTTGGGTGGCGTCAAAAAGCGAGCCGTATTCGATGCCGACGACGTCGGAAGAAACGATTTGATCTTCGGTGTAGCCGTAAGATTCGTTGGCGGCGGCTTTCATCGCAGCGTTGATTTCTTCTTTGGTTACGGGGCGTTCGAGGACGGAAACCAATTCGGTCAGCGAGCCGGTGGCAACGGGGACGCGTTGGGCGGAGCCGTCGAGTTTGCCGTTCAATTCGGGGATAACCAAACCGATGGCTTTGGCGGCGCCGGTGCTGTTGGGCACGATGTTGAGCGCGGCGGCGCGGGCGCGGCGCAAATCGCCTTTGCGGTGCGGCGCGTCAAGGGTGTTTTGGTCGCCGGTGTAGGCGTGGATGGTGGTCATCAGGCCTTCGACTACGCCAAACTCTTTTTGCAAGACTGCCGCCATCGGGGCGAGGCAGTTGGTGGTACAGGAAGCGGCGGAGATGACGGTTTCGCTGCCGTCCAAAATGTCTTGGTTTACGCCATATACGACGGTTTTCACATCATTGCCGCCGGGGGCGGAAATAACGACTTTGCGCGCACCGGCACGGATGTGGGCTTCGGCTTTGGTTTTGCTGGTAAAGAAGCCGGTACATTCGAGGACGACGTCTACGCCCAATTCGCCCCAAGGCAATTCTTCAGGATTCGGATTGGCGAAGACTTTGATTTCTTTGCCGTTCACTACGATGGCATCGTCTTTCAATTCGGCAGTACCTTGGAAGCGGCCTTGGGTGCTGTCGTATTTGAAAAGGTGCAGCAGCATATCGGCAGGGGTCAGGTCGTTGACGGCGACGACTTCGATGCCTTTGGCTTTTTCAATTTGACGCAATGCCAGACGGCCGATGCGGCCGAAACCGTTAATCGCTACTTTGATGCTCATTTTGATACTCCTGTCAGTAGGGAAAGGGATAAATTTCAATAAGGGCTATTGTATCCTGAAATAAAACTACTACCTAGAATTACACGATGCTACTTTTAAAATGTTTGATTTAAATAAAAAAACCGTGAAATAGGTCGTCTGAAAATGCAGATTGGTACGGTTTGTCCCCATATTTGGGGATAAATTTTGGTTGTTTTTAAAATTAATATGTAATTATTTAAAAAAATGATGATGGTGATGAGTGTATCCCCGCTTTGTGGATAACCTTATTACTGATTGTATAATCAAATTGTTGTATTCATTTAAAGGTTGCGTTCAAGTTTTGTTTTTTATGAGAACAAAGTCGGATAATCTGTAATTGTTTGAATTTTTCTGTGGATAAAATCGGATTTTTCCACTCGGATTACACGGCATATTGTGGATAATCTTACCGGTACAAAGGGTCGTCTGAAAAATCTATGGTTCTGAAACACCTACATTAGCAAATACTATTAAAAATAATGGATTATTTTTTCCTTTTTATCGTATTATCCAAACATCAAACCAATTATTGAATAAGGAGGCGGTTTATGCTGCAACGAACTTTGGCAAAATCCATCAGCGTAACCGGCGTCGGGCTGCATTCGGGCGAACGGGTCGCGCTGACCTTACACCCTGCGCCCGAAAACAGCGGGATTTCCTTCCGCCGTACCGATTTGGACGGCGAAATGGGCGAAACCATCAAACTTACGCCTTACCTCATCAACGATACGCGCCTGTCGTCCACTATCGTAACCGACAAAGGCGTGCGCGTCGGCACCATCGAACACATCATGTCCGCGCTGTCTGCCTACGGCATCGACAATGCGCTGATTGAGTTGAACGCGCCCGAAATCCCGATTATGGACGGCTCCAGCCTGCCGTTTATTTATCTTTTACAAGATGCGGGCGTTGTCGATCAAAAGGCGCAAAAGCGGTTTTTGAAAATCCTCAAGCCCGTCGAAGTCAAGGAGGCGGGCAAATGGGTGCGCTTTACACCGTATGACGGCTTTAAAGTGACGCTGACCATCGAATTCGACCATCCGGTTTTCAACCGCAGCTCGCCCACTTTTGAAATCGATTTCGCAGGCAAGTCCTACATCGACGAAATCGCGCGCGCGCGCACCTTCGGCTTTATGCACGAAGTAGAAATGATGCGCGCCCACAATCTCGGACTGGGCGGCAATTTGAACAACGCCATTGTGATTGACGAGATGGATGTTTTGAATCCGGAAGGTTTGCGTTATCCCGACGAGTTCGTCCGCCACAAAATCCTCGATGCCATCGGCGATTTGTATATCGTCGGACACCCGATTATCGGCGCATTCGAAGGCTACAAATCCGGCCACGCCATCAACAACGCTTTATTGCGTGCGGTTTTGGCGGACGAAACCGCTTATGAATGGGTGGAATTCTCTGACGATGAGAATTTGCCATCAGCCTTCCACGAGCTGCCGGCGGCTTGAGATAAGACGGTGTACAAAAAGGCTGTGGATAAACAATCATCCACAGCCTTTTTATTGAATAAAGGTCGTCTGAAATCTTGATTTTAAGTTTTCAGACGACCTTTCAATAAAACAAACCATCTCCCGCCAATATTTCAGACATGATTATCCACATGGCTATCTAATCTATCCTTCTGAAAAATAAAAAGATTATATTTTTTCTCAAATTTTATACACACTTTATCCATAGCTTTTCTCCAACGATAAAAAAGGTCGTCTGAAAACCCAAATTCGGATTTCAGACGACCTTTTATCCACAAGCCAATCGGTGATCAATCGCCCATGACTTTGCCTTCGCGGCGCGGGTCGGCACCGCCGAGCAAACCGTCTTTGCCGATCACAATGCCTTGTACGCCGGAATTCAAATCGCGGATTTGGACTTTGTAGCCCAGTTTTTCCAATGCTGCCGCTTTGTCCGCCGCCGCGGTTTTTTCCTCGATTTCATACTGGCTGCCGCGATTGAGCATATTCGGCAGGGAGATTGCCGCCTGAATGTCCATGCCCCAGTCGATATGCGCCACCAGCGTTTTGGCGACGAAACCGATGATGCGGCTGCCGCCGGGCGAACCGACTGCCAGATAAGGCTTGCCGTCTTTCATCACAATGGTCGGCGCCATCGAAGAACGCGGCCGTTTGCCGCCCGCCACGCTGTTTGCCACCGTTTTACCGTCTGCGCCGACAGGGTTGAAAGCGAAATCGGTCAATTCATTGTTGAGCAGATAGCCGTTTGCCATCAGTCCCGAGCCGAACGCGTTTTCAATCGAAGTCGTCATCGACACGACGTTACCGTCTTTATCCACAACCACCAAATGGCTGGTGGACGGCAGCTCTACCGCCATACCCTGCGCGTATGCCTTGCCGAACTTGCCTGCCTGAATGTTTTCCAACGCCTTGTCGGATTGGCGGATTTCTTCGGCACGCGGTTTCAGGTAAGCCTGAGAAATCAGGGCGCGGGTCGGGACGTTGACAAACGCGGGATCGCCGACGTAATAATCACGGTCGGCAAACGCAATCCGCGACGCATCGCCTATCCAGCGCCAACTGTGGATATTTTCCGCGCCCAACGCCTTCATATCCTGATTTTGCAGGACGCCCAAAATCTCACCCAAAGCAATCGCGCCCGAACTTGGCGCGCCCATGCCACAGACTTCGTATTCACGATACGGCGCGCAAACCGGTTCGCGCTCGATAACGCGGTAGTTTTTCAAATCCGCCATGCTGATTTTGCCGGGGTTATCCACAGCGCCGGTAACGGCACGGACAATATTCTGCGCTTGCTCCCCCTGATAAAACGGCGCGCTGCCTTTTTCCGACAACAGGCGTACGGAGCGGGCAAATTCAGGGTTTTTCAACACCGTTCCCGCTGCCAAAGGCTTGCCGTCGGGCAGGAAATACGCGGCGGTTTGCGGATAACGTTTCAAAGGCTCCAGATTCTGCTCGATGGATTTCGCCATGCGTGGTGAAACGGTAAAGCCTTGTTCCGCCAAAGCAATCGGTTTGTCAAACAGACTTGCCCAAGGCAATTTGCCGTAACGCTTGTGGACATCTTCCAGCAGCTTCGGAATCCCCGGCACACCGACCGAACGGCCGCCGACCACTGCATTCATAAAGCCCATCGGCTTACCGTTTTCATCCAAGAAAAGCGCCGGCGTTGCCGCTTTCGGCGCCGTTTCTCGGGCATCAAACGTCGTCAGTTTTTTCGCCTTATTGTCCCAATACACCAAAAACGCGCCGCCGCCCAAACCGGAAGACTGCGGCTCGGTCAGTCCCAGCGTGGTCTGCATGGCGATCATCGCATCTATCGCGCTGCCGCCGCGTTTCAAAACCTCGTATCCCGCCTCAGTCGCCAACGGATTGGCAGACGCCGCCATATAATGCTTGGCGCGGATCAATTTCTGCTCGGTCAGCCCCGTCCCTTGTTCCGGCGCATGGTTATCCACAGCCGTCGGCACAGGTGCAGCATCAGGTTTCTGCATCGGCTGGTGCGCGCACGCCGCCAAAACCAAAGCTGCCAACAGGTTTAAGCCAAAGGAAAATTTCATATCTGCTCCCTTTTCGTTGAGATATTTTTCAGAAGACCTGCGGTTGAAAAACACAAAAGGTCGTCTGAAACATGAAAACCGATTGGACTGTTTATCTCTTCGGACAGTTCCGTTTGAGCCCGGTATAAAACCGGCAGGCTGTGTGTATAGCCGGAAAGTTATGCACAAAACCAAACCGGATTTCAAAATTATCCACATCTGCAAACAAGGCAAACAGCAGTTTATCCGCATCCAAAATCTACATTCAACTTATTGAACTGAAAAAGGAATCAAAGTTATACACAAACAAATGCGCGACTCAATATAATCATCTATTTATTATTTAAAATCTTATTTATAGTTTGTTTTCCAATGCGCAGCCAAAGCCCGCAACGTAAAGGCATCTTTTCAAAAAATTAGATAGTTAAGGATTGTTAAACCTCTGTAAATCAGATAGAGTTACGGCTGATAAATTAAATTAATAATGGAGCTTCCATCAATGAAAGGCGATATCGGCGTCATCGGCTTGGCCGTTATGGGTCAAAATTTGATTTTGAATATGAACGATCACGGTTTCAAAGTCGTGGCGTACAACCGGACCACTGCTAAAGTAGACGATTTTCTCAACGGCGCAGCCAAAGGCACCAACATTATCGGTGCCTATTCATTGCAAGATTTAGTGGATAAACTGGAAAAACCGCGCAAAATCATGATGATGGTGCGCGCAGGTTCTGTCGTTGACGACTTTATCGAGCAACTTGTCCCACTTTTGGAACAAGGCGACATTATTATTGACGGCGGTAACGCCAACTATCCCGATTCCACCCGCCGCACGCACGAGCTGGCGGCAAAAGGCATCCGCTT
Organism: Neisseria macacae ATCC 33926; assembly: GCF_022749495.1. Classification (NCBI taxonomy): domain Bacteria; kingdom Pseudomonadati; phylum Pseudomonadota; class Betaproteobacteria; order Neisseriales; family Neisseriaceae; genus Neisseria; species Neisseria macacae. The sequence continues at coordinate 73,247 of NZ_CP094241.1, read as the reverse complement.
TATCGGCGCGGGCGTTTCCGGCGGTGAAGAAGGCGCGCGTCACGGCCCGTCTATCATGCCCGGCGGCGACGAAGCCGCATGGCCTGCCGTCAAACCCATCTTCCAAGCCATTGCCGCCAAAACCCCGCAAGGCGAACCCTGCTGCGACTGGGTCGGCCGCGACGGCGCGGGCCATTTCGTCAAAATGGTGCACAACGGCATCGAATACGGCGATATGCAGTTGATTTGCGAAGCCTACCAATTCATGAAAGACGGTTTGGGTCTGAGCTACGACGAAATGCACCGCATTTTCAGCGAATGGAACCAAACCGAGCTGGATTCCTACCTGATTGAAATCACCGCCGCAATTTTGGGCTACAAAGACGAAAACGGCGAACCTTTGGTCGAAAAAATCCTCGATACCGCCGGACAAAAAGGCACAGGCAAATGGACCGGCATTAACGCCCTCGATTTGGGCATCCCGCTGACGCTGATTTCCGAAGCCGTGTTCGCCCGCTGCGTGTCCGCGTTCAAAGACCAACGCGTTCAAACCGGCCGCTTGTTCGGCAAAACCGTTACCCCCGTTGACGGCGACAAAGCCGCATGGGTCGAAGCCCTGCGCCAAGCCCTGTTGGCATCCAAAATCATTTCCTACGCACAAGGCTTCATGCTCATCCGCGAAGCCAGCGAAAACAACGATTGGGCATTGAACTACGGCAACACCGCCCTTCTGTGGCGCGAAGGCTGCATCATCCGCAGCGCGTTCTTGGGCAACATCCGCGACGCATACGAAGCCAATCCCGATTTGGTGTTCTTGGGTTCCGACCCTTATTTCAAAGGCGTATTGGAAAACTGCTTGCCCGCATGGCGCAAAGTCGTCGCCAAAGCCATCGAATGCGGCATCCCTATGCCCTGCATGGCTTCCGCGATTACCTTCCTCGACGGCTACACCACCGAACGCCTGCCCGCCAACCTGCTGCAAGCCCAACGCGACTACTTCGGCGCGCACACCTACGAGCGTACCGACAAACCGCGCGGCGAATTCTTCCACACCAACTGGACAGGCAAAGGCGGCGATACGGCATCGACCACTTACGATATTTGATTTGTCTGAATCAGCGAAAAGGTCGTCTGAAAATTTTGGTTTCAGACGACCTTTTTATTTGAATCTTTCAATTTGAGGCGAAATCTCAACGACAAATTTCGATTTTATAGTGGATTAACTTTAAATCAGGACAAGGCGACGAAGCCGCAGACAGTACAGATAGTACGGCAAGGCGAGGTAACGCCGTCCTGGTTTAAAGTTAATCCACTATAAAAACGGATGTTTGCAGGAACAGAAGGGTGGTTAAAACGCCTATAAAATCCACTGTTTGCGCACAACTTATCCACATTTTAATCCCAATTTATCCCGTTGAATAAAAGCATGATTCATTATAGTGGATTAACTTTAAACCGGTACGGCGTTGCCTCGCCTTGCTCTGATTTAAATTTAATCCACTATAAACGCTATCCCTATACAAAAAGGTCGTCTGAAAATCTTAGAACTGATTTTTCAGACGACCTTTGGTGTCTTAACGGTATAAAAAGAAAAATGATTTAAAGCGTTTAATTTTTCCGCGCAGTAACAAATTCCGCCAGCAGCCGCAGATGCAGGGCTTTTGCGCCGAAGGGTTCGAGCAGGGTGGCGGCTTCGGCGGTCAGGGTTTCGGCGTAGGCGCGGGCGGCTTGCAGGCCCATCAGTTTGACGTAGGTCGGTTTGTCATTGTCGCTGTCTTTGCCGGCGGTTTTGCCTAAAGTAGCAGTGTCGGCTTCGCAGTCCAACACGTCGTCGATAACTTGGAACGCCAAGCCGAGTTTGGCGGCGTACTTGTCTAAGGTGCGGACGTCGTCTGAATCCAAATCGGGGCAGGCAAGTGCGCCCAATACGACGGCGGCGCGGATGAGGGCGCCGGTTTTGAGGCTGTGCATTTGTTCCAACTGCGCCTGGTTCATGGCTTTGCCGACGTTGGCAAGGTCGATGGCTTGTCCGCCTGCCATGCCGAGGCTGCCGGATGCTTTGGCGAGCGTGGACAACATGGCGATTTGGCGTTCGGCGGGCAGTCCGGTCGGACGGCTCAATACGTCGAAGGCTTGGGTTTGCAGCGCGTCGCCGACCAAGAGGGCAGTGGCTTCGTCGTATTTCACATGGCAGGTCGGTTTGCCGCGCCGCAGGCTGTCGTTGTCCATTGCGGGCATATCATCGTGAACCAAGGAATAGACGTGCACCATTTCGATCGCCGCCATGGCTTGTTCGATGGCGTTTTGGTCGGCATCGCCCAATTCGGACGCGGCGAGCACCAAGAGCGGGCGCAGCCGTTTGCCGCCGCCGAGGGTAACGTAACGCATGGCTTCGTGCAGCGTGTGCGGCACTTGGTTTTCAGACGGCAGGAAACGCTCCAGCAGCAATTCGGTCTGCGCTTGGGCTTTTTGCTGCCATGCTTTCAATTCATTCGCCGGGTTCAAGGTTCAGCTCCTTCAGTTCGCCCGCGTCCAATACTTGCAGCTTTTGTTCGACTTCCGCCAACTTGGTTTGGCAGTATCTGACCAGCTCGTTGCCTTCCTGATAGGCTGCCAGAGCGTCTTCCAGCGGCATTTCGCTGCTTTGCATGGACTGGGTCAGGGTTTCGAGGCGGGCAAGGGCTTCTTCAAAGGATTTGGGGGCTTTTTTCATGATGATGCGGGCAAAAAATCAAAGCGGTATTGTAGCATTTTATGGGCTGCTTCTTGGCCGGGAACGGAAAAAGGTCGTCTGAAAACCTGATTTACAAGTTTTCAGACGACCTTTTGAGCTGATGATACGGTAAAAATCATTCTTTCAGAGCGGCGGCACCAAACGTACCGTTTTTAGATTCCAGAAGATGATCGAATCGGCCGGTAAGCTCTTCTGCTTGGGGGCCGAGGAACATACCCGACATGATTTTTTGTTCTTTCTCATCCACATGGAAGAAGCGGTTGCCGACGATTTGACCTTCCAGATTCACTTCATCAAATTCACCGTTTTCTGAGTAAACCGCACCGGAGAGGGATTTGCGGCCAAAGTCCACCATAAAGATGGAGTTGCCGAACGTATTGGCTTGTCCGACATCGCTGTAAAGCGCATAACCGCGGTAAAAAGCCTGACCCTCTTGAGGCATCGCTGCTTCCGGAGTAATAACCCCTTGGTAGAACATATACGATGTATGGATGTCGCCGTTTTCATTTCTCAAGCCATAAGATCCGTAGCGGCCGTATTTCAGATGAGTGGCTGCAACTAGGGAAAATTTGTGTTCGTCATCTTCAATGCCGAATACTTCATCTCTTTGTGGAGATACGGGCACCAGCGAAATTTTTTGTCCGTCCACCTCAAGAATATTGATGTCGCCGATATGGGAAATATCGTCGCCTTCCATTCCTGATTGGGAAATTTTGCTGTAATAGCCGTCGATTTGTTGGGTTGCAACAGCAGTTTCGGCGGCTTTGCGCTCTGCTTCCACTCTAGCTTTCTCGGCTTCTTCAGCAGCCTTACGTTCGGCTTCCGCCTTAGCTTTTTCAGCTTCCTCAGCCGCTTTACGCTCAGCTTCTGCTTTGGCTTTCTCAACTTCTTCGGTAGCCTTACGTTCGGCTTCCGCCTTAGCTTTCTGAGCCTCTTCAGCGGCTTTACGTTCGGCCTCGGCTTTGGCTTTCTCAGCTTCTTCGGCAGCCTTACGTTCAGCTTCCGCTTTAGCTTTTTCGGCTTCTTCAGCAGCCTTGCGTTCCGCTTCCGCTTTGGCTTTTTCAGCTTCTTCAGCGGCTTTGCGCTCAGCTTCTGCTTTAGCTTTCTCAGCTTCTTCGGCAGCTTTACGCTCAGCTTCTGCTTTGGCTTTCTCAGCCTCTTCAGCGGCTTTACGTTCTGTTTCTACTCTGGCTTTTTCAGCTTCTTCGGCTGCTTTACGTTCAGCTTCTGCTTTAGCTTTTTCAGCAGCCTTACGTTCTGCTTCGACTTTAGCTTTCTCAGCCTCTTCAGCGGCTTTACGTTCAGCTTCAGCCTTAGCTTTCTCAGCAGCCTTGCGTTCCGCTTCTACTTTAGCTTCTTCAGTGGCTTTGCGCTCTGCTTCAGCTTTAGCCTTAGCTTTCTCAGCCTCTTCAACGGCTTTACGATCTGCTTCTACTTTAGCTTTTTCGGCTTCTTCAGCAGCCTTACGTTCTGTTTCGACTTTGGCTTTTTCGGCTTCCTCAGCCGCTTTACGTTCAGCCTCGGCTTTGGCTTTCTCAGCTTCTTCAGCTGCTTTACGCTCAGCTTCAGCTTTAGCTTTCTCAGCTTCTTCAGCGGCTTTACGTCCCGCTTGGCATTCGGCGTTGCATTCTATTTTGGGTTGGTTGGTATCGCTTGAGGCGGTTGAAGGCGAACCGCCTCCTCCACCGCCTCCGCAGGCGGCAAGTAAGGATAGGGCAAGGTAAGACAGGATATGTGGATAGTTTTTCATCGTAATGTACTTTTATATTTAAAATAGTTATGTGATATTCATTTTATGGGCTTTTTTATAACATGTCATTCATTTATTTGACGAACGGTACTTTTTGTTTATAAATAGTTTATTTTATTTGAATTTTTATGTTGCGAAATGGGTAAATTTTTAGATAGGCGGTTTTTTTGATGGTCAAACGGTTGTGATTTGCTTGTGTTATAATCCGCGTTTCATACAGGTCGGACAGACAGTCGCCGCGTATCGCGTAAGGCATACGGGGAGGAAAGTCCGGGCTCCGCAGAGCAGGATGCCGGCTAACGGCCGGGCGCGGAAACGCGACGGAAAGTGGAACAGAAAGCAATACCGCCGACGGCCGCCTTCGGGCGGCACGGGTAAGGGTGAAAAGGTGCGGTAAGAGCGCACCGTGCACTTGGTAACAAGGCGCAGCAGGCTAAACCCCATCCGGAGCAAGACCAAACAGAACGCATTGACGCTGCTCGCCGAGCGTTCGGGTAGGTTGCTGGAGCGCATCAGTAATGGTGTGCCTAGAGGAATGACTGTCCGAGACAGAACCCGGCTTACCGTCCGGCCTGTATGTCCCGATTATCGAAAAGGTCGTCTGAAAACCGATTTTTGTGTTTCAGACGACCTTTTGCCATAGATATAGTGGATTAACTAAATCAGGACAAGGCGAGGCAACGCAGTACCGGTTTAAAGTTAAGCCACTATAACCCGTTTTGCCCATCCTGTTCCCGCTTCACGGAATCCCCTTTTCAGACGACCTTTCCCCCGTCTCGCCCGCACGATTTACGGTATAATTCCCCATCTTTATCCATTGTTTTCCCAAGCATAAAACCATGACACGCAAAATCCTCGTTACCTCCGCGCTGCCCTATGCCAACGGCAGCATTCACCTCGGCCACATGGTCGAACACATCCAAACCGACGTTTGGGTGCGCTTTCAAAAACTGCGCGGCCACGAATGCCACTACTGCTGCGCCGACGACACCCACGGCACGCCCGTGATGCTGGCCGCGCAAAAACAAGGCATCGCGCCCGAAGACATGATTGCCAAAGTGCGCGAAGAACACCTCGCCGACTTCACCGGCTTTTTCATCGGCTACGACAATTATTACAGCACCCACTCCCCTGAAAACAAACAGTTTTCCCAAGACATTTACCGCGCGCTGAAAGCCAACGGCAAAATCGAGAGCCGCGTCATCGAGCAGCTTTTCGACCCCGAAAAACAAATGTTCCTGCCCGACCGCTTCGTCAAAGGCGAATGCCCCAAATGCCACGCCCAAGACCAATACGGCGACAACTGCGAAGTCTGCGGTACGACCTATTCCCCGACCGAACTGATCAACCCGTATTCCGCCGTTTCCGGTGCCAAACCCGAATTGCGCGAATCCGAACACTTCTTCTTCAAACTGGGCGAATGCGCCGACTTCCTCAAAGCATGGACTTCCGGCAACAACCCGCACGACGGCAAGCCCCATCTGCAACCCGAAGCCCTCAACAAAATGAAAGAATGGCTGGGCGAAGGCGAAGAAACCACCCTGTCCGACTGGGACATCTCCCGCGACGCGCCGTATTTCGGTTTCGAAATCCCCGACGCGCCGGGCAAATATTTCTACGTCTGGCTGGACGCGCCCGTCGGCTACATGGCGTCGTTTAAAAACCTGTGCGACCGTATCGGCGTCGATTTTGACGAATACTTCAAAGCCGACAGCCAAACCGAGATGTACCACTTCATCGGCAAAGACATCCTCTATTTCCACGCCCTGTTCTGGCCCGCCATGCTGCATTTCTCCGGCCACCGCGCCCCGACCGGCGTGTACGCACACGGCTTTTTGACCGTCGACGGACAAAAAATGTCCAAATCGCGCGGCACATTCATCACCGCCAAATCCTATCTGGAACAAGGCCTGAACCCCGAGTGGATGCGCTACTACATCGCCGCCAAACTCAACAGCAAAATCGAAGACATCGATTTGAACCTGCAAGACTTTATCAGCCGCGTAAACAGCGATCTCGTCGGCAAATACGTCAACATCGCCGCCCGCGCGTCAGGTTTCATCGCCAAACGCTTTGAAGGTCGTCTGAAAGACGTTTCAGGCAGCGCATTGCTGGCAAAACTCGCCGCCGAAAGCTCAGCAATTGCCGAGCAATACGAAAACCGCGAATACGCCCGCGCCCTGCGCGACATCATGGCATTGGCGGATGTCGTGAACGAATACGTCGATGCCAACAAGCCGTGGGAGCTCGCCAAACAGGAAGGTCAAGACGAACGCCTGCACGAAGTATGCAGCGAACTCATCAACGCCTTCACCATGCTGACCGCCTACCTCGCCCCCGTGTTGCCGCAAACCGCCGCCAACGCCGCGCGTTTCCTCAATCTGGACGCAATTACCTGGGCGAACACGCGCGAAACCCTAGGCGAACACGCCATCAACAAATACGAACATTTAATGCAACGAGTGGAGCAAAAACAAGTGGACGATTTAATCGAAGCCAACAAACAAAGCATTCAGACGACCCCCGCGCCTGCCACCGAAGAGAGCAAATACGAAAAAGTCGCCGAACAGGCAAGCTTCGACGACTTCATGAAAATCGACATGCGCGTCGCCAAAGTATTGAACTGCGAAGCCGTCGAAGGCAGCACCAAACTCCTGAAATTCGACCTCGATTTCGGTTTTGAAAAACGCATCATCTTCTCCGGCATCGCCGCGTCTTATCCCAACCCCGCCGAATTGAACGGCCGCATGGTCATCGCCGTCGCCAACTTCGCCCCGCGCAAAATGGCAAAATTCGGCGTATCCGAAGGCATGATTTTGAGTGCCGCCACGGCAGACGGGAAACTGAAGCTCCTCGATGTCGATGCCGGCGCGCAGCCGGGCGACAAAGTAGGCTAAAACGCTGACAAAAGCTGTCTGAAACCATCATGCAAGATGTTCGGACAGCTTTTTTTGTATCTTGAAACCAAGGAAAAACTGATGAAAAAACTGCTTTTTATCTTTTTGGGACTGGCGAGTTTTAATGTCTATGCCAACGGCTGCCCCGGACAATTTGACCCTGTCAGCGGTATTTGCCGCTTTCAGGGGAATAACGGGGAAATGGTTCAATATAATATGGCTCCGCCCCAATCTTCTAACGGCGGTTCCGTGCAAAACGGTTCTAAAGTCGTCAACATCAATGTCCCGTCCAAATACGGCGCATGGGCGGTTAACCTTAAAACGGGTATTGCAGGCGGCGCCCTCAACATGGATTCGCGTGAAGCTGCGGAAAAAGAAGCGATTAAAACCTGTGAAAAAGGCGGTCGCAATGCACCATGTATTGTATCTGCTTGGGTGAGAAACGGTTGTATCGCTGTTGCTCAAGGGAATGAGGGTAAACAATCGAGGGTTTTCTCTGGTACGACAAAACCGGGTCGTGCTGAAGCGGAAGCTTTGAGGAAATGTCAGGCTGCGGGTGTTCCGCAATGCAAAATTGTTGTTTCTGAAGCCTGCTCGTTGCCTAGATATTGACAGGCAAAAGGTCGTCTGAAAGTTTTCAGACGACCTCTATATCAGGTTCTTGCTTTAAGAAAGCAAAAAGAGATTACGACCAAACAAAGGAATAAGACTGATGAAAAAACTGCTTTTTATCTTTTTGGGGCTGGCGAGTTTTAATACTTATGCCGCCGACCCAACCTATGATGCAACTAAAGGCGCATTGCAGAATAATTCGGCATTGTGTGCATACGGCTACAATCCCAACTGCGCATCTCCCCGCCAGTCTCGGCAGCAGCCTACGGAAATCGTCAACATCAATGTCCCGTCCAAATACGGCGCATGGGCAATTAATCCTAAAACGGGTATTTCAGGCGGGGCACTCAATATGAATTCCCGTGCTGCCGCAGAAAAAGAAGCGATTAAAACCTGTGAACAGGGCGGGCGTAATGCACCGTGTAAAGTAGAGGCTTGGGTGAGAAACGGTTGTATCGCTGTTGCCCAGGGAAAATCCGGCAGCAAGTGGAAGTCCTTTTTTGGGACAGAAGCATCTCCCGGTCTGGCAGAACCGTCGGCATTAAGAAAATGTCGGGCTTCAGGGCTTCCGCAATGCGAAATTACCACGCCCGAAGGCTGCTCGTTGCCTAGATATTGACAGACAAAAGGTCGTCTGAAAGTTTTCAGACGACCCCTGTATATAAACTATTCATGATTTTCCCATCTGTTTTTTGAAAGTACCCATATGAAAAAAGCCTTTGTATTTTCTTTGCTGCTCGCCGGTTTGTCCGCTTCTGCCGCCGCGCAAAATCAAACCGGTGCGCCATCCGCTTCTGCGGCAGATAAAAAGCTTGCCGCCGAGTGCGGGCAATTGTTTAAAGACACCAATACTTTGGCGAACGGTTCGCTTTGTTATCGGGACAATAAAGAGACCGCCGAATATTTCAACCTTTTGTCTATGGTTTTGTTGTTTAACCATCCGAAAGTCGATCAGTGCCGACAATATCCGAAACTGGAGGAGGAATTCAAAAAACAAAGCTTTCACCATCTCGACGATAAGGAGTTGAAGCGCCTTTGCGCGGAAAGCCGAGAAGAACGCGACCGTTTGCGCCGTCAGGTAGAGGCGTATATGGACAGCAAGATAAAACAGTATGCGGAAGAAGAAGCGCCGCGCCGAGGTATTCCCGTTGACGAATTGCTGCGTAAAACCGTTGCCGAAGAAACCGAACGCCGCGCCAAAGCCGATGCCTTTATCCGTCAGAAGGATGGCAGATAAGGACGGAAGGGGTCGTCTGAAAACTTCGGGCATGAATGTACTGCGTTCCGACATTCCGACATTCATGCATTCATGCTTTATTTGAAAATATCATTCCGGTTTAAAAGGAAAAACCATGAAACAATCTGCTTTAGGCTTACTTGCTTTGATTTTATCTTTTTCAGCCGCCGCGCAAGAGCCCGCCGTCAGTTTGAATACGGAGCAGGTCGAACATTGCCGGCAAATGCTGCAAGATACGGCGCTGATTGAGGCTACGGCGAATGTATGCGGCGGGGACAATGAGGACATCAAAGACTATGCTGGGCATTTATACTCTTTGTACATGGCTGCCGATCCGCAAGCCTTGCAATGCGTCAATTACAGCATGGCGATGAAAAAAGCGGGGAAACCGCTGCCTCATTACGGCTATTCCCCCGAGCAAGACAGCAAACAATATTGCGCCCAAAGCCGCAAAGAACGCCATCTTGCCCAACAACGCGCCGAGGCTTTGGTTGAAAAAGAGCTGCCGAACATTGCCCGCAAAGTCTCCGAAGAATCGAATGCGCTTTATCAAGAGCATCAAAAGCAATTGGCGCAACGACAAAATACAGAACCGGACAACTGGGAAAAACCGAAATCTTCCAAGCAAATCTTGAACGAAATGCGCGAACAACTGACAGCCAGCCGTAAAAAAGCGGAAATTGCCCGCCGGAAAATAGAAAAACAGTAACGAAGTTTCGGACAATACGGACAGACGGTCTGCCCTGACCGGATACAAGAAACCCGCTTTTTGAAGCGGGTTTTTATTTTGGAATCGATTAAGGTTTTCAGACGACCTTTTAGCAGAAGAAACTAATTGAAGCAGTTAACTGATTTTTGGTTTATTTTTACAAAAATAAATAGTGTTGACAATTTTTATGGTGGTAATTAATGTACTGATACTTTATTTGAAGCTTTAAACGGTCCTGCGTGCTGCTGCATACAAAAAATTAAATTTAATCAAGAGGAAACAATCTATGGAGCAATTATTTATTCCCGGCAGTATCATTGCCGATTATTTTTATCTCGGTCTTTTCCTGCTGGTTGCCGCGTCTTTGATTGCGGGCTATGTCGATGCTATTGCGGGCGGAGCCGGGCTGATTTTGATTCCCGCGTTTTTGATGGTCGGCTTGCCGCCGCAGGTCGCGTTGGCACAGGAAAAATTGGTGAGTACCATCGGTACGGTGGCTGCGATTAAAAACTTTATGAAAAGCAGTTCGATTGTATGGCGCATTGTGCCGGTCGGCATTGTTGCGGCTTTAATCGGGGCGTTCGTCGGTGCGAAAGTCATTCTGATTCTGCCTGTGGAAACCATCAATTACATCATTCTTGCGTTTTTACCCATAGGCTTGCTGGCAACTTTGTTCAAAGGCGTTTTGCTGAAAAAAGACGATGAACGCGGCGAGATAAAAAAATCTGCCGTCGCTGTCTTTTTAACTTGTCTGATTGTTGGTTTTTATGACGGTTTTTTCGGACCGGGCACGGGCAGCATTTTCATTATCGCTTTGTTTGTCATCAACAAATTGTCGTTGTTGCAGGCTTCGGCTACTTCTAAGATTTTTAATTTTGCTTCCAATATCGGGGCATTCGTCGCTTTCTTGATAGCGGGGAAAATGGCGTTCCTAATCGGAATCCCGATGATTTTGGCAAATTTGTTGGGCAACCATTTCGGCAGCCTCCATGCTATTAATTCAGACGGGGAAATCATCCGTAAGGTTTTGGTCGTAACGGTTTTGCTGATTATTGCTTCGATGGCATATAAGGCTTTTTCGGCTTGACGGATAGATGTTGATAAAAGGTCGTCTGAAAACTTGGAAATCAGGTTTTCAGACGACCTTTTAGTTTTTGGCAGATTGGATTTCTAAACTGCCCGCCTTAAGCCAACTTGACGGCGAGTTCTGCCAGCCGTTTGCCTTGTGCGAAGGCGATGTCGTTTTCTTCGGCGGTCAGGACGGGTTTGCTGTCGTGTCCGGCGACGTGGGATGCGCCGTAGGGGGTGCCGCCGCTTTGGGTGCTACTGAGGGCGGCTTCGGTGTAGGGGATGCCGCTGATGATCATGCCGTGGTGCAGGAGGGGGAGCATCATGGTGAGGAGGGTGGTTTCTTGTCCGCCGTGCTGGGAGGAGGTGCTGGTGAAGACGGTGGCGGGTTTGCCGGCGAGTTCTGCGCCGAGCCACAGGGGGATGGTGCCGTCGATGAAGTATTTCATGGCGGCCGCCATGTTGCCGAAGCGGGTGGGGCTACCTAGGGCGAGGGCGGCGCAGGTTTTGAGGTCTTCGGCGGTGGCGTAGGGTGCGCCGCTGTCGGGGATGTCTTTTTCGACGGCTTCGCAGACGGTGGAGACTTTGGGGACGGTGCGCAATACGGCTTCGCAGCCTGCGACGCTTTCGATGCCGCGTGCGATTTGGCGGGCGAGGTTGAGGGTGCTGCCGTTTTGGGAGTAGTAGAGGACGAGGATTTTGAGGGGATTTGGGTTCATTTGGGTATTCCGTTACAATGGGGTTGATGGGAAATGGGTGTTATAGTGGATTAACTTCACTAAAGCTGTGTTTTCAGACGACGTAGAGTGCGCTGCGGCGTTTTCTGTTTTTTTATTTTTAATTGGTTATTTTTTCGGGAAAGATTATGCCGTTTTTAAAGTGGTGGCAAGGTTTGTTGGGTAGTAAGGCGTTTGCGTTTGCGTGGTTTGTGGTCCGGCGTTTTGATGAGGAGCGTGTGCCGCAGGCGGCGTCGAGTATGACGTTTACGACGCTTCTGGCTTTGGTGCCGGTGTTGACGGTGATGGTGGCGGTCGCTTCGATTTTCCCTGTGTTCGACCGTTGGTCGGATTCTTTTGTGGCGTTCGTCAATCAGACTATTGTGCCGCAGGGTGCGGACATGGTGTTTGATTATATCAATGCGTTTCGCAATCAGGCGGGGAAGTTGACGGCGATCGGCAGTGTGATGCTGGTGGTGACGTCGCTGATGCTGATTCGGACGATTGATAATGCGTTTAACCGGATTTGGCGGGTCAATTCGCAGCGGCCTTGGATGATGCAGTTTTTGGTGTATTGGGCGTTGCTGACGTTTGGGCCGCTGTCTTTGGGCGTGGGGATTTCTTTTATGGTCGGGTCGGTGCAGGATTCTGCGTTGGCTTCATTTGCGCCGCAATGGGTGGTGGGGTTACTTCAAACCTTAGGTACGCTGTTTTTTGCCACGCTTTTGCTGTGGGGGCTGTACCGTTTTGTGCCCAACCGCTTCGTGCCTGGGCGTCATGCGTTTATCGGGGCTTTGGTCACGGCGTTTTGCTTGGAAACGGCGCGTTTCCTGTTTGCTTGGTATATGGGCAATTTCGACGGCTATCGCTCGATTTACGGGGCGTTTGCTGCTGTGCCGTTTTTCTTGGTGTGGCTGAATTTGCTGTGGACGCTGGTGTTGGGCGGTGCGGTGCTGACTTCGTCGCTGTCTTATTGGCAGGGCGATGCGTTCCGCAGGGGATTCGATTCGCGCGGGCGGTTTGATGATGTGTTGAAAATCCTGTTGCTTTTGGATGCGGCGCAAAAAGAGGGCAAAGCTTTGCCTGTTCAGGAGTTCAGACGACATATCAATATGGGCTACGATGAATTGGGCGAGCTTCTGGAAAAGCTGGCGCGACACGGCTATATCTACAACGGCCGTCAGGGCTGGGTGTTGAAAACGGGAGCGGATTCGATTGAGTTGAGCGAACTCTTCAAGCTCTTTGTTTACCGCCCGTCGCCTTTGGGAAGGGACCATGTGAACCAAGCCGTCGATGCGGTGATGACTCCGTGTTTGCAGACTTTGAACATGACGCTGGCAGAGTTTGACGCGCAGGCGAAAAACCGGCAGCAGTCTTCTTGAGGATTTTGAAACACACAAAAGGTCGTCTGAAAACGGTTTTCAGACGACCTTTTGCTATAATCGGACTTCATCGTCCCGTTCGGTTTGGAAACTCATGAAAACGCTCGTCCTGCTGCTGCTTTCCTTCTCCACTGCCACCGCTTTTGCCGCATACGGTTTGGGTTTAGGGCAGGCACCGAAATATCCCGCCGACTTTCGCGCCTACGAATACGTCAATCCCGACGCGCCCAAAGGCGGCGTGTTTTCCCTGCCGATACAGGGCGGCTTCGATACGTTCAACCCGTTTACCCTCAAAGGCGACAAAGAAGCCGGCGTCCTCAATCTGACCGTGGACATGCTTACGGACAACAGTTGGGACGAACCTTTCTCCATGTACGGACTATTGGCGGAAGACTTTTCACTTGCCGAAGACGGACTGTCGGCAACATTCAGGCTCAACCCGAAAGCCAAATTCCACAACGGCGACCCCGTGCTTGCCAAAGACGTAGCCGCCTCCTTCCGCCTGCTCACCCAAGACAAAGCCGCCAATCCCTTCTACCGCATATACTGGAGCGATGTTGCCAAAGTCGAAACGCCCGACGACAGGACAGTCGTTTTCCGCTTCAAACAGCGCAATGCCGAATTACACATGGCATTAGGGCAACTGCCTGTATTTTCTCATAAAAGCTATCCCGAAGGGCTGGAAAAAGGCGCAAACAAAATGCCCATCGGCTCCGGCCCCTACCGCTTCGTCAAAGCAGACATCGGGCGCATGAGCGAATACGCGCGCGACAAAAACTACTGGGCGCAAAACCTGCCGACCCGCAAAGGCAGATATAACTTCGACACCGTCCGCTTCAAATATTTCAAAGACGACAGCGTCCGCCTCGAAGGCCTCAAAGCCGGACAATACGACTTCGTTTACGAAAACATCGCCCGAAAATGGGCGCGGGGCTATTCCGACGAAATGCTCGCCAAACGCGGCATGGGCAAGCACGAATGGATACAGAAAAGCGACGCCGGCATGCAGGGCTTCGTCATGAACCTGCGCCGCGCCCCGTTCGACAACATTCTCGTGCGGCAGGCGATGGTCGAGAGCTTCGATTTTGAAAGCATCAACGCGCGTATTTTCTACGGCGCATACCGCCGCAGCAACAGCTTCTTCACCAACAGCGAGATGGCGGCGACAGGCAAACCGCAAGGCGCGGAACTGAAACTGCTCCAGTCCCTCGGCAACACCCTCGATCCCGCCGTCCTGAACCAACCCGTCCCCGAGCCGCCTCAAACCGACCCGAAAACAGGCATACGCCCCAACCTGCTCAAAGCCCGCGCACTCTTGGAAAAAGCAGGCTACCGCTATAAAAACGGCAAACTGACCGACAGCCAAGGCAAACCCCTGACCTTTGAGTTCCTGACCGCCTCCAAAACCTACGAACGCATTACCGCCAAATGGCAGCGCGACCTCGCCAAAATCGGCGTAACCATGAACATCCGCGTTACCGACCCCGCCTTATACCAAAGGCGGCTCAACGATTTCGACTTCGACATGACCATTACCGTCTATGCCAACAGCGAAAGCCCCGGCAACGAACAATACGATTATTTCGGCTGCGAAGCCGCCAAAATCCCCGGCAGCCGAAACCTCGCCGGCGTGTGCCGCCCCGAAGTCGAAAAGCTGCTCAAACATTTCGGCAGCTTTACCAACCGAGAAGAGCTGAAAACCACCTCCCGGGCACTAGACCGCACCATCCGCCACCAATACATCATCGTCCCCGCCTGGTACGCCGACCGCTACCGCGTCGTTTACCGCAACAACCTCGGTATCCCGCAACAACTGCCGAAATATTACGACCCGGTATTTTTTTCGCTGAGTAGCGGGTGGTGGAAATAGGAGGAGTGAGCAGATAAAAGGTCGTCTGAAAACGGATACGGCAGCAATGCGTAGCGTGGGTTCTACCCACAAAATGAACGCCAATTCGGCTGTTGTTTGATTTGGTTGTTGGATGATTGCGGTTGTCAGACGGTGGCTTTCGTGGGCAAAGCCCACGCTACTCGTTGCCGCAAGGCAACTTGTCCCTTCCCCGTCCGGCGGGGGAAATTTGCGTACGTATGCTAATATATTGCGAGAATTGTGCCTGTCAGATTTAGCCGTAATGGCAAGGCATTATTTCATTACTCAAAAATTCTCTATGAATTAGATATTTAAAATAAAATATTAAAATTTTAGGATACGCACATGCAAGATCAGGAAGAAAGTAAAAATCAGGAAATACAAGAAAAGCAGGAACAAGAAGACAAGGGTGCCATGACCAAGTTGCAAGATGTGTTCAATCTTGCGCATGACCAAGCTCATCCCGATAAGATCGATGCCACTATCCGTGCCAATACTCGGGTGTCCGGAACGAATATGTGGGTATTGATGTTTGCCATTGCTGTGGCGAGTATCGGTCTAAATGTAAACAGCACGGCGGTAGTGATCGGAGCGATGTTGATTTCCCCGTTGATGGGGCCGATCGTCGGTATGGGTTACGGTTTGGCGGTGGGCGATACTGCGCTGATCCGCCAAGCGGTGCGCAATATTATGGTATTCGTCGCCATCAGTTTGGTTACTGCTACACTGTATTTTCTATTAACCCCGCTTAAAGAGGCGCAAAGCGAGCTTTTGGCGCGTACTCAGCCGACCCTTTGGGATGTGTTGATTGCCTTCTTCGGCGGTAGTGCGGGCATTGTGGCGCTGACCCGAAAAGAAGGAGGCAATGCCATACCGGGTGTGGCGATTGCGACCGCATTGATGCCGCCCCTGTGTACTGCGGGCTACGGACTGGCACATGGCAACTGGCAATATTTTTTCGGCGCTTCATATCTTTTTGCCATCAACTGCGTGTTCATAGCTTTTTCGACCTTGTTGTTTTCCAAACTGCTCAAGCTGCCGCGCAGGGGGTTGGTAACGGAATCCAAACGCCGGTTGCAAAGTATCATGATTACTGTTGTCGTGTTGGCTGTGATGATTCCGAGCGGCTATATGGCATCAGGACTGGTGCGCCAGGAACTGTTCAACACAAAAGCCAATGCCGCGATCACCGCCGCGCAGCAGCAGGAAAGTTTTTTTGTTCTTCGTAAGATATTGAACTACAAGGAAAATAAAGTCGGTCTGATTGTCAACGGAACGGGTAATGCCGAGAAAATCATCGCCCTGTTGGAAAAAAGCCTTAATGCGTCGGGGGTAAAAGAGCCGGAGGTGAACGTGGTTTATGCGGGAGGGGATGGTGCCAAAATCGAAGAATTGCTGGCAAGCCGAAACAATCCGGTTCAGCAGCAAAATGAACTGAAAGAGCAGCAGGCCTATATCGATACCGTGCTTGCGGGCAAAACTGCCGATACCGCCGGTGCTGACGATGCAGCGGTACTCAAGGAATTAAAAGCCCAATATCCGGAAGCGGAAAAAATCGTTGTCGGACGCGGCTTGGTTTGGGAGAAAGCGCAAACAGAGCCTGTTTCCGAGCAGCCTGAAAGCGGCAAAAATACTAAATCGGAAACAGGCGAACATGACGATATTGTCGTGGTTTCGCTCGAATTTAAGGAGTCTTTGCCTGCCAAAGACCGCGAACGCTTACAGGCGTGGTTGAACCAGCGTTATGAGGGTAAGGCCGTGCGCATGTTTGTGAACACTCAAGTTTCAGATATATAACCCGTTTCACAAATACTCCGCCTGTCGGCTTTATCCGTTTTCAGGAAATAATTTTATTCTTTAACGACCAAATCCGCCTCAAACACGCCCCTCAAGGCGTTGGAGAGGCGGATTTCTTCGGTGTGTTCCAGCATGTCGCGGGTGATGTGCGTTTCGATGACTGCGTTTGCGCCCAAGTAGGTTTGCGGCTGCTGCAACACGGCTTGGCGCATGACGCCGTTGAGGATGTCCAAATCCAGAGACGGGGTGAGCCATTGCCCTTGGTATTTGATGAATACGTTGCTTCTGCCGCCTTCGAGCAGGAGGCCGTCTGAATTGAAAAACAGACTGTCAAACGCGCCTTGTGTTTCGGCGGTTTGCCATGCTTGGTCGTACAGGGCGCGGCGGGTGGTTTTGAAGCGGCGCAGGTAGTCGCGGCGCGGGAGGGTTTGCGGGGCGGGGATGACGCGCTGCGGGGCGGACAGCTCGGCGGTGGCGGCATGGCTGAGGATGAGGCCGTCTGAAACGAGTTCGGCTTTCAAGCGGAAGAGGCCGTCGGGCAAGTCGGCGATGTATTGCCGGATTCGGGTTTCGCCATCGTCGGGCAGGGGCAGGTTGAGGGCTTGGGCGGAGGTTTTCAGACGACCTAAATGTAGGTCGAGCAGGCGGCATTGCCTGCTTTCCACGCGCATGGTTTCGAAGATGCCGAAGGCGGGGCGCAATTCGTTGAGGAAACGGGCTTTCCAGCCGCATTCGCGATATTCGGCGGCGGGGTCGCTGTCGATGACGATGCCGGAACCGACGCCGTATATGCCTTGATATAGTGGATGAACTTTAAACCGGTACGGCGTTGCCTCGCCTTGCTGTGTCTGCGGCTTCGTCGCCTTGTCCTGATTTAAATTTAATCCACTATCTAGGTCGTCTGAAAATGGAAGGTCGTCTGAAATCGGGTCTGAAACGGGTTTGAGCGATAAGGTGCGGATGACGACGTTGAATATGCCTTCAAATCCCAGTCCACCTTCACATGGTTTCAGGTAGCCGATGCTGCCAGTGTACAGGCCGCGCGGTTCGGCTTCGAGCGATTCGATAATCTGCATGCTCATGCGTTTGGGTGCGCCGGTGATGCTGCCGCAGGGGAAGGCGGCGCGGAGGATGTCGGCGGCGGTAATGTGCGGCAGAGCTTGGGCTTGGATGGTGCTGGTCATCTGCCAGACGCTGCCGAAACGCGATACTTTAAACGGCTCGGGCACGCATACTTTGCCGGTTTGGGCGATTTTGCCGAGGTCGTTGCGCAGCAAATCGACAATCATCACGTTTTCGGCGCGGTTTTTCGGGTCGGCTTGCAACTCGGCGGCGCGGCGTTCGTCTTGACCGTCGCCCAAAATCGGCGCGGTGCCTTTCATCGGCTCGGTGCTGATGGTGCCGTCCGCACCGATTTTGAGGAAGAGTTCGGGCGAGAAACACAGCGTCCACGCGGATTTCCCTGCCGCATCGGGCAGGTGGGACAAGACGGCATAGGGGACGGGCTGGCGCAGGCGGCGGTAGAGGCTGACGGGGTTGCCGTAGGCTTGCAGGTGCAGGCGGGTGGTGTAGTTGATTTGATAGGTGTCGCCGCGCCGGATGGCTTCGTGGATTTGGCGGATGCGGTCGAGGTAATCGGCTTCGGATACGGAGGATTGCGGTGTGGAAATACCGGCGGGGAGGTCGTCTGAATTTTGGGCAAGCCAGCTTGCGGCATCAATGTCGGCGCAGTCGGCAAACCAGTGCAGGGCAAGATTGCCGCCGCGTTCGGAATCCATCCCCATCAGCGGCAAACCGAATTCGTAGTCTGCAAACAACACCGAATGCAACCCCTTTTGCCAGCCCTTTTGCAGCGTATCGTCTAGCGAATCCAGTTCGTTATGATGGAAAAGGCGGCTTTCCACATGATTTTGATAGAGTTTTGCGCGGCCGCTCACGGCATCGTCAAACAGAGCGAAATAGGGCATGGCTGTGGTGCAAATAGTCTGATTATACGCCGTTTTTACACAAATTAGCAGACCGCGCCGAAAAAAATGGGTCAGTGTAATTTTATGTAGTCCGCTGAGGGGCAAAGGAGTAGAATCAAACCATACCACACCATATCATTTCAAACTTAATCAATAAGGAGACCCTATGGCAGATCATCAGTTAGAACCGTTCGAAAACGTTGAATTGGGCGAAAAGCAAGACCAGTTGCAAGTTTTCGAAAAAGCCGTTTTGGAACACGAAGGACGCGGTACGGACGAAGATTCCGGCAGCGCACCGCTTCCCGCCAATTACCCCTACAAACAACGTATGCGCCGCGCCGCATACGAGAAAGAAAAACAAAAGCTGCAAATCGAATTGCTGAAAGTGCAAAGCTGGGTCAAAGATTCCGGCCAACGCATCGTCAGCCTGTTTGAAGGCCGCGATGCCGCAGGCAAGGGCGGTACCATCAAACGCTTTATGGAACATTTGAATCCGCGCGGCGCGCGCGTTGTCGCACTGGAAAAACCGACTACTACCGAACGCGGCCAATGGTATTTCCAACGCTACATCCAAAACCTGCCGACCGCGGGCGAAATGGTCTTCTTCGACCGCTCATGGTACAACCGCGCCGGCGTAGAGCGCGTGATGGGCTTCTGCGAACCCAACGAATACCTGCTCTTCATGCGCCAAACCCCTGAATTGGAACGCATGCTCGTCGCCAGCGGCATCCACCTCTTCAAATTCTGGTTCTCCGTATCCCGCGAAGAACAACTGCGCCGCTTCATCTCCCGCCGCGACGATCCCCTGAAACACTGGAAACTCTCCCCCGTGGACATCCAGTCGCTCGACCGCTGGGACGACTACACCGAAGCCAAAAACGCCATGTTCTTCCACACCCACACCGGCGACGCGCCTTGGGTCATCATCCGTTCCGACGACAAAAAACGCGCCCGCCTCAACTGTATCCGCTATTTCCTGCATCAGTTGGACTATCCGGGCAAAGACGTGAAAGCCATCGGCAAAGTGGACGAAAAAATCGTCCTTGTCCCCGATACGCGCTACAAAGAGAAAACCGTCGATATCGGTCACGACTGATTGAGTGGTCAGCCGTTTGAGCAGTAAAAAGGTCGTCTGAAAACCTGAAATATAGGTTTTCAGACGACCTTTTGTTTGTCTCAACCGTTTGCCTCAACGCAACGCCGACAGGTTCGGGAACACTATTCAAATTGTGCGAAATAAGACAATACGGTTTGCGGCAGCCATTGCAGGTTCAGACGACCCCCGTCGCGGCTGACGAAGCCGACGTGTCCGCCGTGTTCGGGCTGCAAAAGCGTGACGGACGGAGACACTTCGTCCGCATTCGGCAGGGCTTCGGGCGGCAGGAAGGGGTCGTTGACGGCGTTGAGCAGCAGCAAAGGAACGGCTACCGTTTTGAGCCAAGGTTTGCACGAGGCGCGGCGGTAATAGTCGAAACGGTCGGCGAAGCCGTGCAGCGGCGCGGTAAACGTATCGTCGAAGTCACCCAGCGTTTTGCATTTTTTCAACAGGGCGGCGACATCGCGGTCGGGATGGGCATTCTGCAAATCGGCAACGTCGCGGGCTTTGGGCAGTAACGAGTTCAAAAAATAACGGGTATATAACAGGCGCGACATGCCTTTGTCGAAACGCGTACCCGCCAGCGTCGCATCGACCGGCGCGGAAATGGCGGCGGCGGCGCGGGGCAGCGCATTGCTGCCTTGTTCGCCCAAATATTTTGCCAAAGCATTGCCGCCGAGCGAAACGCCTGCCGCATAAATGACGGGATAACGTGCGGCAAGCGTGTCGAGCATAAAGGCGATTTCGGGCGTATCGCCCAAGTGGTAGAACACGGGCGCGGTATTGGGGATGCCGCCGCAACTGCGGAAATGGGCGATCACGCCGTTCCAGCCTTTGTCTTGTACCGCGCGCATCAACTCGACCGCGTAATGGCTGTGGCTGCTGCCTTCCAAGCCGTGAAACAAAACCACCAGCGGCGCGTCGGGATTGGGGCTGTCGACAAAATCGTAGGCAACTTGTGCTTTGCCGGTGCTGTCGGGCAGCAACTCGCGCCGGTAAGCGGGGGAAGGGCGTTGCAGGAATTTGGCAAAGATGGTGTCGGCATGACCGTTGCGCAGCCAAAACGGCGTATTGGGCGATATATTATTCATAATCTGAAGATATTTGGGAGACGGCAGGGTCGTCTGAAAGATAGCGGCCCCTGAACACGAAATAATAAACCAACAACGCAGTCAGCGTGCCGTTTGTCCAGCCCGCCCAAACGTCGGTCGGGTAATGCACGCCCAAATAAACACGCGAAAAGCCGGTACTCAGGGCAAAGGCAATGCCGATCAGCCACGCGACACGCCGATAGGGCGTCTCGCTGCACAACATAATCATCATGACGGCGATGGCGGCGGAAAAGGTACTGTGTCCGCTGGGAAACGAAAAATTAGTCTCTTCAATCATGCGCGGCCAAAACAGCGGCCGCGGCCGCTCGAACCAATCTTTAATCAACAGCATATTCAGCGTCGGTATCAAGGCGGCGCTCACGCAAAACAACGCGCCACGACGGTTGCCGACCCGATACAGCCACCATGCCGCGATGCCGATTAAAGGTACGGCGATGGCGGTTTTGCCCAAATAATGCAAAACAGTGGCAATAGGGAAAAAGCCTTCGCCGATGTTATGGTGGACCCACATCATCAAAGGTTTTTCAAATTCAAAACCGCCGTGCGTGTGCAAACGGACGGCAATCAACACCGCCAAAGGCAAAAATACCACACCGGCTATGAGCGCCGTGCGGCGGAAACGGATATGAAAATTGTGCATAAATCAAATAAAAATAGAGATTTGGAAAAGTTTTCCTGTTAATGAGCCATGTTTGATAAAAAACATCCGAAAGTGATAGTGCTTTTTATTGATTGTTGATAATTATTGCCTTTTTCTTACTGATAAATTAGGTAAATACACAAAGTAACTATTCTGACAATGCTATTCTAAGCGCCCGGCAAAGCGGTTCAATATAGTGGATTAACTTTAAATCAGGATAAGGCGAGGCAACGCCATACGGGTTTAAAGTTAATCCACTATAAAAGGGTATCCGCGTAAAGCCGCCAACTGCCTTACGGTACGCCATGATACCGATCGGCAGTATCAATAATAAACACAACAGCAAACATTTCGGAGGCTATATGTCAATTTTGTTTTTAAATTTAATCATGATCATCAGTTTGGTATCCATCGTCGCACTCGCCGCAGTCTGGATGGGAGAGCCCAAATTGTAATACCGATCAAAGGTTGACTGCCGAACGCAGTCGGTTTTCTAAAAAGGTCGTCTGAAAACAAGCATAGCACGGTTTAAAACCCGCTACCTTTGTTTTCAGACGACCTTTTTTGCATTAATTCTTTATCATCAACCCGCGATAACGCGCTTCACCGCCTGCACCATATCGGCAACCGCATTTTCAGCGGTATGCAGGTAAAGGGCGGGTTCGACGAGTTCCAATTCGTTGAGCAGTAACCTGTCGCCGATCAGCGTCCCATCTATGCGGGCGTATGCCGGTATTTCAGGCAGCATGGACAATATCTGCCGTGCGGTTTCGATTGCTTTTTCCGGTGGCGCGGCGGGGCTGACGGCGACGCCGTAGGCGGAATTGGCGCGCCATTCGCCTTGGGGCGGCATACGCAGTACGGCATGGCTGAAATGCCCGTCAAAAAACACCAGCGAGGTTTCGCCCGCCGTTTCGATTTCGCGGATATAAGGCTGGACGATGACGCCTTGCGGATAATCCCCCGCCTTCAACGACACTTCTCCCGCCCTGATTTTCGCCACGCCGCGCCCGCTCTGCCCGATAACGGGTTTGACGACCGCTTCCCGCCAGCCCCGATTCTCTAAAATGTCTTCCAATTTTTCGTTTTCAGACGACGTCTGCACGCTCGGAATCACGTCTGCTCCCCATTCTGCCAAATCGCACAAATAACGTTTGTCCATGTTCCAACGCATCAGCCCGACGGGGTTGATAAACCTTTGCCCGCACGCTTCCGCTTCGGTCAGCCACTGCCCAAACGCTTCAGGCTCCGCCGCATAATCCCATGCGCACAAAGGCAGGATGAAGGCGGATTTCGGGCGGTTTTGCCAAGGCGCGAAGGCGGTGGGTATGCCGTCCCGTGTCAGCGCGTCCGCCAGCGGCAGCAGGTTGGACGGCAGCTCGGGGTAGGTGAGGCAGGTGGTAATGGTCAGCATGGCGGACTTTCGAAAAATGAAATGACAGAATATTGACAAGGAGTGATGTCTTTGTTTGATGTTTCAGACGACCTTTTATAGTGGATTAACTTTAAACCGGTACGGCGTTGCCTCGCCTTAGCTCAAAGAGAACGATTCTCTAAGGTGCTGAAGCACCAAGTGAATCGGTTCCGTACTATCTGTACTGTCTGCGGCTTCGTCGCCTTGTCCTGATTTAGTTAATCCACTATATCGGGCAAACGGCAGGCGTCGTCTGAACAATAAACACCATCACGCTTGTAATAAAAACTTCCCTGAATAACGGAACTTTTCCGTTTATTTTAAATCCATTAGGCTCGCATTAAAAATAAGAAAGATTCTTATTCATATTTAAATCAGATATAACATTATTTATTAAAAGGATTTTACTCTAATGAAACTGTCGCGCTTCTCCTCCCTTGCCCTCGCCGCCGCATTGGCATTCGGCACTGCCGCCGTCCATGCCAAACCGGTTCAGATTACCGATGTCAACGGCCGCAAAGTAACCGTCGACCTGCCCGCCAAACGCGTGGTTTTGGGCTTTTATTATCAAGACTACATGGCCATCGGCGGCAAGGACGCGCTGAATAATGTGGTCGGTTTCTCCAAAGCGGTTTGGTCCGACTGGGCGCCGCCGAGCTGGGCGGCGTTCAGCAAAGCCGTGCCCAAGCTGAACCAGCTTGCCGACGTGGGCGAGGTGGAAGTCGGCACGTTCTCCGTTGAAAAAGTATTGGCATTGAAACCCGATTTGCTGATTTTGGCGGACTGGCAGTATAAAGCCTTGGGTTCCGACCTCGACCGCATCAACAAGGCGGGTATTCCGATTGTGGTGTTGGACTACAACGCGCAAACGGTCGCCAAACACGTTCAATCGACCAAACTCATCGGCACGCTGACCGGTCAGCAGCAAAAAGCGGACAAGCTGGCGGCAGACTACAAACGCATCGCCGACACCATCCAAGCGCGCGTGAAAAAAGCCAATCTGCCCAAGCCTAAAGTGTATGTCGAGTTCGGCAACAAAGGTCCTGCGGAACACAGCGTCACCTTCGGCAAGAGCATGTGGGGTTCGATGGCGACGCTGGTCGGCGGCAACAATATTTCCGCATCTTCGGTCGAGTTCTACGGCCCGATCAATCCCGAAAAAGTCCTCGCCGCCAAACCCGACGTCATCGTGATTACCGGCCGCGAAACCGAATTGAAGAAAAGCCCAACCGCTATGGTGATGGGTTGGGGCATTCCGAAAGCCGAAGCGGAAAAACGCTTGGCCGGTTTTGCCAAACGCGCCGGCTGGGCGAACCTGCCTGCGATTAAAAACAACCGCCTCTACGCCGCCTACCACGCCAACTCGCGCACGCTTTCCGACGGCGCATCGATTCAATTTATGGCCAAAGCGATTTATCCGCAGTTGTTCAAAGACTTCAATCCTGAGAAAACTTATACCGACTTCTACCGCCAAAACCTGCCGGTCGTGCCGAACGGTACGTTCTACCTGTATCCGAAAGGGCAGTAAGGCGGGCTTATGGGTTTCAGACGACCTTTTTATGCGGAAGGTCGTCTGAAAATAGCGTGGGTTTTGTCGGGTAAAGTTTGCGGAAATGATGGCGAACGGTATGGGGGATCCCTGTTTTCGTGGGCGAAGCCCACGCTACGAATTTCCGTCGTGCCGCGCGGGGAGCTTCAGGCGGGGTTGATTGTTGTGGCCCTCTCCCTAACCCTCTCCCACGGGGAGAGGGGATCAGATAACTAAAGTCCGACCATTGTTGTGATTCCCTACAATTTGCTCCCTCTTTTATGGGGATTAGCATTTGCAGAAATGATGGCGAATGGTATGGAGTTCTCTGTTTTTCGCGGGCGAAGCCCACGCTACCACTTCACGTCGTGCCGGACGGGGAGTGTCAGGTGGGTTTGACTGTTGCGGCCCTCTCCCTAGCCCTCTCCCACGGGGAGAGGGAACAGATAACTGAAGTCCGACCATTGTTTTGATTCCCTACAATTTGCTCCCTCTCTCACGGAGAGGAGGAATCGGATGACTGAAGTCCGACCATTGTTGTGATTCCCTGCAATTTGTTCCCTCTCCCCGTGGGAGAGGGCTAGGGAGAGGGCAAAGCCGTTTGGAACGCCGTTATCCCGATTTTCAAAAAACACCCTTCAAAACGGATACAGATATAAAGAGATTGTCGGACATGAATATCCGATCTTGTTCCCTAATTTCAAAGGCTTAAAAAATGAATGATTCGGTTGTCGCCGAGATTGTGAAAAACCAGCGCAAGTTGGAAGGCAAGCGTTGGTTGATTGTTTTGATGTTTTTAATCATCGCATCGGTCAGCTTCTTATTCGACATCGCCACCGGTCCGGCGATGACGGACACGCTGCCTGTCGGCGAAGTGGTCAATGTTTTGCTGGGCAAACCCGAAGTCGATGAAATGAACCGCCTGATTGTGATGGATTTGCGCCTGCCGATTGCGGTGATGGCGCTGGTAGTCGGTGCGGCTTTGGGCGTCGGTGGGGCGGAGATTCAGACGCTGTTGAACAATCCGATGGCCAGCCCTTATACGCTGGGTTTGGCGGCGGCGGCGGGTTTGGGCGCGTCGGTAGTGATTGCGTTCGGCGGTTTCGGGCTGCCTGAAACGGTCGCCGTCCCCATCGGCGCGTTTGTGATGACCATGCTGGCTTCGGGTATCTTGTTTCTGTTTGCCTCGGCGCGCCGCTTCAACTCGGCGATGTTGGTGCTGGTGGGGATTGCGCTTTTGTTCCTGTTTCAGTCGATTTTGTCGCTGATTCAGTTTATCGCCGCGCCTGAGATTTCGCAGCAGATTTTGTTTTGGCTGTTCGGCAGCCTGACCAAGGCGACTTGGGAGACGGTTGCGGTTACGGCGGCGGTTACGGCGGTGTGCGTGCTGTTGCTTTCGCGTGATGTGTGGAAGCTGACCGCGCTGCGTTTGGGTGAAGAACGCGCCGTCGGGCTGGGCATCAATCTGCAACTTTTGCGCCTGAAAACGCTGGTGCTGGTGGCGGTGATGACGGCGACGGCAATCAGTTTCGTCGGCGTAATCGGCTTTATCGGACTGGTCGCGCCGCATGTGGCGCGGATTCTGCTCGGTGAGGACCAACGCTTTTTCCTGCCCGGCGCGATGCTGACAGGGGCGGCGTTTTTATCGGTCGCCAGCGTGTTGTCCAAGGTGATTATCCCGGGTGCGCTGTTTCCGGTGGGGATTGTTACCGCGTTTGTCGGCGTACCGTTTTTCTTTTGGATTGTATTGTCCAAGCGGTAAGTTTTTTCGGACGGTCTTTTGTTGCGACGGGGTCGTCTGAAACTGTTTTTTTATTTTACAGAGAGAACCAATGAAACCTATTTGCCGTATTTTAACCGCTGCCTTGTTCAGTCTTGCCGTGCAGGGTGTTTGTGCCGAAGTGAAAACGCTTACCGACGTACGCGGGCGCGAAGTGCGGGTCGATGTGCCTGCCAAACGTGTGGTGCTGGGCTTTTATTATCCTGATTATATTGCCGTATCCGGTGTCGATAAATTTGACAATGTGGTCGGTATTTCGCGCGAATTTTGGGAGAAATTCAACTCCGGCAGTTGGTCGCTCTACCGCGCCAAAATCCCTTCGCTGCAAAACATCGGCGACATCGGCAATGTGAACGCCGGTACATTTTCGTTTGAGAAAACCTTGGCAATGAAACCCGATGTGGTGGTGTTGGCGGATTGGCAGTATGACGTGTTGAAAGAAGAAATGCCGCGTTTCGAAAAAGCCGGCATTCCGGTGGTTGTGGTCGATTTCAATGCGCAAACGGTCGAACGCCATACCGCCAGTGCCAAACTTTTCGGCGAAATCGCCGGTACGCCGGAGCGTGCAGGGCAGATTGCCGGCGAATACGCCCAAGGCATAGCCGACATTCAAAAACGCGTGGCCGAAGCGGGCAAGCCCAAGCCGAAAATCTATATCGAGTTCGGAGACAAGGGTCCTGCCGAACATAGCTTTACTTTCGGCAAAAATATGTGGGGTGCGATTGCCGATACAGTGGGCGGCGACAATATTGCCGCAGCCTTCATCAAAGACTGGGGGGCGATTAATCCCGAGCAGTTTCTTGCCGCCAAGCCCGACGTTGTGATTATTTCCGGCACCGAAGCCGGACTGAAGCAGCCGGCGGCAATGGCGATGGGCATCGGCATCGAAGCCGCCGAAGCGCAAAAACGCTTACAGGGTTTCATCCGGCGTGCCGGTTGGGCGGAAATTCCCGCTGTCCGAAACGGCCGTGTGTTCGGCATTTACCATACTGCTTCGCGTTCGCTTTCCGATTTGGCATCCGCCCAATTTATCGCCAAAGCGTTGTATCCCGAAGCCTTTGCCGATGTGAATCCGGAAGAGACCTACCGTGAATTCCACCGTAAATACCTGCCGGTCGAGCCGAAGGGTACTTTCTTTATCCGTTTGGGTTGCGACGGTTTGGAAGACTGCAACAAACAAGCGGCTGCCGACACTGTTGCGGCATCAGCCGAAACCGTCGCCGAACCGTCACTATGGCAACGTATTAAAAACTGGTTTGCCGCCCTCTTTGCTTAAAGGTCGTCCAAAATGCTCCGACTGGAAAACGTACATATCCGACGCGGCGATTATGTGGTCGCCGACAGTATCGATTTGACGCTGGAACAAGGCAAAGTCTATTCCGTGCTCGGCCCGAACGGTACGGGCAAATCCTCGCTGATGAAAACGATTTTCGGCGAAGTGGCGCACAAAGGCACCATCCGCTACGGCGACGAAGCGTTGAGCAAAATCCACCTGCAAAGCTGGCGCAAACGCATAGGCTATATGCCGCAGGACACCGCCGCCGAAGCCTCGCTGACCGCACTGGAAGTCGTGTTGCTCGGCCGCATGGACGCGCTGCACATGCACGTCGGCGACGAACTGCTGCACGAAGCCGCAAGTATCATGGCGGAGCTAGGCATCGGCCATCTGGCGCACCGCGACGTCATGCGGCTTTCCGGCGGACAGCGGCAGCTCGTCATGTTTGCCCAAGTCATGCTGCGCCGCCCCGAAATCCTGATGCTGGACGAACCGGTCAGCGCGCTGGATATGCACCATCAACTCAATCTTTTAGAACGCGTGGTGCAATACACGCACGAACACAATCTGGTTACGCTGATGGTGTTGCACGATTTGAGCCTCGCCGCGCAGTTTTCAGACGGCGTGATTCTGCTCGGCGAAGGCAAAGTACAGGCGCAGGGCGCGCCGCAGGACGTGTTGCAGGCGGACATGATAGGCAGGCTGTATAAAGTGGACATCGAACTTTTGTACGACAGCAAAGGCCTGCCCGTTATCCGCCCGATGCGGCAGAGTGCGTAACTTAACCGCCGCCGTCATTCCAATGGATTCCCGCCCGCGCGAGGATGACGACGGTTGACAATCAACAATCCGCTCCTGAAATGTCGGATTTGAGCATCCGGCCTGTGGACTCCCTGCAACTTATCCCCTCTCCCGCGGGAGAGGGTTAGGGAGAGGGCGGTAAGCCCAAGGCTTACCTCTTAGACTCATCAGCCCGTCCCATATTTTTTATAGTGGATTAACTTTAAACCAGTACGGCGTTGCCTCGCCTTGCCGTACTATTTGTACTGTCTGCGGCTTCGTCGCCTTGTCCTGATTTAAATTTAATCCACTATATCCTTAGAAAGGACTCCCTCCATGAAAAAATCCCTCTTCCTCCTGATGCTGACCGCTTCCCTCGGCGCATACGCCGCCAACCACGAAATCAAAATGCTCGACAACGGCAAAGACGGCAGCATGGTGTTCGAACCCGGCTACGTCAACGCCAAAGTCGGCGACACCGTAACCTTCAAAGCCGCCAACAAAGGCCACTGGGTGCAAAGCAAAGCCCTGCCCGACGGCGTTGCCGACTTCCTCTCCGAAGACGGCAAAGACTTCACCCTCAAACTCGACAAAGAAGGCGTATACGTCTATACCTGCCCGCCGCACCGCATGATGAACATGAGCGGCGTGATTCAGGTCGGCAAACCGGTGAACAAAGCCAAAGCGCAAGCCGTTGTGGACGAACTGGAAAACCGCGCCATGCAGAGCAAAGGTCGTCTGAAAAAATACATGCAGCAGGTCAAATAAACCGCCGCACAAACAAAAGGTCGTCTGAAACCGCTTTCCCGTTTTCAGACGACCTTTTGCTAATCTTCATCCCCAATCCTCATTCCCCTTCCGCCGAAATCTTCTCGTTCAGGAAATCGATAAAACTGCGCACCTTCGCGCTCAAAAACGCCCTGTCCACATAAACCGCGTTTAATTGCTCGGTCCGCACCCGATATTCCGGCAGCAGGCTGACCAACCTGCCTTCCTTCAAATCCTGTCTGGCAGACCACAGCGGCTGATAGGCGATGCCCGCGCCCGCCCTGACCAATTCGCGGATCATCAGCGTATTGTCGCTTTGAATCACCGGATTGAGCGTCAGAATACTTTTTTCGCCCGTTTCCCGATGGGTGATTTCCAAATTGCGCTGGTCGGTGTAGGTCGGCAGGATGGCGGGATGGCGCATGACCTCTTCGGGCGTTTGCGGTTTGCCGTGTTTAGCCAGATATTCGGGCGAGGCAAGCAAAACGAATTGGATTTGCGCCAGCGGCTTGACGATAAGCGAGGGCGACAGGGTTTTTGCCACGCGCAAGGCGAGGTCGAAGCCTTCGGCAATCAAATCGACGTGGCGGTTGTCGAGCACCAAATCGAGCGTGACTTCGGGATAGCGTTCGCGGTATTCCGCCAGCCAAGTGCCGATTAAATTGCCCGCAAACCAAAGCGGCATGGTTACGCGCAACATGCCCTGCGGCGTGTCCGCCCCGCCTGCCGCCTTTTGCGCGGCGGTGTCGAGCGTGTCGAGCGCGTAGCTGCATTGGCGGTAGTATTCTTCGCCCGCTTCGGTCAGGTGGAGGTTGCGGCTGTTGCGGTGCAGCAGCTTGGCCTTAATTGAATTTTCCAGATGGCTGACGTGTTTGCTCGCCATCGCGGTGGAAATATCAAGCTGCTCGGCGGCGCGGGTGAAGCTGCCGCTTTGGACGACTTGGCGGAAAACTTTGAGGCTGAACAGGGTATCCATGTTTTCTTTTAGGGAAACGTTGTATCAATAAAAGAAGTATATATCTACCGGCAGTAATTATCTATACTGCACAGATAAGATTAGTTTTCATTTAACCCCCGCATTTTTGATAAGGAGAACCCCATGTCTGCAACCTGCGCCCGTATCCAACCCATTTTATTGTCCGTTTTGCGTATCGTAACCGCCTACCTCTTCCTCCTGCACGGTACGTCGAAATTCTTCGGCTTCCCGACATCCATGGGCAGCGGCTCGCCCGAAGGCTTGATGTTGGTGGCAGGCATTTTGGAAATCGCCGGCGGCATCCTGTTGATTCTCGGACTGTTCACCCGTCCCGCCGCCTTCATCCTGTCCGGTCAGATGGCGGCTGCCTATTTCATGGCACACGCCTCCCAAGGTTCGGCGCTGTTCCCGCTTGCCAACGGCGGCGAATCGGCAGTATTGTTCTGCTTCGTGTTCCTCTATCTGGCAGCAGCCGGCGGCGGCTCATTGGCATTGGACAACCTGTTCGGCAAAGACAAATCCTGATAGACCCAAAGGTCGTCTGAAAACAAGCAAAGCGGGTTTTACGAATAGATTTCCAAACCCGCCAACCGATTCAACATCAATCAAAGGAAAAACAAAATGACTTATCAAACCTTACAACAAGCGGCCGAAACCCGCCGTTCCATTTACGCGCTGAACAAAAACCTGCCCATCAGCAACGAAGAAATCAGCGAAATCGTCAAACATGCCGTTTTGCACACACCTTCTTCCTTCAACTCGCAATCCACCCGCGTCGTCGTCCTCTTCGGCGAAGAACACGGCAAAGTGTGGCAATTTGTTGAAGACGCTTTGCGCGCCATCGTGCCTGCCGAACAATTCGAGCCGACCGCGCAAAAATTAAACCTGTTCAAAGCAGGCGCGGCGACCATTTTGTTCTTCGAAGACCAAAACGTCGTCAAAGGCCTGCAAGAGCAATTCCCTTCTTATGCCGCCAACTTCCCCGTTTGGGCGGACCATGCGAACGCGATGACGCAATACGCCGTCTGGACGACGCTTGCCGCCGCCGGCGTGGGCGCGAACCTGCAACACTACAACCCGCTGCCCGACGCCGCCATCGCCAAAGAATGGAACCTGCCCGAAAGCTGGCTTCTGCGCGCGCAAATGGTTATCGGCGGCATCGAAGCACCTGCTGGTGAAAAAGCCTTCGAGCCTGTGGAAAACCGTTTGAAAGTGTTCGGCGCATAATTGCCCGTCAAACAAAAAAGGTCGTCTGAAAACCAACTTCGGTTTCAGACGACCTTTTGTTCAAATGGGCAAGGCTTAGGATAAACCAATCCGCAGCGTGGGCTTTGCCTGCGATCTCCCACCCGAACATCCGAATCCAATTATCCCTGTTCATCCGTGGGTAAAACCCACGCTACGGGTGACCGGCGGTTTGGCGGATAGGGCAAAGCACAAAAGGTCGTCTGAAAAATTGGGATTCCGGTTTTCAGACGACCTTTCGCCCACTCTCTGCAATCCTTCTATAGTGGATTAACTTTAAATCAGGACAAGGCGAGGCAACACCGTACTGGTTTAAAGTTAATCCACTATATAATAGGGTCTCCACCCAACCCCATATTTCGGGGAAACCCGCCCAGCGAAAGGACATCCCATGACCGCCCTGCAAACCATAGCCGAACACCTCACCCGACACCGCCAAACCGTCACCTGCGCCGAATCCTGCACCGGCGGCCTGCTGGCGGGCGCGTTCACCAGCATTGCGGGCAGCTCGCAATGGTTTCATCAAAGTTTCGTCACTTACAGCAACCAAGCCAAAGAAGAACGCCTCGGCGTCATGCCCGACACGCTGCTGCAACACGGCGCGGTCAGCCGCGAAACCGTGTACGAAATGGCGCGCGGTGCGAAAGCCGTCGCCCAAGCCGACTACGCCCTCAGTATTTCCGGCATCGCAGGCCCGGGCGGCGGCAGCGCGGTGAAACCTGTCGGCACGGTTTGGTTCGGTTTGTCCACACCAACCGAATCATTGGAACAGATGCAAGTCTTCAGCGGCGACCGCGAAGCCGTCAGAACACAAGCCGTCGAGTTTGCCCTCAATCTTTTGGCAAAACATTTAGCCTGAGTTTTTTGTCGGCTGCGAATCCGTTGGCTTTTGAAAATCCGATGTATGCGGTTTTCACATACCACATAAAAAAGCAGGGATGCCATCAAGCACCCCTGTTTTTTGTTTTCAGACGACCTTAAAACCTTGTGCCCAAACTGATGTGCCAACGGAGTTTTTTGTCTTGGTGTCCGTAGGCGACGTCGAAGGAGAACGGGGCGACGGGGCTGAACCAGCGCACGCCGAGGCCGGTACCGTGTTTCATGCTCATGCGTTTGAAGTTGCCTGCGGCATCGCCGACATCGTGGAAGACGGCACCGGATACGCTTTTGGTAATCGGGAATTGGTATTCGAGGCTGCCGACCAGTAATGCCCTATCGGGGAGGACGGAATTGTTCGGACCTGCCAGACCGATGCTGTCGAGTTCGTAACCGCGTACGGAAGAGGCGCCGCCGGTGCGGAACATGAGGCTGGAAGGTACGTCTTCGCCTTCGCGGGCATAAACGTAGCCTGCCTGCCCGCGGACGATGAAGGTGCCGAGTTTTTTGTTTTCGGGTGTGTAGAAATAGCCTGCGCGGGCGGTGGCGCGCGCCATGGTGGTGGAGGACAGGAAGTTGCCCAGTGTTGCGCCGATTTTGCCGTCGAGGTAGTAGCCGTTTTCGGGACGCAGCTCGGTTTCGATGTTTTGGCGTTTCCACGAGGCGGTCAGCATGGTGGCGTGGCTGCGGCCGAGGTCGTAATTGGTATTGGGTACTTTGCGGTCTTCGGTAATGAATTCGATACCGAGGCGCGATTCGATGCCGTTGCGGTCGCGCACGCGCCAAATACCGCTGGTCAGGGCGCGTTTTTCAAGGTTTTGGGTGGTCGAGCGGTTGTAGGACGTGTTGGTCGTCCAGTATTTGCCTTCGCTGTTGCGCGGCTGGCTGATACCGGCGGCGAGGGTGGTTTCATATTTGTCCATGTCCCAAACGACGGAACCGATGTAGCCTTTGTTGAAGAGGTTGTAGTAGTCGTAACCGATGCGTCCGCCGAGGCCGTATTCGGAATCGTAGCGGATACCGGTTTCGAGTTTGTGGCGTTTGACTTCGGTGACGTTGACTTTGACGGGCACGCGGTCACCTTGGAGGCGGTCGAAGTCGGCTTGAACGGATGCGCCGGAGTAATGTCCGTTTTGTTCGAGCGCTTGTTGGAAGTCGAGCAAGAGGTCGAGGTCGTAGGGCGCGCCGGGTTTGAAACGTGCCAGGCCGGCGACGACGTTTTCGGGATAGCGGCGGGTGCCGGTGATTTCAAAGTCGCCGAAATAAATGGGGCGGTTGCTTTCGACGGTAACGTTCAGATCGGCAGTGTTGTTGTTGGGATTGACGGTGGCTTGGCTGTTGCTGAGTTTGGCAAGCGGGTATTTTTTGCGGGTTACTGCGCTGAGGACGGAGGTTTTGCTGCCGCTCCAGCCGTCTTGGTCAAAGTATTCGCCAACGGGCTGCTGCCAGTTTGCCATGGCTTTTTGGTAATACTCGGCAAGGTTGTTGTCTGACAGGATGTCGCCGAGGATGGCGACGCTGACGTTGTCGATTTTGGTGCGCGGGCCGGGATTGACGGCGACGGTGTAGCTCGAACCGTTGTCTTGGACGTTGACGTTGCCGTTGAAATAGCCTTTGGTTTTGAGCATGGTTTTGACGTTGTCGGGCGTTTCTTCGGCGAGGAAGCCGACCTGCTCTTTATCCAATTCTTCGTCCTGCTGCTGGGTAATCAGCGGCAGGTATTCTTCGAGCATGGATTTGACTTCGCTGTTTTTGGTTTCGATTTTGACGGGAAACTTGGGCGTCAGTTTGCCTGCTTTGGCAGCCTGCTCGGATTGCCCGCCCTGCTTGAAGCCGGGAATCGGTTCGTAGTCTTCGGCACGCGGCAGATCGGCTGCGGTTGCGTGTCCGTAGGCAAGGGCGAGTGAGGCAATCAGGATGGGCGAAGTCAGTCTGGTCATGGCAAAAAATGTTTCAACGGCAGAAGGGTTCTAAATTCTACCATTATTTTCAATCGGGTTTAAAACCCGCCCGAGACGGAGGGGTCGTCTGAAAAGGCGGATACCAAAAAACACATTTACCCATTCAATACAAAAAATCAGGCACAAACTGTCCGACAAGTCCAAAAACAGAGCATTTTCCGCCACAACAATCGATTTGATATGTAAACCTGCGCAATAATTGATATTTTCTTTTAAAATGCAACGTTTCTTAACACATAAAGTAAGAGGACGTATCATGGCAAGTGGTCATCCACTGCTGAACGCAGTCAACCGTATCGGACTTGTCCCGCAAATCATCATCGGTTTGATGTTGGGCGTCTTGGTCGGCTCCATTTCCCCGAAAGCAGGTTTGGGCGCAGGGCTGCTCGGCGAATTGTTCGTCGGCGCATTGAAAGCCGTCGCCCCCGTATTGGTGTTTGTCTTAGTAACCGCCGCGCTGGTGCAATACCGCAAAGGCGGCGAAGCCAAAATCAAACCCATCATTATTCTGTATCTCGTCGGCACATTTGCCGCCGCCGCAGTCGCCGTTGCCGCCAGTATGGCATTCCCGACCGCGCTGGTGTTTAAAGACGTAGCCACCTCCACCCTCGCACCGCCCTCCGGCATCATCCAAGTCCTCAAAGAGCTTTTGATGAAGCTCGTGTCCAACCCGATTAACGCCATCGCACAAGCCAACTACATCGGCATTCTCGCATGGGCGTTGGTTTTAGGCTCCGCATTGCGCCACCACGGCTCCGACACCACCCGCCAAGTCGTCGCCGACCTCTCCGACGCCGTTACCACCGTCGTACAATGGGTTATCCGTTTCGCCCCCTTGGGTATTTTCGGACTGGTCTCCCAAACCGTTGCCGAAACCGGCTTTTCAGCCTTCCTCAGCTACGGACGCCTGCTGGCCGTCCTGCTCGGCAGCATGGCATTTATCGCCCTCGTTGTGAACCCGCTCATCGTCTGGTCGCAAACCCGCAAAAACCCCTACGGACTGGTCTTCACCTGCCTGCGCGAAAGCGGACTCTACGCCTTCTTCACCCGCTCCTCCGCCGCCAACATCCCCGTCAACATGGCATTGGCGAAAAAACTCGGCTTACATGAAGACACCTACTCCGTCTCCATCCCGCTGGGCGCAACCATCAACATGGCAGGCGCAGCGATTACCATTACCGTCTTAGCCATGGCGGCTGCCTACACCAAAGGCATCGTCGTCGATTACCCAACCGCCCTGCTCCTGAGCCTCGTCGCCACCGTCGGCGCATGCGGCGCATCCGGCGTTGCCGGCGGCTCGCTGCTGCTGATCCCCGTCGCCTGCAGCCTCTTGGGCATAGACAACGACTTCGCCATGCGCGTCGTCGGCGTCGGCATGATTATCGGCGTTATCCAAGACTCCGCCGAAACCGCCCTCAACTCCTCCACCGACGTACTCTTTACCGCCGCCGCCGACTTAGGCAGCCGCCGCAAAGACTGAAGATTCGGTTGTTTTGTAAAACGTCAAAAAGGTCGTCTGAAATTTCAGACGACCTTTTTTCTATTTTACAGTCGGAATTGGATAGATTATTGAATGGACTCCATCCTAAAATAATTCAGAACAGCCCCAAATATTCTTTCACTTTCCCATCATTTCTATTCTAGTGGATACAGAACGTCACCAATAAAATCTATCCGATATTAATATGCATAAGCACCATCTCGTACATGACCTTTTTGCAGGTAGGCATTAGATACATAACCAGTCAGCCCGCCAACTTGAACTTTAACCCAGCAGCCACCGTTGGCATTGGTACAGGCGTTGGTTTCAGCCACCACTTGAAGTTGCTGACCGTCTTTCAATTGGGTAACAGAAACTGCTGAAATAGACGGTCCTCCTCTGAGATTTAACGAACCACTACCAGATTCCGAAATCACAAAAGCAGGGTAACGAACGAGTTTTTCGGTAACTTTGGACGCTTGTTGTGAAGCAGCCGGTTTTGCAGTAGCTTTTGGGGATTCTTCTTGTCTAATTCTAGGTTCTTCTTGTTTTATTCTGGCCTCTTCTTTTTGCTTAGGTTCCTCTTCTAAAGCTTGTTTCTTTTTAGCTTCTTCGCGTTTACGTTCCTCAGCAGCCTGTTTTTTCTTTGCTTCTTCCTGTTTTTTCTCTTCTTCCAGCATTTGTTTCATCTGTAAGTCTTCTTGGGCATCTTGGTAGGCTTTTTGATAGAGTTCGTCTTCTCTTTGCTGTTGCTCAATTTGTTTCCGGTGTTCTTGTTCTTGATTTTCGCGTTCAGCTTGTTGCTTTTGTTGCTGCGCCAGTTGTTCTTTCAATGCAGCAAGCTCTTTTTGGGTTTCACTTTCTCCACCATTACAGGCAGCAAGCAGAGACAGAGATAAAAAACCTACGGAAATAACTGATAAAGCTTTTTTCATGTTTACTCTCTAATAGTTGAACGAAGAGAAAAAGTCTTCAAAATTGGAGATAGCCTACATATCATTCAAGATGATGATGGCGTTGATATTATATTGCCGACTTTATGCAACTTTTACAAAAATCTGTTTTTGATAATATATTTTCCTTATACGCCATGTCAATACTGATTATCATATTCCTAGGCTATGCATTAATGTTATTCCCAATTTAAATAATATCCGATGACGAAAAGCCATAAAAATATTTGTCGACAACAAAATTCGTACTTGGACGGATAGAAACAATCGGTTACTAAAAAAATATAGCTGAACGGCTGTATGAATTTCGTAAAATCTTAAGAACAAGCGGAACCTGCCCGTACAGCGGCGTTCCAACTACTTTCATCATTTTAGGATTCGGATGTTCAAAAAAGCCCTTGTTTTTATATTGATTTTGTTCTTTACCGCCGCTCTTTTACCGCTGTGGATCATGTGGCGCGATTTTTGGGTGTCGCGGTTGGATGCGGATACGGTGCGTCCGGCGGATGCTGCGGTTGTGCTTTCGACCCGTTCTTATGAAGGGGGTCGTCTGAATCCTTGTTTGGTGGCGCGCGTTGAAGCTGCTGTCGAGCTGTATCGTGCCGGCAAGGTGAAGAAGCTGGTGATGTCGGGCGGACTCAGCCGCGATTTTCAGTCTGCTTCGGGCAATATGCAGGCGATTGCGGAGAAGATGGGGGTGCCGAAAGAAGACATTATCCAAGAGCGGCGGGCGGAAAATACGTTTGAGAACATTGTGTTCAGCCGCGATTTTATTGAAAACAGCCCGCGCGTCGTCATTGTCAGCGCCGGTTTTCATTTGGCGCGGGCGAGGATGATGGCGGACAGGCAGTGGCAGGGACACGATATTCAGGTGTATGCCGCGCCGTTTTGTTCCGAGCCTTACGGCGGCTATGGTTTCACGGTATTGCGCGAGTCGGCGGCGTTTGTCAAAAACGCTTTGAAGGGAAGGTTGTAGTTTCAGACGACCCGAAGTTGCCGGGTCAAATCATGTATAATTGCAAACAATTTGACTGTTTGATTTAACCGTTTGACCGACCTACCGACAGGACTCCGACATGATCAACCCTATCGCTGCACTTTCCCCCCTAGACGGCCGCTACGCCCAATCCGTTGAAGCATTGCGTCCGATTTTCTCCGAATACGGCCTGATGAGGGCGCGCATCAAAGTCGAATTGAGCTGGCTCAAAGCCCTCGCCGC
Organism: Neisseria macacae ATCC 33926; assembly: GCF_022749495.1. NCBI lineage: Bacteria > Pseudomonadati > Pseudomonadota > Betaproteobacteria > Neisseriales > Neisseriaceae > Neisseria > Neisseria macacae. The sequence goes on along the minus strand of NZ_CP094241.1, from coordinate 35,425 downwards.
CGAACCGAAAATCACCGAAATTCCCGCCTTCAGCGATTTCACGCTTGCCGAAATCGACAAAGTCATCGAAAACTTTTCATTGGAAGACGCAGCCGCCGTCAAAGCCATCGAAGCGACCACCAATCATGATGTCAAAGCCATCGAATACTGGCTTAAAGAACGCTTCGCCGGCGTACCCGAAGTCGCCGCCGCCAGCGAGTTCATCCACTTCGCCTGCACCAGCGAAGACATCAACAACCTGTCCCACGCCCTAATGCTGCAAGAAGCGCGTGAAACCGTCATCCTGCCCAAACTTGCCGAAATCATCGAAAAACTCACCGGCATGGCGCACGACCTTGCCGCCGTCCCCATGATGAGCCGCACCCACGGCCAACCCGCCACGCCGACCACCTTGGGCAAAGAAACCGCCAACATCGTGTACCGCCTGCAACGCCAGTTCAAAAACCTTCAGGCGCAAGAATTCCTCGGCAAAATCAACGGCGCCGTCGGCAACTACAACGCCCACATGGTCGCCTATCCCGACGTCGATTGGGAAACCCACTGCCGCAACTTCGTCGAAATCAGCCTCGGCCTGACCTTCAACCCCTACACCATCCAAATCGAGCCGCACGACTACATGGCTGAATTCTTCCAAACCCTCAGCCGCATCAACACCATCCTGATCGACTTCAACCGCGACGTTTGGGGTTATATTTCATTGGGTTACTTCAAACAAAAAGTCAAAGCGGGCGAAGTCGGCTCTTCCACCATGCCGCACAAAGTCAATCCCATCGACTTTGAAAACTCCGAAGGCAACCTCGGCATGGCAAACGCCGTATTGGGCTTCTTATCCGAAAAACTGCCCGTTTCCCGTTGGCAGCGCGACCTGACCGACAGCACCGTCCTGCGCAACATGGGCGTAGGCGTAGGCTATGCCGTATTAGGTTTTGCCGCCCACCTGCGCGGCCTGAACAAGCTCGAACCCAACCCCGCCGCGCTGGCCGCCGATTTGGATGCCACTTGGGAGCTGCTCGCCGAGCCGATTCAAACCGTGATGCGCCGCCACGGCGTCGCCAATCCTTACGAAAAACTGAAAGACCTGACGCGCGGCAAAGGCGGCATCACGCCCGAAGTGCTGAAAGTCTTCATCGAATCGCTGGAAATCCCCGCCGAAGCCAAATCCCAACTGCTCGCCCTGACCCCCGCGCTGTACATCGGCAAGGCAGAAGAATTAGCGAAACGGATTTGATACCGTGTTAATGCTTTGAGATTGAATCGGAACAAAAGGTCGTCTGAAAACCAAGATTCAGGTTTTTCAGACGACCTTTCGTCAAATAAGAGTAGCGCGGGCGTTGCACACGACTTTCAACCTAGACATCAGAATCCAATCATTTCTATTCATTCGTGGGTAAAACCCACGCTACGGGCTTAGTTTTTGATACGGAACCCGCCACCAGCCGTCATTCCCGCCTGCGCGGGAATGACGGCGTGGACATTGCTGATTTGAATTGACTATATTCAGCGGGCAAAGCCCACGTTACGAGGTTCGGCTTATCCACAGCGTGTTTTGATTAATCAAGGTCGTCTGAAAACTGGGAAACCTAAGTTTTCAGACGACCTCTTTCAATCTCAAACCTGCCTTCTTAATCGGATCAGGAAATGAATAAGATACCGTCAAAACAAACCGTAGCGCGGGTTCTACCCGCGAAACAGATGCGAGGACAACTGCCCGGTTCAGACTGACGGATAACAGACTTCGCGGGCAAAGCCCACGCTACGAGGTTCGGCTTATCCATAGCGTGTTTTGAAAGGTCGTCTGAAAACTTGGGAAACCTAAGTTTTCAGACGACCTTTTTTCAATCTTAAATCCCGCTTCTTAATCAGAGCAGGAAATAGATAAGACACCCTCAAAACAAACCGTAGCGCAGGTTCTACCCGCGAAACAGATGAGAGGACAACTGTCCGATTCAGACTGACGGATAACAAACTTCGCGGGCAAAGCCCACGCTACGGGTTCGGTTTATCCAAAGCGCGCGTCGATTTAAAAAAGGTCGTCTGAAAACTTGGGAATCCAGTTTGAACTGCACCCCAAAAGTTGGACACATCCCCTCCAACTCACAAGGTGCAGTTTTTTTATGAGCAAATATACATTACACTTCAAATACCAAGCCGTACTCCACTACCTGCATATACGCAGCCAACAACGTACCGCAGACCACTACGGCATTTCCCGAACCCACCTGAGACGATGGATACGCGCCTATCAAGAAGGCGGTATCGGCGCACTCGAACATCCCCAATCCAAAACCATGCCCCAACACCGCAAAAACCCCTTCATCGCAGATAAACCCGACCAAGAAAAAACGCAGGCAGAGCTTATCGAAGAGTTGTGCTATATGCGCGCAGAGGTCGCCTACCTAAAGGAGTTAAAAGCCCTCAGCCAAAAGCAGACCGCAAAGGACAAAGCCAAACCGTCCAAACACTGAGGGCGCAACACCCGCTCAAATACCTGCTGCACATCGCAAACCTGCCCAAAAGCAGCTTTTACTACCATCACCAAGACCGACCCGATCCCGAAGCAGCCGACAAAGCCCTCCTTGTCGAAACCTACCGGCGGCATAAAGGACGCTACGGACAAAGGCGCATTGCCGCAGCATTGGGTTGGAACCGCAAAAAAGTGGCGCGGTTGATGAAGCAGATGGAACTGAAAGCCCTCATACGGGCGAAAAAAGCCTACCGCCATCCCGCCATGGGCGAAATATCGGAACACCTCCTCAAACGCCGGTTCAAAGCCCGAAAGCCCAACGAAAAATGGCTGACCGACGTTACCGAACTCAAAGGGAAGGACGGCAAACTGTACCTCTCGCCAATCTTGGACTTGTTCAACCGCGAGATCGTCGCCTACGCCATGAGCCGCAGAGCCGACAGCGAAATGGTGAAGGAAATGCTCGAAAAAGCCGCCCCCCGTCTGACTGCTAAAGGAACGATGCTGCATTCGGACCAAGGCGTGCTGTACCGTACGTCGGGATATAGGGAATTGCTTGCGGAGTATTCCATGGTTCAAAGCATGTCGCGAAAGGCGAACTGTTGGGACAATGCGCCGATGGAAAGCTTCTTTGCGGTGTTGAAGACGGAGTGTTTCTATAACGCAGGTGAATTGACGGTAGATGAATTGATGAAGCAGATAGATGACTATATGGATTACTACAACCGGGAGCGTTGCAGTTTGAAATTGAAAAAGCTGAGTCCTGTCGCATACAGAACCCAGCTTGCACAGAGCGCCTGAATAGGCTTTTATGAGTGTCCAAGATTTGGGGGCCAGTTCAGTTTTCAGACGACCTTTTACCGTTCAAATCGGGCTTTATTCAACCGTAACCGATTTCGCCAGGTTGCGCGGTTTGTCCACGTCTGTGCCGCGTGCGAGGGCGGCGTGGTAGGACAAGAGCTGCACGGGGATGGTATGCACGATCGGCGAGAGTACGCCGACGTGGCGCGGGGCGCGGATGACGTGCACGCCGTCGGTGGCGTTGAAATTGCTGTCCAAGTCGGCGAAGACGAAGAGTTCGCCGCCGCGTGCGCCGACTTCCTGCATATTGGCTTTGACTTTGTCCAACAAGCCGTCGTTCGGCGCGATGACGACGACGGGCATGTTTTCGTCCACCAATGCAAGCGGGCCGTGTTTCAATTCGCCTGCGGGATAGGCTTCGGCGTGGATGTAGGTGATTTCTTTCAGCTTCAACGCGCCTTCGAGGGCAATCGGGAAGTGGATGCCGCGGCCTAAAAACAGTGCGCTGTTTTTCTTGGCGAATTTTTGCGCCCATGCGGCGATTTGCGGCTCAAGGTTGAGAACGTGTTGGATGCTGCCGGGCAGTTGGCGTAGTTCTTCGACGTATTCGCGCGCTTTTTCGGCGGAAACCAAACCGCGCTGTTTGCCCAGCGTCACCGCCAAGCCAAACAATACAACCAGTTGCGTGGTGAACGCTTTGGTGGAGGCGACGCCGATTTCTGCGCCGGCGCGGGTGTACAGCACCAATTCGCTTTCGCGCGGCAGGGCGGATTCCATGACGTTGCAGATGGACAGGCTGTGTTTGTGCCCTAAGGATTTCGCGTATTTCAGGGCTTCCATCGTGTCCAAGGTTTCGCCGGATTGGGAAATGGTGATGATCAGTTGTTTCGGATCGGCAATCACGTCGCGGTAGCGGTATTCGCTGGCGATTTCGACGTCGGTCGGGATTTTGGCGATGGATTCGAGCCAGTATTTGGCGGTCAGCGCGGCGTAGTAGGACGTGCCGCAGGCGAGGATTTTGATGCTGTGGATGTCGTCGAACACTTCGCGTGCGTTTGCGCCGAAGTTTTCGGGTTCGAAGCCGCCGTCAAGGAAGACTTCGGCGGTATCGGCGATGGCGCGCGGCTGCTCGTGGATTTCTTTTTGCATGAAGTGGCTGTATGGGCCCAACTCCAGCGAAGCGAGCGACAGTTCGGATACTTTGACTTTGCGTTGGGTTTCAGCACCGGTTTTGTCAATGAGTTTGTCGATGCCGTTTGCGCTTAGAAGGGCAATGTCGCCGTCTTCCAAATAGGCGATGCGGCGGGTAAAGGCGATGACGGCGGACACGTCGGAGGCGATGAAGGTTTCTTGGTCGCCCAATGCCACCAAGAGTGGGCAGCCCATGCGTGCGACCACCATTTCTTCGGGTTTGTCCTGCGCCATCACGGCGATGGCATATGCGCCGTGGAAACGGGCGGTGGCAGCGCGGACGGCTTCAAACAGTTTGCCGCCGTTTTGGGTGTATTCGTGATTGACGCTGTGGGCGATGACTTCGGTGTCGGTTTGCGATTCGAAGGTATAGCCTAAGGATTGGAGGCGTTCGCGTTCGGCTTCGAAGTTTTCGATGATGCCGTTGTGGACAACGGCAATCATGCCGCCGGAGATGTGGGGGTGGGCGTTGGGTTCGGTTACGCCGCCGTGGGTCGCCCAGCGGGTATGGCCGATGCCGATATGGCCGAACACGCCTTTTTCGCGCGCCGCGTCTTCCATCAGCTGCACGCGGCCGACACGGCGCACGCGTTTGATTTTGCCGTCCATGTTCACGGCGATACCCGACGAATCGTAGCCCCGATATTCAAGGCGTTTGAGACCGTCGGTCAGAAAATCGACTACATTGTGATTGGCGCGGATGGCGCCGACGATACCGCACATATAAGTTCCTTAGTATCTAAAGTTGAAAAAAAGACAAGACGCCGGCTTCCGTACGCCTTGCCCGCACATTATATCAGAGCGAAATATATCATACTGAATTTTAAAGAAATTAACAGTAAATCCAACTGATTGATTGCTTTAAAAATAGTTTCAAATATCAGGCATTCCGCCGTTTGAGTGCCATATGGCGGATTAGTTTTATCGAATAGGTTGATATGCTGTCTGTATAAATATAACATGAATCGGCTGGCTATTTCAGACGACCTTATACATTTCTTAACTGTCCAGCGTAAAAAGACGTACAAAAACCAAGCTGCCGCAATCGAATCATTTATAATTTCATGAAAATAAAAACAAGGATTTCACACCATGGCAAAAAAATTCCCCATCTTCCCCAAAGCGCCGGAGCGCATCTGCTGGGGTTGCGACAAATATTGTAAAGAAGACGATTTGCAATGCGGCAACGGCTGCGAGCGCATCCAGCACCCCATCGAATTGGACGGGCGCGAGTGGTATAAAAAAGGCGACTGGAGCAATTTGTTGAGCGAAGAGCAGCAAATCGAACTGGGCTTGAAAGAAGCGCCCAAACCCGCCAAGCCGCATATCAAACTGCCGTTGCGGAACAAAACGGCTTAATCCCGCCAAGCTTAAGGGATCGTCTGAAAACCGAAGGGGCGCAATCATGCGCCCTTATCTTTATTTCAACGATGCACCAAGAAATTGACCCCACCCGCCCCAAACCGCCGCTGCCCATCTCCCTAGCAAACATACTTAACTTTAAATACGGTATCTCATCAAATTCCGTCATTCCCGCCCCCGCCTACGCGAGGACAGGCTACGGCAGGAATCCATCGTAAAACTTGAGAAACCCTGATTTGAAAAACAGTTGCTGAATTTCAAAAATGGATTCCCGCCTGCGCGGGAATGACGGCAACAGAAACGACAACGGTTCAAAACTCCCGTTCCGATGCAGCCTCCCTTACCAAAGGTCGTCTGAAAACACAAAAATATGCTTTTCAGACGACCTTTCCCATCTCTCCCGAACCCGTCCGCGAAAAATGCTAAAATAACCAATTCATAAGCAAATCCACCTTTTCAGACGACCTCGATGCTCACCGATTTAGAAAAAAACGCCATCCGCGACCATTACCAAAATATCGGCAAAAACCTGCCCGGTTTCCGTCCGCGCGCTTCGCAGCGGGAAATGATTGCGGCGGTTGCCAACGCTTTTTCGCGGACGTTGACGCGCGAAGAAGGCGGCGAGCCGTCCAAGCGCGAGGGCGAGAGCATTGCCGTGATCGAAGGGCCGACCGGCGTGGGCAAATCGCTTGCCTACCTGCTGGCGGGCGGCATTATGGCGCAGACGCGCGGCAAGCGGCTGATTGTGAGCAGCGCAACGGTTGCTTTGCAGGAGCAGCTGGTTGACCGCGACCTTCCGTTTCTGGTCGAAAAAAGCGGTTTGGAACTGACCTTCGCGCTTGCCAAAGGGCGCGGCCGCTATCTCTGCCCCTACAAACTCTACCAACTCACGCAAAGCAACGCCCAGCAAAACCTGCTCGGCTTCGAAGCCCCCGCCGTGTTGTGGGACAGCAAACCCAAGCCCGAAGAATTGAAGCTGCTGCGCGACATCGCCGACGAATTTTTCGCCCGTCGTTTCAACGGCGACCGCGACACTTGGCCGGAAAAAATCGACGACACCATCTGGATGAAAGTGAACAACGACAACTACGGCTGCCTCAAAACCGCCTGTCCCAACCGCCCGGAATGCCCGTTTTACCTTGCCCGCGACACGCTGGAAACCGTCGATGTCGTCGTAACCAACCACGATTTGCTGATGGTCGACATCAGCATGGGCGGCGGCGTGATTTTGCCCGACCCTGAAAACAGCTTCTACTGCATCGACGAAGCGCACCACCTGCCCAAGAAAGCACTCAGCCAGTTTGCCGCCGAGCATTCGTGGAACCAAGCCGTGTGGGCGTTGGAAAAACTGCCGCAGGTTACCAGCAAAATCGCCACGCTCACCGACAAAGGCGAGTTGGCGAACCTTGCCGACGAAGCCACCTCCGCGCTGCTCGAAAGCCTGCACGAATGGCAGTTCCACCTCGCCGAAGAGCCGTCTTTGGGCTTGGGGTCGTCTGAAAACGACAGACGGACCAATAGCGAACCGACTTGGCTGTGGGAAGACGGCAAAATCCCCGAAGGCCTCGAAACCACCGTTTCCAACACCGCCATCGCCGCCCGCAGCCTCTACAAACACATCAACAGCCTCAGCGACGCATTGTCCGCCGCCCGCCGCGACAAAGACCAAAACAGCGCGCAAATCGACCGCCTGAGTACCGAATTCGGCGTATTCCGCGCCCGCATCGAACAAATTACCGCCACATGGGACTTGCTCTCCACCGTCCCGCTCGAGGGCGAAGAACCGCTGGCGAAATGGATAACCCGCCGCGCCGACGACAAAAACGACTACATTTTCAACGCCAGCCCCATCAGCAGCGCGTCCCACCTCGCCAACAGCCTGTGGCGGCGCGCGGCAGGCGCAGTGTTGACTTCCGCCACCCTGCAATCCTTGGGCAGCTTCAACCTCATCCTGCGCCAAACCGGACTGCAATGGCTGCCCGAAACCACCACCCTCGCCCTAGAAAGCCCGTTTGATTTCGACGCGCAAGGCGAACTCTACATCCCGCCCGTGCACGCCAGTCCCAAAGACCCCGCCGCGCACACCGCCGCCATTGTCGAATGGCTGCCCAAGCTCATTTCGCCCACCGAAGCCATCGGCACGCTCGTCCTGTTTTCCTCGCGCAAACAAATGCAGGATGTCGCCCTGCGCCTGCCCGAAGACTACCTGCCGCTCTTGCTCGTACAAGGCGAATTACCCAAAGCCGTCCTCCTGCAAAAACACCACCAAGCCATAGAAGAAGGCAAAGCCAGCATCATCTTCGGACTCGACAGCTTCGCCGAAGGACTCGACCTGCCCGGCACCGCCTGCGTGCAAGTCATCATCGCCAAACTCCCCTTCGCCATGCCCGACAACCCCATCGAAAAAACCCAAAACCGCTGGATAGAACAGCGCGGCGGCAATCCCTTTATCGAAATCACCGTCCCCGAAGCCGGCATCAAACTCATCCAAGCCGTCGGCCGCCTCATCCGCACCGAACAAGACTACGGTCGCGTGACCATTCTCGACAACCGCGTCAAAACGCAGCGATACGGCCAACAATTACTAGCCAGCCTGCCGCCGTTTAAAAGGATAGGTTGAAACCCATAAAGAGGTCGTCTGAAATCCGAAATCCGTTTTCAGACGACCTCAACACAAACACAATCAACACATACCATGAAAAAACTCACTTTCATCGCCATACTTATCCCCCTGCTGGTTTCCTGCGGTTCGGCATCTCCCAGCATGCCCGACCGCGATTACACCCGCACCCATCCCGCACCCAAAGCATTCGATCCCAACCGCACCCAATACACCTGCGCTACTTGGACGCCGCCGTCCGACACTGATGCCGAAGCCGAGCAATGGTATCGGGCGGCAACCTTACTTCATGCCCAAAAGTGGCGCAGAACCGCGCAAGAGTTGCAGGATATGGTGATTCTGTACGAAGCGGCGGCAAGTCGCGGACATTACCGTGCCATCAACAATCTCTATCTGCTCTACACCGGCACCCAAGGTGCGATGGGGGATTTGTTTGACCAACGTCCTGACCGCGCCCGCAAATGGTTGCATTATGGCTTGGAGAAGGATTGGGCAATAGCATACTACTGGCTGTTTGACTCCTTGTATGACGGTCATGCAGGTTATTACGACCCGAAACTCGGCCTTGCCTACCTGCAGAAGGCGGTGGAATTGGGTGTCCCGTTGGCGCAGTATGAATTGGCACGGATTTACAATATAAAGCTCAAAGATTCAAAAACCGCTCGAGTGTTGCTTGAGTGTGCTGCCAAGCAGGGGTTTTCAGCGGCAATGGACGAGTTATCTACTTTCAAGTGGATTGACGGAAAATTAAATGAATCCCTGTTACTGATGCACAATGCCGTACGGTACGGAGGTGAAAAAGGGGGAGAATCCGCGTTACTATTGACGGACGTTTTTGGGGAGTCAAAAGGTTTTATGCAGGAATTTTCCGCTATCCCTGCCGACCCCGTTCGAATAGCAGCCTATCATGAACTATATGTAGCACTTCAAGGTACGGATACTACCAGCGGCAATATTTTCTACACCTTCCCGCGCCTAGACGAAGTCCTGCCCCTGCCGCCTGCCAAAACCAACTGGAAAGGCATCTACTCCGCAATGAGCAAAGAAGACGCGGCGTTCTACCAAAATCCACCCGACACCGCTGCTCTTGCCGCTGATATCCTCAAACGCGGCATCGTCAAAAAAGAAGAGGTTTACTGGTCGCCACGCCCTCCCGAACCTCCCGAAGATCACGGGCTGTAATTGGAATCAAGACACAACATTTAAAAAAGGTCGTCTGAAACCTGATTTCCAGTTTCAGACGACCTCAACACAAACATCATCAACACATGCCATGAACAAACTCACTTTCATCGCCCTGCTTATCCCCCTGCTGGCTTCCTGCGGTTCGGTTTCACTTTCCCAATCCGACCGCGATTACACCCAGACCCATCCCGCACCCAAAGCCTTTGACTCGAAGCGCACCGAATACACCTGCGCGACTTGGACGCCGCCGTCCCCGCCCGATGCCGAATCCCATCTCTGGTATCGTGCCGCCACACTACTGGATGCCAAAGACTGGCGTATGAACAAACAGGAATTTCAGGACATGATTGTCTTGTACGAAGCCGCGGCGTCGAGGGGGCATTATCAGGCAATCAACAACCTTTACCTGCTCTACACCCATGTGCAAGGTTCGACCGGCATCATGTACAACCCCTTGCACAACCGATCCCGTAAATGGCTGCACTACGGTCTGGACAAAAACTGGGCGATGGCAAACTATTGGCTGTTTGATGCGCTGTATGAAGGCAATGCGGGCTATCGCCGTAATCCGCAACTTGGTCTTGCCTATTTGCAAAAGGCGGTGGATTTGGGTGTGCCACTGGCGCAGTATGAGTTGTCTTTAATTTATGATAAACAGTTTAATAATAAAAAGGTTCGAGAATTGTTATTGAGCTGTGCGGCGAAGCAAGGGTTTTCTACCGCAATGAACAGATTAGGTGTGATATATTCAATACGCGGCAACCTAAAAGAATCCTTGCAATTAATGCATAATGCAGTGCGCCATGGTGGTGAAGGAGGAGGAGAAGCCGCCTTAAAGCTAACAATGGTTTATGCTAAGGATAAGGAGCTTATGTATCAATTTGCTGCCACCCCCTCCAATCCTGTTCGAGAGGCAGCTTATGCCGAGTTGGAAAAAGCCCTTATGGGCACAGGCACCAAAAGCGGCAACCCCTTCTACACCTTCCCGCGCCTAGACGAAGTCCTTCCCCTGCCACCCGCCAAAACCCATTGGAAAGGCATCTACTCCGCAATGAGCAAGGAAGACGCAGCGTTCTATCAAAATCCGCCTGACACCGCAGCCTTAGCCGCCGACATCCTTAAACGCGGCATTGTCAAAAAAGAAGAAGTTTACTGGTCGCCACGCCCTCCCGAGCCTCCCGAAGATCACGGGTTGTAAGTGGAATCAAGACACAACATTTAAAAAAGGTCGTCTGAAACCTGATTTCCAGTTTCAGACAACCTCAACACAAACACAATCAACACATACCATGAAAAAACTCACTTTCATCGCCCTGCTTATCCCCCTGCTGGCTTCCTGCGGTTCGGTTTCGCCGTCCCAATCCGACCGCGATTACACCCAGACCCATCCAGCACCCAAAGCCTTTGACTCGAAGCGTACCGAATACACCTGCACTACTTGGACGCCGCCGTCCCCGCCCGATGCTGAATCCCATCTCTGGTATCGTGCCGCCACTCTGATTCATGCTGAAGGTTGGCGCAAGAATACGCGGCAGGCTCAGGATATGATTACCCTGTACGAAGCAGCAGCGTCAAAGGGGCACTATCAGGCAATTAACAACCTTTATTTACTTTATACCAACGGACAAGGGGCAAGCGGTACTTTGTATGCTCCCCAACCCAGTCGCGCCCGCAAATGGCTGCACTATGGTTTAGACAAAAATTGGGCAATGGCAAACTACTGGCTGTTTGACGCGCTGTATGAAGGCAATGCGGGCTATCGCTATAACCCTAAACTCGCTCTTGCCTACCTGCAAAAGGCGGTGGATTTGGGCGTACCACTGGCACAATATGAATTGGCACGGATTTACGATAAACGATTTAAAGATTACAACACGCGCGAACTGCTGCTTGATTGCGCAGCTAGACAGGGTTTTTCGGCTGCTATGGAAGAATTATCCATGGTTAAGGAAATTCGTCACGGTAACTTAAAAGAATCACTGTTACTGATGCATAGCGCAGTGCGCCACGGTGGTGAAGGAGGTGGTGACGCTGCCTTAAATCTAGAAATGGTTTTTGCTAAAAATAAAGAACTTATGAAGAATTTCTCCGATATTCATGCAGACCCCATCCGAGAAGCGGCTTATAAAGAATTAAAAGTTGCTTTAAAAGGCACAGGCACCAAAAGCGGCAACCCCTTCTATACCTTCCCGCGCCTAGACGAAGTCCTCCCCCTTCCTCCAGCTAAAACCCACTGGAAAGGCATCTACTCCGCAATGAGTAAAGAAGACGCGGCGTTCTACCAAAATCCACCCGACACCGCTGCTCTTGCTGCCGATATCCTCAAACGCGGTATCGTCAAAAAAGAAGACGTCTATTGGCCGCCGCGCAAAGATTAAGATAAACAGGACCCCTCACCGTTACCCGTACAAACTCAGGACAAACACGACATGACCTTAGACCAATGGCTGCGCCATTCGCAGTTGCCGAGACTCGAAGCCCGTATGTTGCTACAACATGCAGGCGGTTATAGCCGTGTGCAGTTGGTCACGCAAGGCGCCGATCCGCTGCCGGAAGCAGTAGCCGCGCAACTGGATATCCTGCAGGCACGTCGTCTGAAAGGCGAGCCGATGGCGTATATTTTAGGCGGACGGGAGTTTTACGGACGATGGTTTGAAGTCGGTCCCGACGTGTTGATTCCCCGTCCCGAAACCGAGCATTTGGTGGAGGCGGTTATCGGGCATCTTCCTGCAAACGGACAGGTTTGGGATTTGGGAACGGGCAGCGGGGCGGTTGCCGTGACAGTGGCGTTGGAAAGAACGGATGCGGCAGTGCGCGCTTCCGATATCAGTGGCGGAGCGTTGGCGATTGCCCGTAAAAACGCGGAAAATCTGGGCGCAAGGGTCGAGTTTGCATTGGGTTCGTGGTTTGAGACGGATAAGACGTCGTCTGAAGACAAGCACCGCTTCGATGTCATTGTTTCCAATCCGCCTTATATCGAAGCCGGCGACGAGCATTTGAGCCAAGGGGATTTGAGATTCGAGCCGCAAACGGCGTTGACAGATTTTGCCGACGGCTTGACCTGTATTCGAGAGCTGGCGCAGCGCGCGCCGGAATTTTTGAAAGAGGGCGGATGGCTGCTGCTGGAACATGGTTACAACCAAGGCGCAGCAGTGCGGCAGATTTTGACGGCAAACGGCTTTGTCGAAGTCAGTACGCAACAAGATTTGGCAGGGCTGGACAGATTGACTTTAGGCATGTTCCGCCACATCGAATAATGTTTTCCAGTGGTTGAAAGTGAAGCCACCAATCTGCCGCCTGCCGTATCGTGTCCGTTTACAGTGGTTTAGTCATGCAGTGTCGCAGCATGTAAAGTATTTTCCAATAAAGTAGCAATCGTCATCGGACCGACCCCGCCGGGTACCGGGGTAATCATGCCCGCCCGTTCTTTTGCCACATCAAATTCCACATCGCCGCACAGGCTGCCATCTTCCAAACGGTTAATCCCGACATCAATCACCACTGCGCCGGGTTTAATCCATTCCCCTTTGACAAAATTGGGAATCCCGACGCCTACCACCACAATATCGGCAGCCCCAACTTCCTTATCCAAGTTTTCCGTCGCACTGTGGCAAATCGTTACCGTGGCGCGGGCAAGCAGCAGCTCCAATGCCTGCGGGCGTCCGACAATATTCGATGCCCCGACAACCACCGCCTTCTTGCCTTTCGGATCGATGCCGTAAGCCTCCAGCAGCGTCATCACACCCTTGGGCGTACAAGGGCGCATCAGCGGCATTTTTACCACCAAACGACCCACGTTATAAGGATGGAAGCCGTCCACATCTTTGTCCGGATGGATACGTTCCAAAACAGCCTGACTGTCTAAGCCTTCAGGAAGCGGGAGCTGCACCAAAATACCGTCTACTTCCGCGTTCCCGTTCAATTCATCAATCAGCTTCAGCAAGTCTTCCTGAGAAGTCGACGCTGGCAGCTCATAAGACAATGACCTGATGCCGCATTTTTGGCATGCCGATTTCTTGTTGCGGACATATACGGCACTGGCAGGATTGTCACCGACCAACACCACGGCCAAACAAGGCGCGCGCAATCCAGATTCAAGCCGCTTGGCTACCGCAGCGGATACCAGCTGCAAACGCTCCTGCGATATTTTTTTACCGTCAATCAATTGGGCTGTCATGAAATTTCCATTTGGTTATCAATAAATAGCAAACGCAATTATCGCATTTTTAAAATGATTTGGCAGTCGGATAACAGCAAAAACCGAAACTGTATTTTTGAACGGCATTACACCCAGTATGAAGTAGGCGAAAAATTAAATTTTAAATAAAAATAAATAGATAATTTAGAAAAAAGAAAAATGATCTCAAATTGGATTGACAGGATTTCAGCGTATCTGTATATTCCCATTCTTCAGTCGGGGCGTAGCGCAGCCCGGTTAGCGCATCTGCTTTGGGAGCAGAGGGTCGTGAGTTCGAATCCCACCGCCCCGACCACACAAAAAATTCAGCACGAATCGGCATGAGCGCCCGTAGCTCAACCGGATAGAGCACCGACCTTCTAAGTCGGGGGTTACAGGTTCGATTCCTGTCGGGCGTGCCAAAAGTTAATGGTGGCTGTAGCTCAGTTGGTAGAGCCCTGGATTGTGATTCCAGTTGTCGTGGGTTCGAGCCCCATCAGCCACCCCAAATAAAAAATCCTGCATGGCAATATGCAGGATTTTTTATTGTCTATTGCATTTCAAATAGAGGTTGGACTTGCGCGTCATCTGTGAGAATTGAAGTATTTGGCTTTTTAGGTAGCTTTGAGGTCGTCTGAAAAGACCTTTTGAAAGTCATTCTAACGAAACGGACTTTTCATACGATTTTAAAAGGAAACTCATGCACATCACATTTCCTGAATGGTTTGATGATCTTGCCGAATTTGAAGCCGAGAACAAAGGCTGTCTATTGGATTTTCCATTATGTATCAATGGGCAAAATTTTGTTTTTACCTTCTACGATTTGTGTCGCCTCAACCAAACCCGTGCCGATGAATCTGACTCAGTCGGTTTTTTGAAAAACGAAGCAGTCGTTGTGCTGCAAGCAGTAAATCGGGCAAACATCACCCGCTTTGTTCAAGCATTTTTCCAAATAGAATGAAAAATAAAAACATGAAAAAGCACATCACAGACCTGCGCAACGCCCTGTATAACCATGATTTAACTGTTGCTTCTGAAGATGACAGCCCCGCCTTCCCTGCCATGTGGACGCTGTCACATCCCTATTTCACGCTACCAATGACCATTGCTTTTTATAATGTGAACGATATCCGTATCGTACCGTTGCACGAGAGCTTCGGTTGCTATCTGATGGAGCAACCCGAAATATCGCTGTATTTCACTAAAACCAACCGCCATTCGTGGCAGCGTGATTTGGCCGTTTTTATTCAAACGCTGATGCAATATATTCATTCAATCGAAGCGGAACGCGACAAGGCTATCCAAAGGGACATTTGAACAAACAGTCTTCCGGTAAACACGGTTTTCCAAACAAAGAGACGTCGTCTGAAAATAGCAAAAATTTTTCAGACGACGTCTTTGCTTTTACGCAATGTTTAGAAGCGGTAGTTTACGCTCAGGCGGATATCGCGGCCTGGTTCAGGCAGGGAGCTGGCACCTGCACGCTGGCTGTGCGGCTTGTAGTTTTTATCAAAGACATTGTTGACGGCGAAGTTGACGTTTAGATCATCTTTGCCTGTCGGCTTCCAGTTGGCAAATATATCGTTGATGCCGTAGCCTGCACGGACAACATTCAGAGCTACGTCAGAGCCACGCGAGGTCGGAGCATAGCCTGCATTTTGGACATAACGTCCGCGCCAGCCGATTTCCAGGTTCGGATTGTCGAATTGGTACGACAGACCTGTCGTCCATGTACGTCCCATCGGGATAGCGGTTGTCACGATGTCAGCGGTATCTCCGTTCAACTTCGGTCTGCTGTAAGCTACGCCTGCGCGGGCGGTCAGACCTTTCCAACGGTAGGCGGCGTTCAGTTCGTAACCTCTGTTTTTCAGCTTGCCGCCGTTATACCAGACGTAGTTTCGCCCTTCTTGGCGGATGGCTTGCACATCTTTGATTTGTTGGTGGAAGTAGCTGCCGGACAGTGTTAGGGCAGAATTCCAGTGGTAGTTAAAGCCGATTTCTGCATTTCGCGAGCGTTCTGCTTTCAAGTCAGGCGATGCAACAATCGGCCTGTTGTTTGCTAAAGCTGCTTCGTACAGGCGGGGGCTGCGGGTTGCATAGTTCAGGCTGGTGTTGATAGAGAATTCGGGAGAAATATCATAAACCAACCCGATGCTTGGATTGAAGTTGCCGTCTGAATTTTCTGTTTTGCTGCTGGTTTTCATTTTCCAACGGTCATAGCGCAAACCTGTGGTCAGCGTAACCGGTGAGAAATCCCAAATACCTTCAACATATGCGCCTGCATCGTTTTTCTTCTCGCCGCCTTCTCCGTTTGAGCTGCTTTTTTGAGTACGCCAGTTTAAGCCGTATTTTAAGGTGTGGCGGTCAAATAGACGGCTGTCGAGATTCAGGTTGGCTCCGTATGTCCGTACTTCACCGTCCAATTCATAATTGGGATTGGGGGCTTCGTCGCGTTTTGTATTCAAGCGGTAAACATTGGCTTTGATTTTTTCGATAAAGCCCAAGTTTCCGCCTTTGAATTCCAAGTTGGTGGTGTCTTGGGTCAGCGTGCGGTAACGTGGCGAGTTGTTGGCGGTATTCGGAATACGGTTGCCGTTGGCATCCAAAATGTATTGACCCGTGCGGCGGTCGGTTTGGAATACTTGTGAGAAATCAAACTCCTCGCGCAGAGCGCGCTCCCCATATTGTTTCTCTTGGCGGTGGCTCAATTCAATACGGTTGTCTTCATTGAAGCGATAGCCGATTTTGCCCAGCAAGCCGCGCGAACCCAATGCACTGTTCAAAACCTTATCGCTTCCGAGCAGATTACGGTAGCCTTTGCCTGCCGTGTATTCTTTGTCGCGTACGAAATTTCCTGAAACCAAAGCGTCAAAACCGCCTGCCTGACCATAAACGCTTGCGCCGCGCGAATAGCCTTTATTGCTGCTGATACCGGCATTGACTTTGAAACCGACGTTTTGGCCTTCTCTCAGCAAATCCTTAGCTTCAACCGTTTCGGCAACAATCGCGCCGCTGGTTGCGCCGATACCTGCTGAGGCCGAACCCGTACCTTTTTGCACGGCAACGACTTTTACCAATGCGGGGTCAAGCATAAAGCGGCCGTTGTGGTGGAAAATCTGGCTGTCGGTGTATGTATCGTCAACTTTATAGTCTATTTGGTCTTGTCCCATGCCTCGGATGGTTACCCATTGCGACTGACCGTTGCCGCCGCCGAAACTGATAGAGGGTTCGTTGAACAATACGTCTTTTAAATCAGTGGAAGTCGTTTCTTCCATACGTTTTGTCGTTACACGGTGTGTGGCGCTTGTAGCCTGACCTTTGACGGTAACGGTATCAAGGGTAACGCTTTCTTTCGCTTCGTTTTCCGCGTGGGCAAAACCGGCGGCGAGTGTTAGGGAGAGCAAGCTGAAGCGGAACAGGGGTGAGGTCATGTAAATTTCCTTTGTTGGGGGCAAGTTTCAGTTCTTTGGTTAAATTCATTATTAATAATGATTTCTATTTATTTTAAAGATAAGATGCTATTTTGTAAAGGCGTGTTTATGTTTGCGCCAATAGTGTCTGGCTTTTGTTGATTGAACCATTTGAAGTTTGCCGACTGTAAAAGGTCGTCTGAAAATGTCTGCCTGCTTGCTCAGCCTTGAAAGTAGGGCGGGGATAGTGTGCAACCTGTTATGCCCGTTTTCAGACGACCTTAAGCGGAAAATTTTTGCTTCTTCCCTTGAATTTATCGCGCCGAACCCTAATTTGCCGCTGTGTTCAGGCAAGTTTTTTGATGAACTTGCCGCCATCTTTTTCAAACCGCATCTGCCGGATAAAGGCAGATGATTGTTTTCAAACTATTTATCGGAGCATAAAACATGACCATCCGTCCTTTACACGACCGCGTCGTCGTCAAACGCTTGGAAGCTGAAGAGAAAACCGCATCAGGCATCGTCTTGCCGGGCGCAGCCGCTGAAAAACCCGACATGGGCGAAGTGATCGCCGTGGGCGCAGGCAAAATCGGTAAAGACGGCAACCGCCGTCCGCTGGATGTCAAAGTCGGCGACAAAGTCATTTTCGGCAAATACAGCGGCCAAACCGTAAAAGCCGACGGCGAAGAGCTGTTGGTAATGCGCGAAGAAGACATTTTCGGGATTGTGGAATAAGCATTCCGTGCATTCAAAACGACAGGTCGTCTGAAAAGGCATACAAGGTTTTCAGACGACCTCAGACAGAATCAAATGTATTAAATAAATTAGGAGAATCAAAATATGGCAGCAAAAGACGTACAGTTCGGTAACGAAGTCCGCCAAAAAATGGTCAGCGGCGTGAACACTCTGGCAAACGCCGTCCGCGTAACTTTGGGTCCTAAAGGTCGCAACGTAGTGGTTGACCGCGCATTCGGCGGCCCGCACATCACCAAAGACGGCGTTACCGTCGCTAAAGAAATCGAATTGAAAGACAAATTCGAAAACATGGGCGCGCAAATGGTGAAAGAAGTGGCGTCCAAAACCAACGACGTAGCGGGCGACGGTACGACTACCGCCACCGTACTGGCGCAAGCCATCGTAGCCGAAGGCATGAAATACGTGACCGCCGGCATGAACCCGACCGACCTGAAACGCGGTATCGACAAAGCCGTCGCCGCTTTGGTTGAAGAGCTGAAAAACATCGCCAAACCTTGCGATACTTCCAAAGAAATCGCCCAAGTCGGCTCGATTTCCGCCAACTCCGACGAACAAGTCGGCGCGATTATTGCCGAAGCGATGGAAAAAGTCGGCAAAGAAGGCGTGATTACCGTTGAAGACGGCAAATCTTTGGAAAACGAATTGGATGTCGTCGAAGGTATGCAGTTCGACCGCGGCTACCTGTCCCCTTACTTCATCAACGACGCAGAAAAACAAATCGCCGCGCTGGACAATCCGTTTGTATTGCTGTTCGACAAAAAAATCAGCAACATCCGCGACCTGCTGCCTGTTTTGGAACAAGTAGCAAAAGCCAGCCGTCCGCTGTTGATCATCGCTGAAGACGTAGAAGGCGAAGCCTTGGCGACTTTGGTTGTGAACAACATCCGCGGCATCCTGAAAACCGTTGCCGTGAAAGCCCCCGGCTTCGGCGACCGCCGCAAAGCCATGTTGCAAGACATCGCCATTCTGACCGGCGGCACCGTGATTGCCGAAGAAGTCGGCCTGTCTTTGGAAAAAGCCACTTTGGAAGACTTGGGTCAAGCCAAACGCATCGAAATCGGTAAAGAAAACACCACCATCATCGACGGCTTTGGCGACGCAGCCCAAATCGAAGCGCGTGTTGCCGAAATCCGCCAACAAATCGAAACCGCAACCAGCGATTACGACAAAGAAAAACTGCAAGAGCGCGTTGCCAAACTGGCAGGCGGCGTGGCAGTGATCAAAGTCGGTGCCGCTACCGAAGTCGAAATGAAAGAGAAAAAAGACCGCGTGGAAGACGCGCTGCACGCTACCCGTGCAGCCGTTGAAGAAGGCGTGGTTGCAGGCGGCGGCGTAGCCCTGTTGCGCGCCCGTGCCGCTTTGGAAAACCTGCACACCGGCAATGCCGACCAAGACGCAGGCGTACAAATCGTCTTGCGTGCCGTTGAGTCTCCGCTGCGCCAAATCGTTGCCAACGCAGGCGGCGAGCCTAGCGTAGTGGTGAACAAAGTGCTGGAAGGCAAAGGCAACTACGGTTACAACGCAGGCTCCGGCGAATACGGCGACATGATCGAAATGGGCGTACTCGACCCTGCCAAAGTAACCCGTTCCGCGCTGCAACACGCCGCGTCTATCGCCGGCCTGATGCTGACGACCGACTGCATGATTGCCGAAATCCCTGAAGAAAAACCAGCTATGCCTGACATGGGCGGCATGGGTGGAATGGGCGGCATGATGTAAGGTTGCCCCAACCTAAGTGAAACAAAAACCTGCACGGACAACCGTGCAGGTTTTTTTCTTTGGAAGAAGGTCGTCTGAAAACGAGAAGGGTAGATTTTCAGACGACCCTGGCTTATCTTGCCTGCTCCATAGCAGCCGTTAACGCATTAAAATTTTGCATTAGCGTTGCTTTATCGAACCAGCCAGCCAGTGTAAACAGCTGTATAAAAATCCCTATAATCAGAACCATGCAGCAGAAGTACAAAAGATAGCCTTTGAATACCGTCCAAACTTTAACCTGCCCCATCTTCATCAAGCCGACAGCCTGCGCCCAAAACGCCCAAGTCTTCCAAAACATCAGCAGCGGCGTAATCTGCTGGACATAAAACACAAGCAGCGCCGGAATCATCAGAGCCTCCGATGCCAAGATGAATCCCCATAAAGGCAGGCGCGGCGCGCCGTTTCTGCTCAAAACATGACGCATCACACGGCTCAAAATCAGCCACTTTATAACGGTAACCAACACGCCAAAGACAACGGCGGCAGTGCTGACGCCGAGCAAGGTCGACATATCTGCCGCATTAATCATGCCCAACAGCAGCAAAATCGCCAAAATGACAGGCAGCGTATAGAAATAATCAGCAGGATTTTTATAGCGCAGACGCAGAATATCCCACATATCTTTTAAAAAATCATACAACATCAAACAGATATCTTCAGAAACAAAAAAGCGATTGTATCTTAAAACGACACATAGGTCGTCTGAAATCGACAATCCTCCCCGATGGAAAAATTATGGGTGCCGACGGTCGATCTCCGGCGGATTTTGTTCAAAATCATCGAAATTTAATTTAAGTTAAAACAAAAGTTTATAAAATATCTCCGCACCATTTCAAAATAAACCTTGCATGAACCCGTTGTTTTTGGTTTAATGCCCACTTCCCTGCAATGCAGATGAAGGCCAGATAGCTCAGTTGGTAGAGCAACGGATTGAAAATCCGTGTGTCGGCGGTTCGATTCCGCCTCTGGCCACCATAAAAACCGCCTAAGGCGGTTATTTTTTTATCTCATGCCATCAAGCATCATCAAGCCAATCCCTGTTGATAAGACATCCCGCAATTTTCAGTTTCATTCTGTCATCTGACTCTGCTCCTTTCCGCTAATCGAAACGTCTTTTGTATTTGAAATACAAAACGAAGGTCGTCTGAAACCTTTCAGGCGACCTCATCCGACCAAGGAAACCCATAAACATCACCGTCCTTACCCTCCCGCACGGCATGGTGCGCGTCCTGCTGACCGAACAGCTCTACCGCGCCGTCTCCATCCTCCACAACCATCCCTACCACCGCGAATAATAAAAGCCGTTCCCGCAGGCGGGCTTCGCGCGCCCAAACCGCTTGAATTGGGCGCAGGCGTGTCTGTTGCGAATTAAATACATCAAGAAATAGTAAACTAGGAAATATTCAGATATTGTTTGAACGCCCGCCATAAGGACGATAAGATACCGACCTCATTTTATAAGGGATTGATTCAGAAACAGTTCGGGCTTGCCGCAGGCAACTTCGCCGTATGGTTTTGAAGTGCGAAAGCTTCAATCCCCATTTTGATATCACACAACGATAAAGATGAAATGTCCGGTTTATTTTTCGAAAGGGGGCGGAATGAAGGAAATTCAGCGGGGATTTTCTTTGTCTCAATTGGTTTTTACCATCATGACGGTGGGGATTTTAACGTCGATTGCCTACCCGTCTTACCAAAAATATGTTGAAAATACCAAGCTGCAGGAAGTGCGGGCAGCCATGCTGGAAAACGCCCAATTTCTGGAGCGTTTTTATCAAAAAAACGGAAGTTTCAAACAAAGCTCTACCCAATGGCCGGATTTGCCGATTAAGGAAATCGGCGATTTTTGCATCAAGGTGCAGGGCGACGCCAAAGGCACGCCGGACGGGCGGTTTACCCTGAAGGCAGTAGCGCGGTCGGATCAAAATCCCAAAGTATTGAAGATCAACGAAAGCTTTGTCACGGTATCGTGTGAAACGACCGAAAGCACCTGTGAAGACAAGGCGCAGCATTTCGCCAATACGGACAAATCATGCAAGATATTTGAGTCTTGAGGCATATCGATAGCAAAAGGTCGTCTGAAACTCAAATCTCAGAGTTTTCAGACGACCTCGTTTTTATCTGCAACCTGCCCCCTTACCCGTCTGGCGGGAGAGGGCCGGGGAGAGGGTGGTTTTACGGGTTGTACGAATTTGATTTTATTACCTAAAGCCATAAAGCCACCCCCATCCTAACCTTCCCCCGCTAGACGGGGGAAGGGACAGATTGTTGTTGCTGCAACGAGTAGCATAGGCTTTGCCCGCGAAACGAATGCCGAAATGGATGCCCATTCGGCTGTTGTCTGATTTGAATTGTCAGATGGTAGGTTTCGTGGGCAAAGCCCACGCTACTTGGGTTATCTCAAGTCTGTTTTGATTGAATCAAAGGTCGTCTGAAAAAATCGGGAACGAGTTTCTTTAAAACTCAAATCTCAGAGTTTTCAGACGACCTCATTTCGACTGGTAATCCACTCCCTCTCCCGTCCGGCGGGAGAGGGCTGGGGAGAGGGTGGCTCTACGGGTTGTACGAATTTGATTTGACCTAAAGTCGCAAAGCCACCCCCATCCTAACCTTCCCCCGCCGGGCGGGGGAAGGGACAGATTGCTGTTGCTGCAACGAGTTGCGCTGGGCGGTTTACTGCTTTATTTCTTATCGCCTTTTTCCGGCCTCACCCAGCCTTCGATGACGGTTTGGCGGGCGCGGGCGAGGGCGAGTTTGTTGTCTTCGACGTTTTTGGTAATCGTGCTGCCTGCGCCGGTTGTAACTTTGTTGCCGAGGGTAACGGGGGCGACCAAGACGCAGTTGGAGCCGATGCGGACTTCGTCGCCGATGACGGTTTTGTATTTGTTCACGCCGTCGTAGTTGGCAATGATCGTGCCTGCGCCGAAGTTGGTTTTGCTGCCGACTTCGGCGTCGCCGATGTAGGTGAGGTGGTTGGCTTTGGTGCCTTTGCCGATGGCGGCGTTTTTGATTTCGACGAAGTTGCCGACGTGTACGTCGTCTGAAAGGCGGGCTTGCGGACGCAGGCGGGCGTAAGGGCCGATTTGGTTGTTTTGTCCGACTTCGCAGTCTTCGAAGTGGGAGAAGGGGGCGATTTTGCTGTTTGCGCCGATTTTGGCGTTTTTGATGACGCAGTTTGCGCCGATTTCGACGTTGTCGCCGATTTCGATGTCGCCTTCGAGGACGACGTTAACGTCAATCACGACGTCTTGTCCGTGTTTCAGACGACCCCTTAAGTCGAAGCGGGCGGGGTCGCGCAGGGTGACGCCTGCTTTGAGCAAGGCTTGCGCCTGTTCGGTTTGGAAGATGCGTTCGAGTTCGGCGAGCTGGAGTTTGTTGTTCACGCCGGCGGCGAGGTGGGAGGCGCGCACTTGGACGGGATGGACTTTGATGCCGTCGGCAACGGCTTTGGCGATGAGGTCGGTCAGGTAGTATTCGCCTTGGGCGTTGTTGCTGGAGAGGGTGTCCAGCCAGTTTTTGAGTTTGGCGTTGGGCAGGACGAGGATGCCTGTGTTGATTTCGCGGACGGCTTTTTGGGCGGCGTCGGCGTCTTTTTCTTCTACGATGGCGGTTACGCTGCCTTGGCTGTCGCGGATGATGCGGCCCAAGCCTGTCGGGTCGGCGGGAACGTCGGTCAACAGTCCGACTTCGCTGCCTGCGGCTTCGAGCAGGGTTTCGAGGGTGGCGGTGTCAATCAGGGGAACGTCGCCGTACAGCACCAGCGTGCGGCCTTCGGCGGAAAGGTGCGGCAGGGCGGTTTTGACGGCGTGGCCGGTGCCGAGCTGTTCGGTTTGTTCGACCCAGACGACGTCGCGTTTGACGGTGTCCAAAACTTGGTCTTTGCCGTGTCCGATGACGACGCAGATGTTTTGCGGATGGAGCGCGGCGGCGGTGTCGATAACGCGCTCAACCATGGGAAGGCCGCCGATTCGGTGCAGCACTTTGGGCATTTTGGAATACATGCGCGTGCCTTTGCCGGCGGCGAGGATGACGATGTTGAGGGGTGTGGCGGACATGATGGGCTTTCTCGAATGCAATGTTGATGAAGGGGGTATTTAGGGGTCTTCTGAACGGGGTTTTGGGGTTTCAGACGACCTTTTTATTTGGGTTTGGCGTGCGGACGTTTGGGGGTTATGGTTTGTTGGGTTTGGGGTTCCAGCGGTACGAGTCGGCATGGCTGCCGTGTTCCAAGCGATCGAGTGTGGTCGGTTTCAGGGGCGTGCGCGCGGATGTGTCGGCGGGACGGCTGTCGAAGTCGTAGCGGTCTGTGGTGCAGCCGCTCAGGATGGCGGCGGTAACGAAAATCAGGGCGAGGGAACGCATGGTTTTCTCCTTTTTGAAAGACGGCAGGCGTGGGACGAACGGGATGGCGGTTATGTTTGAGGTCGTCTGAAACGGAAAAAACGGTTTCAGACGACCTCTGCGGGCGGATTATTCCTCAGTTTGCGTTTCGGGCGCGGCGTGTCCGGCGCCTTGGGGTTTGTTCCATGTCGTGCCGCGTACGTTTTCTTGGTCGCCGTGCAGCGGTTTGAGGGTGCGGCGTTCGGGGCGGTATTGGTTGTAACGCATATCGCGGGAGTAGGTGCCGTCTTCGTAATAGATGCGCGTGCCTTTTTCGTATTTGGGGCGCAGGGAGGTGTGGCCGGATTCGTTTTGGTAGGTTTCCCAAGTACAGCCGGTCAGGGCGGCTGCGGCGGCGAGAATGAGGGCGGTGTATCGCATGATGGTTGTCCTTGTGGTCGGGCGGATTGGTGCCGTTGTTCAAACCCGATATTGTAAAGGTTTCAGACGAGTGCCGACAGTTTTTCGGCACATTCGGCGAGCGCCTGCATATCTTTTGCAACGGCGTCGGTAAAGGGCAGGGGATGGGCTTTGCTGCCGAACCATACGGTTTTCATGCCCAGCTCTTTGGCTTGGTGCAGGTTGTCCGCGCTGTCGTCTATCATGATGCACTGTCCGGGCGTGGCGTCGAGCAGGCGGCAGACGGTCAGGTAGGCTTGCGGGTCGGGCTTGTAGCGCAGTCCGAAGTCGTCCGTGCCGAGGAGTGCGTCAAAACGGTTTGCCAAACCCAATGCCCCGATGATAGCGCGGACGTAAAACGAAGGGCCGTTGGAAAAAACGGCTTTGCGTCCTTTCAGACGACCTAAAACGCTTTCGGTTCCCTCCATGCCCTGCAATTTTGCCAAGATTTGCGCGATGGGATGGCTTTCGCGCAGAAATTCGCGGATGTCGATTTCGGGATGGTGGATTTGCAGGCCGGCAAGCGTCGCGCCGTATCGGTGCCAATAGTCCTGACGCAGGTCGGATGCCGCTTCTTCGGAGAGCTTGAGGCGTTGCGCCATGTAGCCGGTCATGGCGCGGTTGATGATGTAGAAAATGCCTGCATCGGCGTTGTGCAGCGTGTTGTCGAGGTCGAATAGCCAGACGGGGGAAAGGTTCATGTCGTGTGTTGGTGCGGATTTTGTTATGATGTTTCGTATTTTACCCGTACAAAGGTTAGAGAATGAAACTGAAATTATCCGCCCTCGCCCTCTTGCTGGCTTCGGCAAACTTATCCGCCCAGACTGAAGTGCGCCTTGCTGTGCACAAATCCTTCAGCCTGCCCCAATCCGTCCTCGCGCAGTTTGAAAAAGCCAACGACGCCAAAGTCTCCGTTATCAAAGCGGGCAGCGGCAACGAAATGCTCAACAAGCTGATTCTCAGCAAGGCCAACCCGATTGCCGACGCGGTGTACGGTTTGGACAATGCCAACATCGGCAAAGCGCGTGAAGCAGGCATACTGGCGGCGGTGCAGCCCAAATCCGCGCCCGTTTCAGCGGGAATGCCCGTCATCGCGGCAGTGAATTACGGCTACGTTACCCTCAACTACGACAAAAAATGGTTTGAACAGAAAAAACTGCCGCTGCCCAAAACCTTGCAGGACTTGACCCACCCAGAATATAAAAACCTGCTGGTTACGCCCTCGCCCGCCACCTCCTCGCCCGGACTCGCCTTCCTGATGGCGAACATCGGCGGCATGGGCGAAGAGGGCGCGCTCAAATGGTGGGCGCAGATGCGTCAAAATGGTGTAAAAGTCGCCAAAGGCTGGAGTGAAGCCTATTACACCGACTTCACCCAAAACGGCGGCGCCTACCCGCTCGTCGTCAGCTACGCCGCCAGCCCCGCCGCCGAAGTCCACTACTCCAAAGGCAAATACAGCGTGCCGCCGACCGGCAACCTCTTCCTCAAAGGCGGCGTGTTCCGCCAAGTCGAAGGCGCGGCAGTCTTGAAAGGCGCGAAACAGCCCGAACTGGCGGCGAAACTCGTACAGTGGCTGCAAAGCGGCGAAGTGCAAAAAGCCCTGCCGACCGAAATGTGGGTCTATCCCGCCGTGAAAAACACGCCGCTGCCCAAAGTCTTCGAGTTCGCCCAAGCCCCGAAACACACCGACTCGCCCAGCCGCAACGACATCGACACCAAACAGAAACAATGGGTCAGCCGCTGGACGAAGACTGTGTTAAGGTAAGCGGGAAGGTCGTCTGAAAAACCGCCGCCCCATCCTGTCGGCCGGATATAGTCAAATGACTTTATTTTCGATACGCAACTTATCGGGTACCGTCCTTCCCGCCCCCGCCTACGCGAGGACAGGCTACGGCGGGAATGACGGGATTTGATGATATGCCGTATTTAAAGTTAAGGATGTTGGCGATAAAAAGGGTCGTCTGAAAACCCCAAAACGGTTTCAAACTGATCGAAACCACGTTTCAGACGACCCCTTACCGTTTCGTTTTGAATGAAGGAAACCCATGAAGAAGCCCCTACTCTACGCCTTCACGCTGACCGCACTTGGCGGCTGTTTCTACACCGAAACCCCATACGGGCGCACCGCCGTCCTCGACCTGCCCGTCCATTCCCAAACCACCATCAACAAAACCGTTACCGTCAACGCCCCACCTGGGACGACCGTCATTTATCAGGACAGCGAGCCGGTACACCGCTACGGTTATCCCTACCCGCCTTACCCGCGCCCGTATCCCGCGCGTCGGATTTACCGGTATTGAAAAATGTCTGTGAAAGCGATTTATGAAAAACTGACCAAGTTGCCCACCATTATTGGTCTGGATAATGAAGTCCTGTTGATTGAGGAACTTCAAAAAAGCGAGATAGAAGATATCAGACAAAATCTGGACAACTTCTTGTCTATATTGAGTGACCTGCAAATTTCGCATCAAAGTGACGGCATATTCGGCGTGACGCCTGAGAACAAGCACATTTTTTTCGGTTTTGTTTTTTGGCTTCAGTCCGTTCAAAATAAAATTGGAATGGATATAAGCCGATACGCCGATGGGTTTGATACGGATTTCAGCGGCGATTTGACCATATAAGGACGGATATATAGTGGATTAACTTTAAATCAGGACAAGGCGACGAAGCCGCAGACAGTACAGATAGTACGAAACCGATTCACTTGGTGCTTCAGCACCTTAGAGAATCGTTCTCTTTGAGCTAAGGTGAGGCAACGCCGTACTGGTTTAAAGTTAATCCACTATAAAAGCCGTATTCCTTATCGGCACGCTATTTCAGACGACCCCTCATCAATCACGGCACTTTGCCTGTCCCGACTTCCTTACAGTGTCTTCCCGCCGTTTTTTCCCGTAAAATAATGCCTTTAACTCACGATACTTGTTTTCAGACGACCTGTCCCCACCGTAGAGGTCGTCTGAAATCCATTCTCTCTCAATTAAACCCAATACAATGATTCAAAAAATATTCTCATGGTTCGAATCCCGAATCGACCCTTACCCCGAAGCCGCCCCGAAAACGCCTGAAAAAGGGCTGTGGCGGTTTATCTGGAGCAACATCGAAGGCTTGCGCAAATGGATTGCCGTTTTGGCAGTGTTTACCGCCGGTATCGGCATCATGGAAGCCCTGCTGTTTCAATTTATGGGCAAAGTCGTGGACTGGCTCGGCAAATACACGCCCGCCACCCTGTTTGCCGAAAAAGGCTGGGCGTTGACGGCGATGGCGGCGATGATGGTGTTTTTCGCCCTCTGGACCTTCCTCGCATCCAACGTGCGCCTGCAAACCCTGCAAGGCGTGTTCCCCATGCGCCTGCGCTGGAATTTCCACCGCCTGATGCTGGGGCAGAGCCTCGGCTTCTATCAGGACGAATTTGCCGGCCGCGTGTCCGCCAAAGTCATGCAGACCGCGCTGGCGTTGCGCGACGTGGTGATGACGGTTGCCGACATGGTCGTTTATGTGCTGGTGTATTTCATCACCTCCGGCGTGATTCTGGTCGCGCTCGACGGCTGGCTGCTGCTGCCCTTTATCGGCTGGATGATTGGCTTCGCCTTAGTGATGCGCTTCCTGATTCCCAAGCTCGGCAAAACCGCTTCGCGTCAGGCGGATGCGCGCTCGCTGATGACCGGCCGCATTACCGACGCCTATTCCAACATCACCACCGTCAAACTTTTCTCCCACGGCGCGCGCGAAGCGGCTTATGCCAAGCAGTCGATGGAAGAATTTATGGTTACGGTACACGCCCAAATGCGTTTGGCGACGCTCCTGCACACTTGCAGCTTCATCGTCAACAGCTCGCTGACCGCCGGCACGACCGCGTTGGGTATCTGGCTTTGGTATCACGGGCAAGTCGGCGTCGGCGCGGTCGCCACCGCCACCGCTATGGCGTTGCGCGTCAACGGCCTGTCGCAATACATCATGTGGGAATCCGCCCGATTGTTTGAAAACATCGGCACCGTCAACGACGGCATGGCAACCCTGTCCAAACCGCAAACCATCCTCGACAAGCCGAACGCCCTGCCGCTGAAAGTGTCGCAAGGCGAAATCAAGTTCGAACACGTCGATTTCTCCTACGAAGCCGGCAAACCGCTGCTCAACGGCTTCAACCTCACCATCCGCCCGGGCGAAAAAGTCGGCCTTATCGGACGCAGCGGCGCGGGCAAATCCACCATCGTCAACCTGCTCTTGCGTTTCTACGAACCGCAAAGCGGCACGATTTCGATTGACGGGCAAAACGTGGACAGCGTGACCCAAGAAAGCCTGCGCGCCCAAATCGGTTTGGTCACGCAAGACACCTCGCTGCTGCACCGTTCCGTGCGCGACAACATCGTTTACGGCCGCCCCGACGCCACCGACGCCGAAATGATTTCCGCCGCCGAACGCGCCGAAGCCGCCGACTTCATCCCCAACCTTTCCGATGCCAAAGGGCGGCGCGGCTATGACGCCCACGTCGGCGAACGCGGCGTGAAACTTTCCGGCGGCCAGCGCCAACGCATCGCCATCGCCCGCGTCATGCTCAAAGACGCGCCGATCCTGCTGCTTGACGAAGCCACCAGCGCGCTCGACTCCGAAGTCGAAGCCGCCATCCAAGAAAGCCTCGACAAAATGATGGACGGCAAAACCGTCATCGCCATCGCCCATCGCCTCTCCACCATCGCCGCGATGGACAGGCTCATCGTCTTGGACAAAGGCCGCATCATCGAAGAAGGCAGCCACGCCGAGCTCCTTGAAAAACAAGGCCTCTACGCCAAACTCTGGGCGCACCAGAGCGGTGGTTTCCTCAACGAACACGTCGAGTGGGAGCATTAAAAACCGATCGACAAAGCGGACAAGCAAAAGGTCGTCTGAAACCGAAAATCAGGTTTCAGACGACCTTTTTTGATTTCGGCATAACGATGCGCTAAACTTCCCGCTTGTGCCGCCTGACAAGGCGGATGGCAGATTGCCTGCTCCCCTGATTCCGCCTGTTTTCATGACCAAGCGGGCAACAGGTTTTCTGCCACTTTATAGTGGATTAACTTTAAACCAGTACGGCGTTGCCTCGCTTTGTTCTGATTTAAAGTTAATCCACTATACCGCAGCCGCGCCGATAAAAACACGACGGAGCGCATACCGCGACAGGTTTCGCGCCATTCGGCTGACAATATGTTCCAAACCAAAAATCCATCTATAAAGGTCGTCTGAAAATGAAACCATTGCTGATTCAAACACTGCGCACTACGCTGACAGCGTCTGTCGTACTCATGCTCGCTGCCTGTCCGAGCCATACCTCCGACAAATCGGATGCCAAGCCGCATACCCATACCGCGAATACCGCCAAACCCAAAGCCGTGGTCGCGCTTGCGCTCGGCGGCGGCGCATCCAAAGGCTTTGCCCATATTGGCATTATCAAAGTCTTGAAAGAAAACAATATTCCCGTCAAAGTCGTGACCGGCACATCCGCAGGCTCCATCGTCGGCAGCCTGTACGCTTCAGGCATGTCGCCCGACCGCCTCGAACTCGAAGCCGAAATTTTGGGCAAAACCGACTTGGTTGACCTGACCCTGTCCAGCAGCGGCTTCATCAAAGGCGAAAAACTGCAAAACTACATCAACCAAAAAGTCGGCAACCGCCCCATCCAACAATTGCCGATTAAATTCGCCGCCGTCGCCACCGATTTTGAAAGCGGCAAAGCCGTCGCCTTCAACCGAGGCAACATCGGACAGGCAGTCCGCGCGTCCGCTTCCATCCCCAACGTGTTCCAGCCCACCACGATTGGCGGCCGCCGATACGTTGACGGCGGTCTGTCGCAGCCTGTTCCCGTCAGCGCGGCTAAAAAACAAGGCGCCAATTTCATTATCGCCGTCGATATTTCCGCCCGTCCGGTGAAAAACGTCAACCAAGGCTTTTTCTCTTACCTCGACCAAACGTTCAACGTCATGAGCATTCCGCTGCTCCAACATGAATTGGGTCAGGCAAACGTCGTGATCAAACCGCAAGTGTTGGAGATGGGTTCTATCGGCGGTTTCGACCAAAAACGACGCGCCATCCAGCTGGGTGAAGAAGCTGCCCGCGCTGCCCTGCCCGAAATCAAGCGCAAACTCGCCGCCTATCAATATTAACCAACCGCCTACCGCAGCAAAAAGGTCGTCTGAAAACAGCTTTCCGTTTTCAGACGACCTCTAACACATCGCGGGACAGCATCAAAGGATGTTTTATGAACAACAAACTCATCGCCTTGATATTAATGGGCGTTTCGCTGAACGCAGCGGCAGACAGCGCAGAAGACAATCTGATGAACGCGCGTTCCGCCTACCGCACCGTCCTGAAACAGCAAACCGGCAACGACAGCAAAATCATCTCGCTGCAAAGCGACCTTGAAGATGCGCAATACCGCCTGCAAAAAGCCCAAGCCGACATCGTCCGCTTGCAGGGCGAGCTTCAGGCGGCAATGAATGTGAAAAGCCAACAGGCGGAAACATTGAGGCAGGCAGGGCAGCAGCTCGATGCCGCGTGGGGCGCCGTGTACGGTCCGGGCGGAACCAAAGCAGGGCGGTAAACGGTTTGCCGCTTCGATGGATAATTTGTCCATTCTTTCTATTCAAGCAAAAGGTCGTCTGAAATCGGTTTCCCGTTTTCAGACGACCTTTTTCAATACCTATCGTTTAAGCGTTCAGCAAACTTTCATCCAGCGTCAACTCTTCGTTTTTATTCACCGCCACTTTGCGCGTCAGGACGTTTTGCGCGATTTCCTGCGCTTCAGCAAGCGAGTGCATCAGATAGGTGCCGCATTGGTATTCGTTCAACTCGGGGATTTTGCTTTGGTCTTTGACATTGACGACATCCCGCATCGAAGCGAGCCATGCGTCGGCGACCTGCTGCTCGTCGGGCGTACCGATGAGGCTCATGTAGAAACCGGTGCGGCAGCCCATCGGGGAAATGTCGATGATTTCGACGCCGTTGCTGTTCAAGTGGTCGCGCATAAAGCCTGCGAACAAATGCTCCAGCGTGTGGATGCCTTTTTCGGATAGGATTTCTTTGTTGGGCACGCAAAAGCGCAGGTCGAATACGGTAATGGTGTCGCCTTTGGGCGTGGTCATAGTTTTCGCCACACGCACGGCGGGGGCGTGCATACGGGTGTGGTCGACTTTGAAACTGTCTAACAGGGGCATTTGGTTATCCTTTTGTGCGGTTTATGTAGGTTTTCGGGATAGGATTTTGTCCAGCAATTCATCGTCTAAGACGCGGTTTTCGACTTTCACCCATTCGCCTTCTGCTTCAGGGAAGCCGTTGCGGCAATATCCTGCCTGCTCGACAAAATCATAGACGGCATGGATGTAACCGTTGATGCACAATGCGGCTATGGTGCAGGCATCATCCCATAAGATCAAGACATGATTGGGGATATGTTTGTCGGATACATCTTCAACATTGTAGATATGCAAGGCATCCAAAATCCCATCTTGCGAGGCGGCATAGAAGTAGCCCGTGTCGCCGTCGTCTTCAAAGACGACGCCATAAGGGATATGTTCGAAAAATGATTCTAAAACTTCGGGCGTGCCGACAGTAAAATTTTCGATTTCGGCAGTCCGATACAGGGGTAATTGTGCCATTGGGTAACGCTCTCTTTGTGGGAATACTCAAATTATATAGTGGATTAACTTTAAACCAGTACGGCGTTGCCTCGCCTTAGCTCAAAGAGAACGATTCTCTAAGGTGCTGAAGCACCAAGTGAATCGGTTCCGTACTATCTGTACTGTCTGCGACTTCGTCGCCTTGTCCTGATTTAAATTTAATCCACTATAATTCGGCAATCTCAACAGCTTCGCCCGAAGCCGCGCTCAGTGCTTCGTTCAAAACATCGTAGAAATCCCGTCCGTCGCGCGTTGCCAGCCATTTGCCGTTTTGCTCGGCGAAATGGTAGCCGCCGCTTTTTGCGGCAATCCACAATTCTTGGTTTGGCGTATGGCGGTTGACGATGATTTGCGTGCCGTCCGCCGCTTCGATGGTCAGGACGTTTCCGGCAAACTGGCAGTCGAAATCCCAGCCGTTTTCGTCGATTTGGTCTTCGATGTGTTCGAACAATTCTTCGCTCATGCGGATGAATTCGCTTTCGGTCATCATGGCTTTTTGTGTGTTTTTTGTTTAAGATACCGAATCTTGCCACATTCGCGCTTATGAAGGAAGTTTACCGATGAAATACAGCGTATTTTTTGCGGCGGCAACCGCCCTCCTGCTTTCAGCCTGCGGTTACAAAGGCGACCTCTACCTGCCCAAAGAAGGCGACAAGGCGCGTTTCGGCGTGGTCCAAACCGGCCTGAAAATCCATTCTTCCAAAGAACCTACCAATCAAACCAACGATTAAACCTCACCAACATGACCCTGCATTGCGAACAAGTCCCTTACTCCCGCCTTGCCGAAGAATTCGGCACGCCGCTTTATGTGTACAGCCAATCCGCGCTGACCGAAGCGTTTGAAAACTACCAAACCGCGTTTGCCGCGCTTTCCCCGCTCGTCTGCTATGCCGTTAAAGCCAACGGCAATCTGAGCATCATCAAACACTTCGCCTCGCTGGGCAGCGGTTTCGACATTGTCTCCGGCGGCGAATTGGCGCGCGTTTTGGCGGCGGGCGGCGACGCGGCGAAAACCATTTTTTCAGGCGTGGGCAAAAGTGAAGCGGAAATCGAGTTCGCGCTTCATGCCGGCGTGAAATGCTTCAATATGGAAAGCATCCCCGAAATCGACCGCATTCAAAAGGTTGCCGAACGCTTGGGCAAAACCGCCCCCGTCTCCCTGCGCGTCAACCCCGATGTCGATGCCAAAACCCATCCCTACATCTCCACAGGCCTGAAAGCCAACAAATTCGGCATCGCCTACGCCGACGCGCTCGAAGCCTACCGCCATGCAGCCCGCCAAAGCCACCTCAAAATCATCGGCATCGACTGCCACATCGGTTCGCAACTGACCGACCTCAGCCCGCTTGTCGAAGCCTGCGAGC
Source organism: Neisseria macacae ATCC 33926 (assembly GCF_022749495.1). Lineage (NCBI taxonomy): Bacteria > Pseudomonadati > Pseudomonadota > Betaproteobacteria > Neisseriales > Neisseriaceae > Neisseria > Neisseria macacae. The sequence goes on along the minus strand of NZ_CP094241.1, from coordinate 1,906 downwards.
GCATTTTGATTTTGGTTGACCGATTGGCCGACGAAGGCATCGTTTTGGAACATTTAGACTTAGGCGGCGGCGTCGGCATCGTTTATCAAGACGAAACCGTCCCCGATTTGAGCGCGTATGCCCAAGCGGTTCAAAAACTGATCGGCACACGTCGTCTGAAACTGATCCTCGAACCCGGCCGCAGCTTGGTCGGCAACGCAGGCTCGCTGCTGGCGCGCGTCGAGTTCATCAAACACGGCGAAGAGAAAAACTTCGTCATGGTCGATGCCGCCATGAACGACCTCATGCGCCCCGCCCTGTATGACGCCTATCACCATATCGAAGCGGTAGACCCAAAAAACATCCCGCCGCTGAGCGCCGACATCGTCGGCCCGATTTGCGAAACCGGCGACTTCCTCGGCAAAGACCGCACCCTTGCCTGCGAAGAAGGCGATTTGCTGGTTATCCGCAGCGCAGGCGCATACGGCGCCAGCATGGCAAGCAATTACAACACACGCAACCGGGCGGCGGAAGTCTTAGTGGACGGCAACGAATACCGGCTTATCCGCCGACGTGAAACCTTAGAACAGCAAATGGCAAACGAAATGGCTTGTTTGTAAGATTTGATCGTTTATAGCCCATAAACCACCAAGCGGGTTTATGGGCTAAAGATTAAGTATAGTGGATTAACTTTAAATCAAAGCTTTTCAGTTTGGGGATACGCTCCCTATCCGTTTTCAGACGACGGCGGATTCAGATTTGAAGTGCAACTTTCCATATAAGCTACACGCAACTGACCCAAGACAAACGATACCCTATCCAATATCTGTCCCTTCACTGCACTGTCACCGAAAAAGCATAACGGCAAACCAACTTCGGTTTCAGACGACCTTTTTGCTATCGATGCCTCAAGACTCAAATATCTTGCATGATTTGTCCGTATTGGCGAAATGCTGCGTCTTGTCTTCGCAGGTGCTTTCGGTCGTTTCACACGATACCGTGACAAAGCTTTCGTTGATTTTCAATACCTTGGGATTTTGATCCGACCGCGCTACTGCCTTCAGGGTAAACCGCCCGTCCGGCGTGCCTTTGGCGTCGCCTTGCACCTTGATGCAAAAATCGCCGATTTCCTTAATCGGCAAATCCGGCCATTGGGTGGAACTTTGTTTGAAACTTCCGTTTTTTTGATAAAAACGCTCCAGAAATCGGGCGTTTTCCATCATGGCTGCCCGCACTTCCTGCAGCTTGGTATTTTCAACATATTTTTGGTAAGACGGGTAGGCAATCGACGTTAAAATCCCCACCATCACGATGGTAAAAACCAATTGAGACAAAGAAAATCCCCGCTGAATTTCCTTCATTCCGCCCCCTTTCGAAAAATAAACCGGACATTTCATCTTTATCGTTGTGTGATATCAAAATGGGGATTGAAGCTTTCGCACTTCAAAACCATACGGCGAAGTTGCCTTCAGTAAGCCCGAACTGTTTCTGAATCAATCCCTTATAAAATGAGGTCGGTATCTTATCGTCCTTATGGCGGGCATTCAAACAATATCTGAATATTTCCTAGTTTACTATTTCTTGATGTATTGAATTCGCAACAGATACGCTTGCGCCCGATTTATGCGGTGGACACACGAAGCCTGCCTGCGGGTACGGCTTTTGCTATTCGCGGTGGTAAGGATGGTTGTGGAGGATGGAGACGGCGCGGTAGAGCTGTTCGGTCAGCAGGACGCGCACCATACCGTGCGGGAGGGTGAGGCTGGAGAGGCGCATCATCATGCGGGCTTGTTGTTTGAGGTGGTCGGTCATGCCGTCGGCGCCGCCGATGACGAAGCAGACGTGTTCGCCGTTTTGCTGCCAGCTTTTGAGGTGTTCCGCCAGCTCGACGGAGGTCGGGGCTTTGCCGCGTTCGTCGAGGACGACG